>NZ_DASWSJ010000195.1:0-18153 GCF_036402745.1 Actinophytocola sp. | reverse complement strand
GCTACTCGGATGTGGCGGTCGCCCGTCGGGCCGTAGAAGGTGCCTGGGGCCACCAGGATGCCGCGTTCGCCCAGCCACGCCACGGTGTCCCAGGCGGGCTCGTCGCGGGTGGCCCAGAGATACAGGCCCGCCGTGGAGTGGTCGATCCGGAAACCTGCCCCCACCAACGCGTCGCGGAGGACGGTGCGGCGGGCGGCGAAGCGGGTCCGCTGCGCCGCCACGTGCTCGTCGTCGGTGAGGGCGGCGGTCATCGCGGCCTGGACCGGACGGGGGACGATCATGCCGGCGTGCCGGCGGGTCGCGAGGAGGCGGGCCACGATCGCCGGGTCGCCGGTCACGAAGCCGGCGCGGTAGCCGGCGAGGCTGGACGACTTGGACAGCGAGTGGACCGCGAGCACGCCGTCGAACGAGCCGCCACACACGTCCGGGTGCAGCACCGACGTCGGCGAGGCGTCCCAGCCGAGGGTCAGGTAGCACTCGTCGGACACCACGACCGTGCCGCGCTCCCGGGCCCACTCGACCACCTTGCGCAGGTGCTCGGGCGGCAGCACCTGGCCCGTCGGGTTCGAGGGGGAGTTGAGCCACACGAGAGCCGGCCGCGCGGGCCCGGCCGCGACGACGCCGTCGGATCGCAGCACCGGGACGCCGGCCAGCTGGGCGCCGACCTCGTACGTGGGGTAGGACAGCGCCGGGATCACCATGAGGTCGTCCGGGCCGAGGCCGAGCAGCGTCGGCAGCCAGGCGACGAGCTCCTTGGACCCGATCGTGGGCAGCACGGCGTCGGGGTCGAGGCCCACCACGCCGTGCCGGCGTGCGAGGGCGTCCACGACGGCCCTGCGCAGCTCAGGAGTGCCGTGCGTGGTCGGGTAGCCGGGAGCGGCCGCGGCCGAGGTCAACGCATCCTGGACGAGCTGGGGCACCGGATCGACCGGCGTGCCGACCGACAGGTCGACCACGCCGTCCGGGTGTGCCCGCGCCCGCGCGGTGACCTCGGCCAGCGAGTCCCAGGGGAAGGACGGGAGCGCGCGTGTCACTCGTCGTGCTGGACGGGCGGCAGGTCCTTGATCCACTGCGGATCCGCCGGGACCTTGCCGACCTTGGCCGCACCGCCGGGCGAGCCCAGCTCGTCGAAGAAGTCCACGTTGGCCTTGGTGTATTCCTTCCACTGGTCGGGGACGTCGTCCTCGTAGTAGATGGCTTCCACCGGGCACACAGGCTCACAGGCACCACAGTCCACGCACTCGTCGGGGTGGATGTAGAGCATGCGTTCGCCTTCGTAGATGCAGTCAACCGGGCACTCTTCGATGCATGCTTTGTCGAGCAAATCGATGCAGGGCTCGGCGATCACATAAGTCACTGCGTTCTCCTGCTTCTTCCTGTTGAGATTCGCCTGCACGCGGAGGCTACCGGCTGCCGCTAGTATCCCCCTCGGCTCCAGCGCTCTCTCAGGTGGTGGGACCCAGTGTGGTGGCAAGCACCTTGCCAAGCACCACGGCAGCTGGCAGGGCGCCGCCGGCGAACAACAGCAGCGAGCGCCAGTCCGCGGTGAGCAACAGGTCGCCGCCGGGCCCGAACATCCCGAACCAGGCGATGGCGACGATCCACGCCAGCAGCGGGGCGGCCGCGACCGCCAGCCTGGGCGAGAGCTTGCCGGCGGTCGCGACCAGCCACGGGGTGGTCACCGCGGCCAGGACCGGCATCAGCGGCAGCGGGAATCCGTCGAGGTTGGGCAGCAGGTAGCCGTCGAACGCCAGGGGCAGGAAGAGCAGCTCCACCACGGCGAGCACGATCGCGTCGAGCATCAGCACGACGAGCAGCACCCGGTCCCGCCCGGCCATCTAGAGCCCCCCGAACAGGTCCGTCTCGACGCCCTCGGGATCGCCGCCGGCGAGCACGTAGAACTCCGCGGCCGGGATCGGCTGCGCGATGCCGTTGGACAGCGCGTAGCAGGTGGCGCCCTCGGCCGACTGCCACACGCTGACCTGGGTGGAGTGCGCGCGCAGGGCGCGGAGCTTGACCGAGACGACGTCGGCTATCGAGACGGTGGTGGTGATCCGCGAGTCGTCGGTGACCGGCAGCTCGCCCGGGGCCGGCAGCCGGTAGGGCAGGTCCGGCGCCTGCGCGAGCGCCTCGATGCCGTTCTCGGTGGCCTGCTGGGAGGTGACCGCGTGGAAGACGCGGGCCACGTCGTCGGCCTTGGCGCAGGCGGCCATCGTGATGTCGTGCGCGCGGATGTGGTCGGGGTGGCCGTAGCCGCCGTCGGGCCCGTAGCTGACGACGACCTGCGGCCGCACGTCGTCGAGGACCGCGGCCAGGGCGGCGGCCTGCTCGTCGAGGTCCCCGCCGGCGAACGCCCGCGGGTGCGCGTTGGCGGCGACGCCCGCCATGCCGGAGTCGCGCCACCGGCCTGGGCCGCCGAGCCAGCGGTGGTCGGACACGCCGAGCGCGGCGCACGCGGAGCGCAGCTCGCCGATCCGGTAGCCGCCGAGCTGGTCGGCGCAGTCGGCGGCGAGCTCGCGCAGCGACTCGGGGATGATCTCGCCCTCCTCGCCAAGCGTGCAGGTGACGAGCGTGACCTGGACGCCGGCGGCGGCGTAGCGCGCGATCGTGCCGCCGGTCCAGAGACTCTCGTCGTCCGGGTGTGCGTGCACGAGCAGCAGCCGTGGCGCGGCGGAGAGCGTCATCGGATGGTCCAGTCTGGTCAGTCGACCCGCAGCGGCGGATCGAGGTACGCGCAGAGAATATGACGAGCGCGAACCCCGTCTCGGGGTCGCCCGCGGCGTGGGCTCACGCGGCGCTCACGGGACAACCTATCCCACGCCCGGACCCCGCAAGATCGGTTCGGCGAGCTTTGCCGCTGAGGGCGAAAACCCCTCGTCAGAGCGTTGCCCAAGCTCGTAGCACCGCGTACTCGCGCGCGTGCGGAACGCAAGAAACGCACGCCCCCACCCACTCCGGGGGCACCCCTCAACGCCAGTCTATCGGTGGGTACCGGCAAAAGGGGGGTACAAGATCGACTTGTGGACAAGTGGGCGGGTTGTGGACAACTCGCGATGAGGGCGGGGCCGGGCGCGGGCGAACACAGCGGGTCGCCGGGGCGCGGAGGGGCAGGGCAGCCGGGGTGGGCGGGCGATGTCACGCCGGCCATGGCGCCGCGGGAACACGAAGCGGGGCCTGATCGGGCGTCCAGGGACGGCGATCAGGCCCCGCGTGGTCCAGCCAGCGATCCCGCTGCTAGCAAGACAGCGAGCCAGCAGCCAGGGTCAGGCGCGTACCACTTCGCGGAGGGACGCGTAGTGGCAGGCCGCCTCGTGGCCCGGGCTCCCCGTCACGTCGTAGAGCGGGGGTGGCTCCTCTATGCAGCGGCGCGCGTCGCTCTCCGAGAGTTGTTCGAACTTCCAGCAGCGGGTCCGGAACCGGCAGCCCGACGGCGGGTTGGCCGGGTTCGGGACGTCGCCACGGAGGACGATGCGCTCGCGCTGGCGCTCGAGTCGCGGGTCGGGGATCGGGACCGCCGAGATGAGGGCCTGGGTGTACGGGTGGTGCGGCCGGTCGAACAGGTCGTCCCGGTCCGCGATCTCCACGACCTTGCCCAGGTACATCACCGCCACGCGGTCGGCGATGTGCCGGACCACGGACAGGTCGTGCGCGATGAACAGGTACGTCAGGCCCAGCTCGTCCTGCAGGTCCTCCAGCAGGTTGACGATCTGCGCCTGGATCGACACGTCCAGCGCGGACACCGGTTCGTCCAGCACGATGAACTTCGGGTTCATCGCGATGGCCCGGGCGATGCCGATGCGCTGGCGCTGCCCGCCGGAGAACTCGTGCGGGTAGCGGTCCGCGTACTCCTCGGCCAGACCGACCGTGTCGAGCAGGTCGCTGATCGTCGACTTGGTCGTCTCGGCGCCGAGCAGCTGGTACTTCTCCGACAGGATCTGCCGGATCGTCATGCGCGGGTTCAGCGACGCGTACGGGTCCTGGAACACGATCTGCATGTCCCGGCGGGCCTTGCGCAGCTTGTCCTTGCCCAGCTTGCTGATCTCGAGACCGTCGAGGGCGATCCGGCCGCTCGTCGGCTCGACCAGCCGCAGGATCGCCCGCGCGGTGGTGGACTTGCCCCAGCCGGACTCGCCGACGAGCGCCACCGTCTGTCCCTTGCCGACGTGGAGCGACACGCCGTCGACGGCCTTCACCTGGCCGACGGTGCGCTTGATGAACACCCCGCTGCGGATGGGGAAGTGCTTGACGAGATCGTCCACCTCGAGCATCGGCCGCTGGGCCGGTTCGACCGTGCCGACCCCGCCCTGCTGGGGTTCGGACCCCTGCGTCATTGGGCAACCCTCTCGTCCTGGGCCATCGCGACCCGGTCACTGTGCACGCACGCCGCCCGGTGCCCCTCGGAGCCGACCTGCACGAGCGGTGGTACCGCCGTCAGGCACTCGTCGGTCGTGAACGCGCAGCGGGGGTGGAACGGGCAGCCCTGCGGCACCCTCGCCAGGCTCGGCGGGATGCCCTTGATCGGCACCAGCCGCTCCTGCCGGCTCTTGTCCATCCTCGGCAGGCTGGACAGCAGGCCGAAGGTGTAGGCGTGCCGCGGCTCGTAGAAGATGTCGTCCGCGGTGCCGCTCTCCACGATTCGCCCGGCGTACATGACGTTGATCCGGTCCGCGTGGCTCGCGACCACCCCGAGGTCGTGCGTGATCAGCACGATCGCGGTGTTGCGGTCCTGCTGCAGCTTCACCAGCAGCGCCATGATCTGGGCCTGCACGGTCACGTCCAGCGCGGTGGTCGGCTCGTCGGCCAGCAGCACGTGCGGGTCGTTGGCGAGCGCCATCGCGATCATCGCGCGCTGGCGCATGCCGCCGGAGAACTCGTGCGGGTACTGGTTCAGCCGCACCGCCGGGTTCGGGATGCCGACCTCGCCGAGCAGGTCCAGCGCTCGCTTCTTGGCGGTGTGCTTGGACACGTCCTGGTGGACGCGGACCATCTCGGCGATCTGGTCGCCGACCTTGAACACCGGGTTCAGCGCGGTCAGCGGGTCCTGGAAGATCATCGCGATCTGGCTGCCGCGGAGTTTCCGCTGCTGCTTCTCGGACATCTTCATCAGCGACCGGCCACGCAGGAGGATGTCCCCGCTCGGGAACGTCGCGGGCGGGCTCGGCACCAGGCCGAGGATGGTCATCGCGGACACCGACTTCCCGGAGCCGGACTCACCCACGATGGCGAGCGTCTCGCCCTCGTTGACGTGCCAGGACACCCCGTCCACGGCCTTGACCACGCCGTAGTCGGTCTTGAAGTGCACCCGCAGGTCGCGGACCTCGAGCAAGGGCGCAGGTGGGCCCTCGAGGTCGATCTCCGCAGCGCTGCTCATGTTCTGGGTTCTCCTCTTATCGCAGCTTCGGGTCTAGCGCGTCACGCAGGCCGTCGGCCACGAACGCGAACGCGAGGGTGGTCACGCAGATCGCACCGCTCGGGAACATCCACAGGTAGTCCTTGCCGGCGACCTGGACCTGCTCGATGCCCTGGTTGATCAGCCGGCCCCACTCCGGGGTGTCCGACGGCACGCCGACGCCGAGGTAGGCCAGCGAGGCCATCGCGACCACCGCGACGCCGATGCTGGTGAACGAGTAGATGAACACCGGCTGGATCGCGTTGGGCAGGATGTGCCTGATCACGATGCGGGTGTCCGAGGCGCCGATCGAGCGCGCCGCCTCGACGTACTCCGACTCGCGCAGGGCCAGAATCTGGCCGCGCATCAGCCGGGCCGCGGTCGGCCAGCCGAGGATCACCAGGGCGATGATCACCTGGATGACCCCGGAGCCGAACGTCCGGACCACCAGGATCGCGCCGATCAGGTACGGGAAGGCCAGGAAGATGTCGGTGATCCGCATGACCAGGCCGTCCGTGAACCGGCCGCGGTAGCCGGCGAGCGCGCCGAGCGCGACGCCGAGGAACATCGAGCCGAGCATCGTGGCCACGCCCACGATCAGCGCGAGCTGAAGGCCGTAGAGCATGCCCGAGAACAGGTCCCGGCCCAGGATGTCGGTGCCGAACCAGTGCGCGGCGTCCGGCGTCTGCAGCGTGTTCAGCAGGTTCTGGTCGTACGGGTCGTACGGCGAGATAACCGGTTGCAGCAGGGCCAGCACCACGAGAACGATGACGGCGCCCAGGCCGATCATGGCCAGCTTGTTGCGCCGGAACCGCCGCCACATGTCGGCGAACTGCCCTCTCGAGACCGTGGTGGTCCTCGTCGGGCCTTCCGTCTCTGGTTCCGGGTGATCCGCCGGCTCGACGAGCAACGCCTGTGCGGGCATGCTCAGGTCGGCCGGATCGGGTGTGGTGGTCACGGTTGTTTACCTCGCCTAGCTCAGCCGGATCCGTGGATCGAGATACGCGTACAGGACGTCGACGACCATGCTGAGGAGCACGTATATCAGCACCGCGAACGTCACGAGCGCCATGATCACCGGGTTGTTGTTCTGGCGGATCGAGTTGACCAGCAGGAACCCGACGCCGTGGTACTGGAACAAGGTCTCCGTGATGAGCGCGCCACCCATCAACACACCGATGCTGATGCCGACGTAGGTCACCACGGGAATGATCGAGTTTCGGAACGCGTGCTTCATGATCACGGTTCGCTCGCCGAGACCCTTCGCACGCGCGGTGCGGATGTAGTCGGCACGCAGGACCTCGAGCATCGAGCCACGCATGAGGCGGGCGATGAAGGCCGCGTCGACGATGGCCAGGGTGAACGCCGGTAGCAGCACTTCCTGGTACCACGGCACCACTTGGGTGAACGATCTCGGCACGCCGGGGAAGATCCACACGCCGGACACCGTCTGGCGCAGCCAGATGCCGATCACGAAGACCGGGATGCCGATGGCGAGCGTGGTCAGGATGGTGACCAGCACGTCCCAGAAGGAGTAGCGCCACACGGCGGCGATGACGCCGGCGACCACGCCGATGATCACGTCGAGGACGATCGCGACCAGCGCCAGCCGTGCCGTCGCCGGCAGGGCGTCGCCGATCATCTCCGAGACCTGGCGGCGCTGGTTGAAGTCGATGCCCAGGTCACCGGTGAACAGGTTTCCCAGGTAGGTCAGGTACTGCATGGGCAGGGACTGGTCGAGCCCGAACTTCTCCCGCAGGATCGCCTGCGTTTCCGGTGGTACCACCTTGTCGCCTGTTGAGGCGAACGGGTCCCCGAGCACGAACAGACCGATGAACAGCACGAGCGTCGCCGCGATCACGACCAGAACGGCCTGGGCGAGCCTGCGGATTACGAACTTCCCCATTGGATGGTGCCGGCTTCCTCGAATCGAAGAATTGCAGGTTCAACCGTAGCGGTGGCCGCGGCCCGGCGAGCGGGCCGCGGCCACCACGGTTACTTACTTCACTTGATGCTGATGACCGACAGGTCGGGGTTCTCGTTGAAGTCCATCCGCATGTTGATGTACTTCGAGGTGTTCGCGAGACGGTGCTGGGTACGGTTCCACAGCGGGATGTTCGCCAGGTCGTCACCGATCGCGATCTTCTCGGCCTCCTGGTAGAGCTTGGTGCGCTCCTTCTCATCCGGGTTGGCCTTGGCCTCGGCCAGCAGACTGTCGAACTTCGAGTTGCTGTAGCGGCCCTTGTTGTCACCCGTCGCGGGGGCGCTCGGGCTGGCCGCGCCGATGGCGGAGGTGGACAGCAGCGGCGTCAGGTAGTTCTCCGGGGTCGGGTAGTCCGCGCCCCACGCCGAGCGGTACAGGCCGGTGGAGGTCGGCTGACGCTCGTTGTCCAGCAGGTCGGTGAACGGAACCGAGGTCATGTTGATCTTCAGACCGAGGTTCGTCTCCAGCTGGTCCTTGACCGCGGCCATCCACTCGTCGTGGCCCGCGTCGACGTTGAACTGCATGTTCAGCTGGGTGCCCGGGGTGAGCCCGGCCTCCTTGGCGAGCTTCTTGGCCTCTTTGAGGTCGTACTTGCAGGCCGTGCAGATGTTCGGCTGGAACGCGTCCTTGAACACCGGCGGGATGAACGAGGTCGCCGGGGTCTGGGAGCCCTGGAAGATGCTGTTGATGATCTCGTCACGGTTGATCGCCATGGAGATCGCCTTGCGAGCCTCGGGAGTGTCCGTCGGCTTCTTGGTGTCCATCACCAGCAGGTAGTTCATGCCGTTGGTGTTGCGGGTGATCCACTGGCCCTTCGGCTGGTAGGTGGAGCGAGCCTGGCTCAGGACCGGTGTCGGCATGCGAGCCCAGTCGAACGTGCCGTTCTGGAAACCGGCGTACTCGTCGTCGCTGCCGTTGGCGGCGATGGTGATCTCGACGTTCGCCAGGTAGGCGGGGCTACCGGCGCCGTAGTCGGCGAACCGCTTGAGCTTGATGCCCTTGTCGTGCTCCCACTTGCCGTCCATCATGAACGGCCCGTTGCCGATCGGCGCGTTGACGAACGCGGGGTTCGTCGACGGGCTGCCAGCGGACTTCGGCACCGGGCTGTACACCGGGTGGTTGGTGCGGAGGAAGAACTCACAGTTCGGTTCGGCCAGCTTCACGACCAGCTTGTTCGGGTCGGAGGCGTCCACACCGGACATCGCGTTCGCGGTGCCCGCCTGCATCTCGTCGAAGCCCTTGATGCCCGCCAGGTGGTAGGACACCTCGGAGGCCGAGGCCTTGGCGGCCACGCGCTCCCAGCCCCGCTTGAACGACGCGGAGGTGACCTCCTCGCCGTTGTGGAACTTCGTCCCCTTCTTCAGGTCGAACGTCCACTCGGTGCAGTCGGAGTTGTTCGTCCACTTGTCCGCCACACCCGGCTCGGGCGTGCCGTCAGGAGCAACCTTGATCAGGCCCGTGAAGAGGTTCTGGGCGACCAGGATGCCCTCGGACTCCTGGGCGTTGTAGGGGTCGATGGCGGTCGGCTCGGTGATGGCGAATCGGAACGTGCCGCCGACCTTGCCGTCCTTGATCTGGGGCTCAGCGGTCTGCGGCCATCCTGAGGACGGCTTCGCGTCCCCACCGCCCGCGTTGTTGCTCGAGCCGGTGTTCGCCTTCTGGGAGCAGGCCGTGAGCACGAGCGTCGCGACAGTAAGGCCCGCGGCGGCCCGCAGCCACGCTGCTTTGTTCCTCATCAAGTTAGTTCCTCCATGAGCGAGCACGCACTTGACGGGCGTGCGCCCGGTGTTGTCGTGACACATCGTGCACGGAGCTGGGATAAACCGCGCAGCGGGGGCGGGTCGGGGAAAGCTCCGTCCGCTCCGCGGTTTCTGCTCCTAGCGCACGTCGTCGTGGACCTCGATCTGATCAGCACCCACTGGTGATCTTGTGACGCGTCGGATCCAATTGGCCGACGCACCGTTGCAGGACGGTAGGAACTCCGACAACCGTCGTCACGCACCTGCGCGCGATCGTGACCAAAGGGTGACACGGTGGTGGCGGCACGCGACTCAATGGTTACCGCACGGTACTAAATGCAGGTGAGAACCTACTTTCGACGGGTGATCACCGTGGCCGTCCGGTGGCGCCGAGATGTCCGGAACCTTTCCTGCGTGCCTGCCACCCCGTGGTCGCGAATGGACGCCGATGTGCGGTCAGGCGGCGGAGCGACGCCAGGACGCGGCCCCGGCGAACGGACCAGCGAGCGGTGGGCCGACGGATACCCCGGACACCTCCGGGCGGACGGCGAGCGTGTCCGCCTCCTGGAACAGCGGCACCGACACCGCCGCCCGCCAGAGTTGCGGCTCGACCGCCGCGAGCGCGTCGGTGACCGAGAGTGCGCCGGTCAGCGCGGTGTCCATAGTGGCCTGTAGGCCGGGGTCGCAGAAGCCGAGCGGGTTGGCGGGCACCGGCTGCCCGCCGTCCGCGGGCGTGGTGCAGCCGAAGTTGGTGGCGAGCACCGTTGCCTGGTCGCCGCCGACCGGCTGGCTGACGACCGCGAGGTCCACGGCCCCGCTCTGGCTGCCGCCGCCGCTGCCGTTCTGGCTGGTGTCCTGCGCGTAGAGCTGGGCGTAGAGCTGGTCGGCCGGCGGCGTGACGACCTTGGTCTCGATGCCGGCCGCGGTGAGCTGGCGGGCCACGTCGTCGGCGACCCGCTGGGCGCCCTCGCGCTCCGCGGGGGCGCCGATGACCAGGCGCAGCGGCTGGCCGTTCTTGGTCCAGCCCGCGGTCGTCCTGGTGTAACCGGCCTGGCCCAGCAGCTGCGCGGCCCTGGTGGGGGCGGGCGCGGCCGGGATGGTCGGGGCGTAGCCGGGCGAGGTCGGGGCGAGCACCTGGGCGTCGGCCCGCAGCGCCGAGGCCGGGCCGTTGCCGGTGCCGACGGTGATCAGCTGAGCCCGGTTGAGCAGCGCGACGACCGCCTGGCGGACCGCGAGGTTGCCGAGCTGGGGCCGGTCGGGGCGCAGCGTCAGCGTGGTGACCGACGGGCGGGGCACGGGCTTGGTGGTGACGGTGGGGCCGAGGTCGGCGAGCAGGTTGGCGCCCACCGAGTCGGTCCGGGCGAGCGCGAGCTGGTCGTGGCCCGCCTGGAGGGCCTCGCCGATACCCGTCTGGTCGGCCCGGCGCAGGACGATCCGGTCGAGGGTGGCGGGCTGCTCCCAGTACCGGTCGCTGCGCTCGAGGACGACCTCGCCGCGGTCGGTGTCCAGCGTCTTGATCGCGTACGGGCCGGCGGTGGCGGGGAAGTTGCCCTGCAGCGCGCCCGACCAGCCGCCGGGGGCGTCCTTGAGCAGGTGCGCGGGCAGCAGGCCCGAGAACAGCGAGCGCCAGCCGGGGTAGGGCTTGCTGAACACGACCTCGACGACCTTGCCGGCGTTGCGGGCGTTGATGTCGGTGATGAGCCGGTAGCCGGCCGCGTCGATGGTGCCGGGGTTGCGGGTGATCTGCTGCCAGAGGTAGACGAAGTCCTCAGCGGCCACCGGGGCGGCGTCGGACCAGGACGCGTCCGAGCGGATCTGGTAGGTGACCGTGTACGGGTCGGCACTGGTGACGCCGGCCGAGCTCATGACCGTGCGGTCCAGCTGCGGGGTGCCGTCCGGGCCGGCCCGGAACACCGAGGGCAGCAGGACGTTGGAGAGCGCGGTGGTGATGGCCGACTGGTCGGCGACGTCGTGCGGGTTGTAGCCGCCCGCGAGCGTGCTGACGCCGATGACGACCTCGCCGGTGTCGACCGTGTCCGGCACGGGGCTGGTGACCGGGGTGTCGACGAACCGGGGCGCGGGCGTGCAGCCGGCCAGCGCGGCGCCGACCACGGCCACGCAGACCAGCGGCAACAGCCATCGCGCCTTCGGTGTCACGCCGGTCACCTCCCCTGGTGCTGGCTCGACCCTCTCAGACGGCCCCCAAGTGTCACCGCTCAGGTGACGTGCGGACGGTCCGGGCGGTTCCTTCAGGCGTCCCGCGACTTGGCCCGCGAGCGCTCGCGGGCGCGCTGGACGCTGCCGAGGACGACCTTGCGGATCCGCACGACCTCGGGCGCCACCTCGACGCACTCGTCGGGGGCGCAGAACTCGAGCGCCTCCTCGAGCACGAGCCTGCGTGGCCGGGCCAGCCGCTCGAGCTCGTCGCCGGTGGACGCACGCATGTTGGTGAGCTTCTTCTCGCGTGTGACGTTGAGGTCGAGGTCCTCGGCGCGCGGGTTCTCGCCGACGACCATGCCCTGGTAGACGTCCGCGCCGGGCTCCACGAAGAACGTGCCGCGGTCGGCCAGCTGGATCAGCGCGTAGCCGGTGACCGAGCCGGTCCGGTCGGCGACCAGCGAGCCCGAGTGCCGGCCGCGGATCTGGCCGGCCCAGGGGAAGTAGCCCTCGAAGATGGCGTTGGCGATGCCGGTGCCGCGGGTCTCGGTGAGGAAGTCGGTGCGGAAGCCGATGAGCCCGCGGCTGGGGACGACGTACTCGACCTTGACCCGGCCGGTGCCGTGCCCGCCCATGTGTTCGAGCCGGCCCTTGCGCGCGGCGAGAAGCTGGGTGATGGCGCCGAGGTACTCCTCGGGGGCGTCGACCGTGAGCCGCTCGAACGGCTCGCAGAGGGTGCCGTCGACGGTGCGGGTGACGACCTCGGGGCGGCCGACGGTGAGCTCGAAGCCCTCCCGGCGCATGGTCTCGACCAGGATGGCCAGCGCCAGCTCGCCGCGGCCCTGGACCTCCCACGTGTCGGGGCGCTCGGTGGGCAGGATCCGCACGCTCACGTTGCCGACGAGCTCGGCGTCCAGCCGGCTCTTCAGCACCCGGGCGGTGAGCTTGGTGCCGCCGCCGCGGCCGGCCAGCGGCGAGGTGTTGACGCCGAGGGTGACGGAGATCGCGGGCTCGTCGACGTGGATGCGCGGCAGCGGCTCCGGGTCGTCGGGGTCGGCGAGCGTGTCGCCGATGGTGATGTCGGGGATGCCGGCGATGGCCACGATGTCGCCGGCCTCGGCGTGGGAGGCCGGGATGCGCTCGAGGGCCTCGGTGAGCAGCAGCTCGGTGATCCGGACGTTGGTGACGCTGCCGTCCGCGCGGCACCAGCCGACGGTCTGGCCCTTGCGGATGGTGCCGGCGTGGACCCGGCAGAGCGCGATGCGGCCGAGGAAGCTGGACGCGTCGAGGTTGGTGACCAGCGCGCGCAGCGGGGCCTCGGGGTCGCCGGCGGGCGGCGGGACGTGCGCGAGCAGGGTGTCGAAGAGCGGGTCGAGGTTCTCGCTGTCGGGCAGGCCGCCGTCCGCGGGCGCGGTGAGGCTGGCCCGGCCCGCGCGTGCGGAGGCGTAGACCACGGGCAGGTCGAGGATGTTGGCGTCGATCTCGTCGAGCTCGGTGGCGAGGTCGAGCAGGAGGTCGTGGGTCTCGGAGACGACCTCGGCGATGCGGGCGTCCTGCCGGTCGACCTTGTTGACCACGAGCATGACGGGCAGCCCGGCGGACAGGGTCTTGCGCAGGACGAAGCGGGTCTGCGGCAGCGGCCCCTCGGACGCGTCGACCAGCAGCAGCACGCCGTCCACCATCGACAGGCCGCGCTCCACCTCGCCGCCGAAGTCCGCGTGGCCCGGGGTGTCGATCACGTTGATGGTGATCGGGCCGTCGGGCGTGACCCGGTGGACGGCGGTGTTCTTGGCGAGGATCGTGATGCCCTTCTCACGTTCCAGCTCACCGGAGTCCATGATGCGGTCCACCGGCGCGGCGCGGGCGGAGAAGGCCCCCGACTGGCGCAGCATCGCATCGACGAGCGTGGTCTTGCCGTGGTCGACGTGCGCCACGATGGCGACGTTGCGGAGGTCGGTCCTGGCGATCGCAGGCGCCCCGGTATCGGTGGCAGGCACGCGCGTGCTCCTGATTCATGGATTGGCATCGTTGGTTGCGCGCAGAGATGGTCGCGGCGATCTCAAGGATAGCGGTCCGGACTGGCGCAGAGGGCAAAGGTAAGCTTAACCTAAGCTGTCTTCGAGCTTGTTCTCGAGCCTGTTGGAGTCACAGTGGGCAAGAAGCACGGCGGTAAGTCCCCCGCGGACACCGTGCGAAAGTTGATGAAAGCCGGCAAGGTCAAGAAGAAGTGCTGCCGCTCTTCCGACCGGTGCACGAGGTGTCCTGTGCTGGCTCTCAAGCGCGCCAAGGCCGACCTGAAGAAGGCCGCCTGAGTTCTCCGCTCGCTCAAGGATTCCGCACTGTCAAGTCCCGCAGTTGGCTCTCGAGCTGGGTTTTCGGTCTCTTGGCCTGTGCCCAACAGGGCGCCTCTCTTACGCCTGTTGGTCGAGGTCGCCCGTTGGGACGCTCGAGGGACTCGACCGGACGATTCCCGTCCCGGGCCTCAGTCCCTAGACTGATCTCATGCGCAACGTCACTTGTCTCAGCTGGCGGGCCGCCGACCGGCGGCTGTGACGCGCATGCGTTGAGACAAACAGGCCGCCCGCACGGGCGGCCTTTGTCGTGTCCGGAGGCCTCCGCGAGCGGGTGAACGAACCGCGAAGGAGAGACTCATGCCCCGCCTGTCCGCGATCACCCCGTCCGGGCCCGCCACTCTCGGCAACTACCTCGGCGCCATCCGACGGTGGGCGCGTGAGGGTCGCCCGGGAGACCTGTACTTCGTCAGCGATCTGCACGGCATGACCGCGCCGTACCACCCGCAACGGCTGCGTGCCCGGTCGCGGGAGATGCTCGCACTGCTCGTCGCCGCCGGGATCGAGCCCGAGCAGGTTTTCGTGCAGTCCGACCTGCTGGCTCAGCTCGGGCCGATGACCTGGGTGCTCGAGTGCACGTGCTCGTTCGGCGAGGCGGCTCGGATGACGCAGTTCAAGGAGAAGAGCGCCGCGCGTGAGCTCGCCGCCACGCCGGTCCGGGTGGGGTTGTTCACCTATCCCGTGCTCATGGCCGCGGACATCCTGCTGCAGGGTGCCGACGAGGTGCCCGTCGGCGACGACCAGGCGCAGCACGTCGAGCTGGCGCGGGCGCTCGCGCGCCGGTTCAACGGTTCGTTCGGCGAGGCGTTCGTCGTGCCCAAGGCGGTTACGCCGCCGGCGGCCGCGCGGGTACGCGACTTGTCCGACCCGTCGCGCAAGATGGACAAGTCCGCGCGGGACGCGGCCGGTGTGCTGTTCGTCATGGACGAGCCCGATCTGCTGGCGCGCAAGGTCAAACGCGCCGTGACCGACGGCCTCGGGCGGATGGAGTACCGGCCGGACGAACAGCCAGGCCTTGCCAACCTGCTGGAGATCCTCGCCGCCTGCACGGACAAGCCGGTACGGGACGTGGCCGCGGGGTTCAGCTCCTACGGCCAGGTCAAGGACGCCGTCACCGAAGCGGTCGTCGGCGAGCTGCGGCCGTTACGCGAGCGGACCCGGGAACTGCTGGGCGACACCGCCGAGCTGGAGCGGATCCGCAAGATCGGCGCCACGGTCGCCACCGAGCGCGGGGCGCACCGGCTGGCCACCGCGCTGCGGCTGGCGGGGGTCGGCTAGCGGGGCCGGGCGCAGGAGCCGGCGCAGGGCGGGGAGCAGCACCCGGTCGGCCGGTAGCCACTCGACCGTGCCGAGCCGGCCGGCGGTGAGCCAGCGCAGCGCCTGATGATCATGTGGATGCGGTACCGCGTCGGGCTCGGTGAGCTCGGCGCGGTACACGCGCAGCAGCATGTCCTTCGGCAGCGCCACGTCCGGGCCGATCGGCTCGCCAACTCCGATGTGGACGCCGAGCTCCTCGACGCACTCCCGGCGCACCGCGTCCACATCGGACTCGACGGGTTCGACCCGGCCGCCGGGCAGCTCCCACCTGCCCGCGGCCGAGGCCGGGTAGGCGCGTTGCTGCGCGAGCACCGCCCGCCCGCGCACGATCGCGGCGCCGACCACGACCCGGGCCCGCGCCAGCGTCGTGGCCCGCGCGCGGATCCGGTGGGCGGTGGTGGTCAGCAGGTCGAGCAACGGCCGCCGCAACGCCAGGCCGGGCCACGCCGCCCGCGACCTCGCGGTGACCGTCACCAGCACCCCGGCGGCGGTCGGCGCGAGCCGTACGTGCAGCTCCAGGCTCGGCCCGGCCGCGAGCAACAGCCGCAGCCCGTCCACCGTCGTCTCCGCTACCCGGAAGCGGCCGCGGGCGAACGAGATCTCGTCGCCGGGTGCGAGCACGCCGGTGTCGCCGAACAGGGATCGCTCGGTGAGGGTGGCCGACACGACCCTCGGTGGCGCGTCCACCAGCACGGTCGTCCGCAGCAGCGTCATGTGGCCAGCGCCCGCCAGCGCACCTGGAACCGCGCGCCCCCCTCGGGCGACTCGCCGACGGCCACCGCGCCGCCGCGCCGCCGCACGACCTCGGCCACCAGCGCGAGGCCCAGCCCCGAGCCGCCCGACGTGCGGGCCCGGTCGTCCTGCACGCGGTAGAACCGGTCGAACACGCGCTCCCGATGCTCCTCCGCGACCCCGTGCCCGTCGTCGTCCACCAGCAGCCACACCGTCGACGCGCGGTGCAGCACGGTGACCGTGACCTGCGCCCGCGCGTGCCGGCAGGCGTTGCGCAGCAGGTTGTCCAGCACCAGGTCGACCTCCGCCGGCGCGGCCTGCACCCAGCACGCGCCGCTCGGCGTGCGCACCGCCACCACCGGGCCGCCGTCGCGCTGGCGCTCCACCGCCGCGCGGGCCGCGGTCACGACGTCGACCGGCTCCGCGGGCGGCAGCTCGCCGGCATCGGAGCGGGCGAGCGTCAGCAGGCCCTCGACGAGCGTGGACAGGCGCTCGGACTCGTGCACGACCTCGGCCAGCACCTCGTGCGCGAAGTCCGGATCGGGGTTGGCCACCGCGACCTCGGCCTGGACCCGGATCGACGCGACCGGCGAGCGCAGCTCGTGCGCCGCGTCGCCGGTGAACCGGCGCAGCCGCTCGCTCGCCTCGTCGCGCCTGGCCAGCAGCCCGTTGAGCGCGGCGGCCAGCGAGCGGAGCTCGTCGTGCGCGGTGGGCAGCGGCAGCCGGCGGCCCGCGGGCAGGCCCGTCGCCGCGCTGCGGAGCCGTTCGACCGGCCGCAGCGACGAGCGCACCGAGAACCACGTCGCGACGCCGGCCGCCGCCGAACCGAGGAACGCGGCGATCACCAGCCAGTTCAGCGCCCGATGCTGCGCGGGGACGTACCCGGTGAGCGTGGTGCCGACGATCACCAGCCGCTGCGAGCCGTCCGGCCCCGTCGCGACCGTGCCCAGCCAGCGCAGCGGCGGGTTCTCACTCAGCCGCAGCACCGGCGTGCCGGCCTTGAGCGTGCGGATGTCGGCCGCGTCCAGCGGTGGACGCGGGGTGCCGTCCACCGGGGTGCCCGAGGTGTCGAGCACCTGCACGCGCACGCCGACCGGGCCGTCGTCCGGCGCGGTGCCGGCCGCCACGCTGGCCACCGCCCCGTCGAGGATGGTCTGCAGCTGCGCGTCCGCCGAGCTGACCAGCAGCGGGCCGATGAGCCGGCTCGTCTGGACGGCAAGCAGCAGCAGCACGACCAAGGTCACCACGGTCGCGACGCTCGTTATCCGGAACCGCAGCGTCCGCCGCAGCCACACGCGGCCGACGATCCGCCCGAGGGCACCCCTCAACGGCCGCGCCCGGGTTCCAGCACGGCGTCCAGCTCGGTGCTCGACGCCACGTATCCGTGTCCACGCACGGTACGCACGATCCCACCCGCGCCCGCCGCGTCCAACTTGCGGCGCAGATAACCGACGTAGACCTCGACCGCGTTGCGGGTGGCGGCGAGCTCGTCGCCCCACACCGTGCGCAGCAGCTCGTCCTTGGTGACCACCGCGCCGGCCCGGCTCACGAGAACCTCGAGCACGGCGAACTCCCGCGGCGACAGCGGCACGACCGCGCCGGCGAACCGCACCTCCCGCATGGCGCGGTCGACCAGCAGCTCGCCGACCCGCAGCCGCCGGTCGGCGCCGTCACCCGCGCCGCGCCGCAGGACCGCGCGCACCTGCGCGACGAGCACGACGAAGGAGAAGGGCTTGACGAGGTAGCCGTCCGCGCCGAGGTCGAGGCCGTCGGCCTGGTCGATCTCGCCGTCCTTGGCCGACACCAGCAGCACCGGCGTGCTCACGCCCTCGGCGCGCAGCTGCTGCAGCACCCGGTAGCCGGACAGGCCCGGCAGCATGATGTCCAGCAGGATCACGTCGAACGCCCCCGTGCGAGCGATGTCCAGCGCACTGGGCCCATCCCCCGCGACGACGACCTCCATGCCCTCGGCCCCCAGCCCGCGTTGCAGCGCCCTGCGCACACCGAGCTCATCGTCGACCACCAGCACCCGCGGCTTCATGCGCCAAGCATGCCGCGATACGCAGAAATATTGCGCGACCTCTCAGCGGACTCTCAGTGTTCAATGGTTCGCTTCGCGTCTCCGCTACTCGCCGTCTTCCCTCCTCACGTGCTCGGCGCTGGCGCGCCTGCGCGCGCTCGTCAGTCCAGACGGCGAACGCTCCGTCACTCCCGCTCACGGTGTTGGATGGTTCGCTTCGCTCCTCCGCTACTCGCCGTCTTCCTCCGTGCGATGCTCGGCGCTGGCGCGCCTGCGCTTCCTGTGTTGGATTGTTCGCTCCGCTCCTGCGCTACTCGCCGTCTTCCCTCCTCACGTGCTCGGCGCTGACGCGCCTGCGCGCGCTCGTCAGTCCAGACGGCGAACGCTCCGGCGCTCCGCTCACGGGGCTCTCGCTCACGGGTCCAGACGGCGAATGCTCCGTCACTCCCGCTCACGGGCGTCCC
>NZ_DASWSJ010000194.1:0-11720 GCF_036402745.1 Actinophytocola sp. | reverse complement strand
GGAGCTTCCATGGCACCCATGATCGTCGCGCTGCCCATCGCCGACCGACCGGTTTCGCACGCGTTCTACCGGGACGGGCTGGGGTTCGCGCCGTTCGGCGAGCTCGCGGACGACGGCGTACCGGAACCGCTGCGGTTCGCGCTGACCGGCGGCCTGCACCTGATGTTGATCCCCACCGGCGGTTTCGGCTGGGTCGTCGGCGGCCGCCCGGTCGCGCCGCCCGGCACCAGCGAGTGCCTGCTGAACCTGCCGGCCACCACCGAGGCCGAGGTCGACGCCATCATGACGAAGGCGACCGCCGCAGGCGCCGAGATCGTCACCCCGCCCGGCACCCAGCCGTGGGGCTACGCAGGCGCCTTCGCCGACCCGGACGGCCACGTCTGGCTGGTGACCGCCCAACCGTTCCCCTCGTGACCCGGCGCGGACCTCGTCAGGGAGGCGGACTCTCCGCCGCGGCCAGCAGTCGCCGGCCGAGCAGGCGTGCGGCCTCCTGGACCTCGGGGCACCGCACGATCCGGTACGACGCCGGGATCGCCGCCAGCTGCTCGGCGTACCACGTGGGGTTGCTGGTGCTGCCGACCAGGCGCGTGGTCTCGGTGTCGAGCGGCGTGAGCCGGCCGAGGGTGCGGGGGACGCGGCGCGCCAGGGTGTCGGCGGGCGCGTGGACGATGACCTCGACGTCGTACTCCCAGCCGATGCCCAGATGCTCCTCGAGCATGGCGACCGGGTCGAGGTCGGCGGGTGGGCTGAACGTGTCGTCGAGGATCCGCACCTCCTGGACCCGGTCGATCCGGTACGCCCGCACCGCATCCTTGGCAACGGACCGGCACAGCAGGTACCACCGGCCGTGCCGGACGACGACCGCCCACGGGTCGGCCTCGAGGGTCCACTCCGAGCCGGCCTCGGAGCGGTAGCCGAGCCGCACCCGTTGGCGGTTGGCGCTGGCCTGCACGAGGGTGCTCGCGGTATGCGGATCGGGCCGGGCGGCGGCGCGGTCGGGGGCGGGTGCCGTGGCGCGGCGGACGGTCTCGGCCTGGGCGGCCACCGGCTCCGGCAGCGCCCGGATGATCTTGCCGAGCGCGCTGCCGACCGGGTCGGTGGGATCGCTCGCGTCGTGGTGGCCGTCGAGCACGGCCATGACCAGGCCGAGGGCCTCGGCAGCGCTGAACATCAGCGGCGGTAGCCGGAGGCCGCGGCCGATGCGGTAGCCGCCGTGCGGCCCGCGGACGGCCTCGATCGGGATGCCCGCCTCGCGCAGGATGCCGACGTAGCGCCGGGCGGCCCGCTCCGTGACGCCGAGCTTGTCGGCGAGCCGGTCCGCGGTGATGCCCGGGCTGCTCTGGACCAGCTCGAGCGCGAGCAGCGCCCGGGCGGTGGGGCTCGTGTCGGGTTTCATGGCATCCCGCATTCCGGAAGCAGAGTGTCCGGAATGGAGGTTACCCTGCCGCGCATGACCGAGGGCACCACGATGACGACCACGATGACGACCATGAAGACGCCGATCCCGGCCGAGAAGCTGACCATCGTCCCCGCCAACGAGGCGTCCTGGGACGACCTCGTCGCGATCTTCGGCACCGCCGACTACCCGAGCCGGTGCAAGTGCCAGCGCCTCAAGTTCGCCGGCTGGATGTGGCGCGACTCCACGCAGGAGCAGCGGACCGCGATGCTCCGGGAACAGACCGCCTGCGGCGACCCGGACGCCGCGACCACCAGCGGCCTGGTGGCCTACGTCGACGGCGAGCCGGCGGGCTGGGTCGCGGTCGAGCCGCGCACCGCGTATCCCAAGCTGCGTGGCACGCGCATCCCGTGGAGCGGCCGGGCCGAGAACAAGGACGACGCCGGCGTCTGGGCGGTGACCTGCTTCGTGGTCCGCAAGGGCTACCGCGGTCGCGGCCTCACCTACCCGCTCGCCGCCGCGACGATCGACTTCGCCCGCGAGCGCGGCGCGCGGGCGCTCGAGGCCTACCCGATGATCACCGAGCCCGGCAAGGAGATCACCTGGGGCGAGCTGCACGTGGGAGCCCGGCAGGTCCTCGAGAACGCCGGGTTCGAGGAGGTCAGCCACCCCACGCTCCGGCGCGTGGTCATGCGCGTCGACTTCGCGCAGGGAGGCGACGCGCGGTGACGGCGGCCAAGCGGATCACGCCCCGGCAGTTCCACGAGGCCGACGGCGTCGAGGACTGGCGGATCGTGGGCGAAGGAGCGTGCACGTACTTTCGCACCGGGTCCCTGGCGGCCGGCGCCCGGCTCGTGCACGCGATCAGCGAGCTGACCGGGATCGACGACCGCCACCCCGCCGTGGACGTGCGGCCCGAGGGCGTGACCGTGCGCATGTTCACCTTCGTGTCGGCACCGGAGGGGCTGAGCACGCGCGACGTCGAGCTGGCCCGGCAGATCTCGGCGGCCGCGCGCGAGCTGGGGGTGGCGGCCGACCCGTCCGCCGTGCAGAACCTCGTGGTCTCGGTCGACGCGCTCGTCATTCCCGACGTGCTGCCGTTCTGGCGTGCCGTGCTCGGCTACGAGCCCCGCGCCGACACCCCCGAGGAGGAGCTGACCGACCCGCACCTGCGCGGGCCGGTCGTCTACTTCAACCAGATGGACGCGCCGCGCCCGCAGCGCAACCGGCTCCATCTCGACGTCTGGGTCCCGCACGACCAGGCCGAGCCCCGCGTCACGGCGGCGATCGCCGCAGGCGGCCGCCTGGTGACCGACGAGCACGCGCCGGCATGGTGGGTCCTCGCCGACGCCGAGGGCAACGAGGCCTGCGTGGCCACCGCGTGGATGGGCGACTGAGCCGTTCGGTGGAGCCGGACAACACCCTCACCGGCGGCTGACGCAGCCGGGACACAGGTGGAGTGCCGCGGCGTACGCGTCGGCCAGGCCGGTGCCCTTGTCGAAGCTCGACGTGTACGGCCCGACCGCTTGATAGGGCGCGCCGTCGGTGTACTTGTGTGCGGTGGACTTCAGCGCGTTCTCGATGTCACCGGCGGTCGCCGACGGGTCGGCCTGGAACAGCTGCGCCACGATCCCGGAGATCTCCGCGGCAGCCCACGAGGTGCCCGACATCGTGTTGAACGTCCCGGTGTCGCCCGGTCCCGGACCGTTGTACGACCGGGTGCCCAGCAGCGCGCAGATCACGTGCGCGGGCCGACACGAGGAGACGATGTTCACGCCCGGCGCCGAGATGTCCGGCCATGTGGACGGACTCGACGCGGCCCCCCGGGACGAGGTCGGGGAAATCCGGCCGTCGGTGGTGCCCACACCCAGATCGTCGTAGGACGCCGCGGACAGAATGCCCGGCGTGGGGTCCTCACCCGCCGGATTCGACTGGTCCACGGACCCGTCGCCGCCCTGGTTGCCGTTGGCCCACACCGTCACCACCCCGGCCGCGGCCAACTGCTCCTGCAGGCTGATGATCGTCGGGTCGGACGCTCCCCAGGAGTTGTTGACCACCCGGATGGGCGGACACACCGACACGGGCACACCCGGACCACAGGGCGCCTGGTGGTGCGCCAGCACCCAGCTCATCGCGTTCGCGACCCCGATCAGGGCCACGCTTGCCGAGATCACCACCAGCCGGGCGCCGGGCGCCGCGCCCCCGACACGTGTCCCGTCGGTCAGGGTGAGACCGTTCCCGGCCGCGATGCCGGACACGAAGCTGCCGTGGCCGCCGGTGAGCCCGTCGGTGTCCACCGACGGGGACACGTCGGCGATGCACGAGGTGTCGGTGCTCGCGACGTTCACACACCCGGTCGACGCCAGGCTCCGCACAACCTTGGTGGACCCGGTCAGCTGGAAGGAGGGATGGGTCGGATCCACCCCGGTGTCGATGACCGCGACCGTGACGCCCGCACCGGTCAAGGGCGTCCCGTCGGCCCCGATCAGACTCTGCCGGGCTTGCGCGCTTCGAGTGGCGACGGTGCCGGTCACGTCGACCGGGCCACCGGCCGCGGCAGCGGGCGCGACACCCGACGACCCGGTCACCAGGACCACACACGTCAGCGTCAGCAGGCGTCGTACTACTCGAACCGTCATCTGTTCCCCGCCTCACGACCGTGGGACAGCGCCGTTCCACACTGCACAGCCATCATATGGGCAGGAGCGTGCGACGAGAGACCTCCTGTCGTAGCTCCTCGGCGGCGACTCAGGATGCCTGGAACGTGTAGCGGGTCTGGCTGTACGGCGCCTTGGCGAAGGCCAGCACCTTGGCCGGTGTCACGGCGAAGACGGGTGCCCGGTGGTCACCGGGGCCGGGGTCGCGGAACTGGCCGTCGACGACCTCGAACGGCCAGTCGAGCTTGTCCCGCCACAGCTGCGCGAGCCGGGTCAGCGTCGGCTCGTCACCGACCTGCGCCACGGTGCCCTCGACGACCACGTCAAGGCCCGAGCGGTAGGCGCTCGAGCCGGTGGTGAGCACGCAGCGCGGGTTCGACTCGATGTTGCGGGCCTTCTGCTCGTGCGCCCCGGTGCAGAAGTGCAGCTTGCCGTCCAACCACATCGCGGGCAGCGGTGCCACGTGCGGGCGCCCGTCCCGGCGCACGGTGGACAGCCAGAACATCTCCGACTCACGCAACACCCGCTCGACGTCGGCCCACGGTACGGCCGTGCCGCCCGGCTCGCTGAACTCCGAGACGTACTGGCCGCTCGGCTCGGTCACCGTCATCACTCCTCCTGGCTCGGCGAACGACTCTCGCCAGTACCGACCAACCGGCAAGGCGAAACTCATCGGTCGCGGGCTGTTGTTGATCAAGTGCCGCGTCGAGCGGGCTGAGGCGTTGCCGTAGTCCCAAGATCGCGGCTCGGGTGCGGTCGGCCAGGTGGAGCTCGCGCGGTTCCTCCAGCCACCACAGTGGTACGCGGCGCGGCGCCGCTTCGCGAGGAGGATGTCCGTCTGTAGCGGACGATGAAGGGGAAAGGGATACCTACTCCCGTCCCGTTCTCAACTTATAGCGCACCGGGGGGCTTGCGGCAAGACCCGGGTCGTGCCGCAGAATCCTCGGCCGAGGCCAGAACCTGCGGAAATGGGGAGTAGCGAAGTGCGTGTGTTGTCGACGACCGGGTCGCGCGGGGACGCGACGAAAGACCGCGTGGGGAGTGGCCGGTGACGGACGCCGACGTGATCATCGTGGGCGCCGGCCCGACCGGCCTGATGCTGGCCGGTGAACTGCGCCTGGCCGGAGTGCGACCGCTGGTACTGGAACGGCAGCCGCAGCCCCGGGAGACCGAGAAGGCCGGCGGTCTCGGCGGGCAGATCCTGCAACTGCTGCGCTACCGAGGCCTGCTGGAACGCTTCGCGGCAGCCAGCCCCGATCCCAGCCCGGCTCCCCGGTTCCCGTGGGGCGGTGTGCATCTGGACTTCACCCACCTGGCAGATCCCCCGATGCACGCGATGGTGCTCCCACAACCGCGACTCGAGCGCCTGCTCGACGAACGCGCCCGCGAACTCGGCGCCGACCTCCGCCGCGGACACGAGGTGGTCGGGGTGAGCCAGGACGACGCCACGGTGACCGCGGACGTGCGCGGCCCGGCTGGGCCGTACCGGGTGACCGCCCGATACCTCGCGGGCTGCGACGGCCCGCGCAGCCGGGTCCGGGACCTGGCCGGCATCCCGTTCCCCGGCACCACCTATCCAGAGGTCAACCGGCTCGGCCAGGTCACCATGCCCGATTCGGTGACCCAGCTCGACAACGGCGACTTCGACGTCTCCGGGGTGGGCAGGATCCGTTGGGGTTACACCCGAACGGATCGCGGAGTGTTCGCGATCTCGTCGCACAGCCCCGGGGTTCTGTTTCTCCACACCACCGAGGACGAGTCCCGCGAATACGACGACGACGTGCCGATGGCCCTGACCGAGCTCCAGGACAGCATCGGCCGCGTGCTGGGCGCGAAGCTACCGCTGGGAGAACCGATTCGGCTGTCGCGCTTCACCTTTCAGGCTCGGCAGGCCGATCGATACCGTGCCGGGCGGATCCTGCTGGCCGGCGATGCGGCCCACCTTTTCCCCGCCACCGGCGTAGCTCTCAACGCCGGCATGCTCGACACGGTCAACCTTGCCTGGAAGCTGGCCGCCGACATCCACGGCTGGGCGCCGGCCGGCCTGGTGGACACCTACCACCACGAACGCCACCTCGCCGGCGCACGGGCACTGCTGCATACCCAAGCCCAGGTAGCGCTGCGGCGCGGACAAGATCCAGCCGCCGACGCGCTGCGGGAGGTCTTCCTGGAACTGCTCGCCGACGAGCAGCCGTTGCGCCGCATGGGAGCCTTCGTCGCCGGCACCGACATCCGCTACCCGCTGCCCAACCCCAACCACCACGCCTTGACCGGCACCTTCGCACCCGACCTCACCCTGCACACCGACGAGGGCACAACCAGCGTCGCGGATCTCATGCACCCCGCACGGCCCATCCTCCTCGACCTCGCCGACCGCCCGGACCTCCGCGAAGCCGCCCGGGACTGGCGGCATCGTGTCGACATCCACACCGGCAAAACCGGGGACCGGCCGGCCGACGCCCTCCTGATCCGCCCGGACGCCCACATCGCCTGGGCCGCCACCGTCGACGAACCCGCCGACACCGCCGCGCCCGCGCTGCGCGAAGCGCTCTCCGGCTGGTTCGGCCCGCCCCGGACAACGACCGTGCCCACCATCGACCGACCCTCCTGACGGGCCGACCGAACATCGCCAGGAGCGCTCAGCCCGTCGGCCGCGAACCTTCCGACGGCTGAGCGCGCACGGCCCGCGCCGGCTCGTCGACCGCTATGCGGCTACGAGAGTGCTTGCGGCGTCGGACAGTCTCTCCCTGAGACGGAGTCGCCGTGCTCGCGCCGGCTGGTTCAGTGGGCGAAGTCCCAGCGGGTGGCGCCGTGTGGCTCGGCGGAGCCCACGCCGATGGCGGTGTGCAGCGTGAGGCGGTACAGGTGCCAGGGCGCGGGGCCCGCGCTGGGCGCGCTGTACGGGGCGGTGAGCGCGTCGCCCTCCACCGAAGCCGGCCAGCCGCCCGTGCGGTAGACGGCCGCCACCCGCTCCAGCGTGGCGGCGTCGGTGACCCGGCGGGCCTCGCCCTCCAGCACCAGGTCGATGCCGCGCAAGCGCACCGACACGCTGCACGCCGGGTTCGCCGCCAGGTTGCGCGACCTACGGGTGCCCGGGCCGCCCGTGAAATACAGCGCGCCGTCCACCCACACGGCGCCCACACCGGCCGAGTGCGGCCGTCCGTCGGGCCGCACGGTCGCCACGAAGAACGTCAGGTCGGCCCCGGGTGTGTCGCCGGCGAGGACGTCGCGCGGACGGCTCCACGGCAGCTCCGCGGAGCCGTATCGGTCGAGGTTGGTGGTCGAGATCGGGTCTGTCCTGGTGTCAGTCATACCCGTACGTCGAACCGGGCGACCCCAGATCGACACCCGGACCGGCGAAATTCCGGGTGGTCACTGACGAGCGGCGATCTGGATGAGGTTTCCGCACGTGTCGTCGAAGACCGCGGTCACCACGGGTCCCATCGGCAGAGGTTCCTGCGTGAACTTCACTCCCAGCCCCTGCAGGCGCTCGGCTTCCGCTGAGACATCGGCAACCGCGAACGAGGCGGCGGGGATCCCGTCCGCGACAAGCGCCTCCTTGAAGGGCCGCACCGCGGGGTGGCCGTCCGGCTCGAGCAACAGTTCGGGCCCTTCTGGCTCCTGTGGAGACACCACCGTGAGCCAGCGGTCGTCCCCCAGCGGGACCTCGTCCTTCTTTTCGAAACCGAGGATCTCGGTGTAGAAGCGAAGCGCCTTGTCCTGGTCGTCCACGAACACGCTGGTGATGTTGATCTTCACGATTTGCCTACCTTCCGTCGTTGATCGGCCATCGCTCGAGGATGACCCGCAGCGGTGACGTGTCGAGGCGATGGAACTTGTACCGGCCTTCCCTCCTCGTGGTGACCAAGCCGGCCTCCTCGAGGACGTCGAGATGCTGCGAGATTGCTTGTCGAGAGGAGCTCAGCCCGTGCTTCATCGCGAGCCGGGTGCACAGCTCGAACAGCGTCTGATCGTTCCGGTCCCGCAGTTCGTCGAGGATGGCACGACGGGTCGGATCGGCAAGAGCCTTGAACACGTCCGCCACGCGGCGACTATAGGCAAGTGCACACTTGCATGTCAACAAGATCAGCAAGACCCGCGGCGTGACGGCCCAGCGCCAATGCCAGCCAGCGAGCCAAGCCGTGCTCGCGGAGCCGGGCTTGGCGCGCGTCAGCGGCGCAGGGTGGTCTCCCGCTGCATGTGCGACAGCTTCTCGGGATTGCGCACGGCGTAGAGCCCGGTGACGAGGCCGTCGTCGATGCGCACCGCGATGACGGTGTCGATCTCGCCGTCGAACCGGACAATCAGCGCCGGGTAGCCATTGACCTGTGCCGGCTGCAGCGACGCCGTGGCGGCGATCCTGCTCAGCCCGGCGGCCAGCACGCGGGCCACGCTGTCGGCTCCCACGACGGGCCGCAGCACGGCCTGCTTGACTCCGCCACCGTCACCCATGAAGACGACGTCCGGGGCGAGGATGTCGAGCAGGCGTTGCAGGTCTCCCGTGTCGGCCGCCCGTTGGAACGCCTCGAGCGCGTCCCGGGACTCGGCCGGGGAGACAACCCCGCGCGGCCGGCGCGCCGCGACATGTGCCCGCGCCCGGTGCGCGATCTGGCGGACCGCGGCCGGGCTCTTGTCGACGGCTTCCGCGATCTCGTCGTACCCGACGTCGAACACCTCGCGCAGCACGAACACCGCCCGCTCGGTCGGCGCGAGCGTCTCCAGCACCAGCAGCATCGCCATCGAGACGCTGTCGGCCAACTCGGCGTCCTCGGCCACGTCGGGCGCGGTGAGCAGCGGCGCGGGCAGCCAGGGGCCGACGTAGGACTCCCTGCGGCGGCCGAGTGCGCGCAGCCGGGTGAGCGCCTGGCGGGTGGTGATCCGGACCAGGTACGCCCGCTGGTTCCGCACGGTGTCGAGGTCGACGCCCACCCACCGCAGCCAGGTCTCCTGCAGGACGTCCTCCGCGTCGGCGGCCGAGCCGAGCATCTCGTAGGCGACGGTGAACAGCAGGTTGCGGTGGGTGAGGAACGCCTCGGTGGCGGGGTCCGGGCGGTCGTTCTGGCCCGTGCTCCCGCCGCGATCGTCGGGGGCGGTCTGCGACGTGCCGGCCATGGGTGGGCTCCCTGTCTCTTCGCTCTCGACTGTGTCACCCATCGGACACCGGGCCCCGCCGCTTTGTGACACCCAGACGGTAGCCAAGGCAGTCACCTGCTGGTGGCGCGCGTCACGTAACCGCGCTGTCACACGGATCGGGTCGCCGGCATCTCGTGTTCGTTCAGTGCGCCAGCACGCGACACCACGAGTGAGGACGAAGTCATGGAACCCCGTATCGACCTGATGACCAACGAGATCGGCGTCAAGTTCGCCAAGCGGTTCGCCAACGCCGCCCTGGTGATCGACCAATCGTCACTGCCGAAGGCCACCCAGGAGCTGGTGTCGCTGCGCGCCAGCCAGATCAACGGCTGCGGCTGGTGCATCGACATGCACACCAAGGATGCCGCGGCCGCGGGTGAAACCGCGGTCCGGCTCAACCTGGTCGCCGCCTGGCGCGAGTCCACCGTGTTCACCGAGGCCGAGCGGGCCGCGCTGGCGCTCACCGAGGAGGGCACCCGGCTCGCCGACGCCCACCACGGCGTGTCCGACGAGACCTGGGCGCAGGCGCGCAAGCACTACGACGACGACCAGATCGCCGCGCTGGTCGCCCTGGTCGCCCTGATCAACGCGGCCAACCGGCTCGCCGTGATCCTGCACCAACAGGGGGGTTCCTACGAACCCGGCATGTTCGCCAGCGTGTCAAGCTAGTCCGCCTCCCCGGGATTCAAAGTGTCCGTTGCGTCCCGGCGAATGGTGCGGGTATCGACGTGGATGGTGGCTGGGTGCCGTCACTAGTCCGCCTCCCCGGGATTTCAAAGTGTGCGTTGCGTTCCAGCGAATAGTGCGGGTATCGGGGTGGGTGGTGGCTGGGTGCCGTCACGGTCCCCTGAGGTTCCGGCAGTCGGCGCAGGACTAGTCCGCCTCCCCGGGATTTCAAAGTGTGCGTTGCGTCCCAGGGAATGGTGCGGGTGTCGGGGTGGGTGGTGGCTGGGTGCCGTCACGGTCCCCTGAGGTTCTAGTCCGCCTCCCCGGGATTTAAAGTGTGCGTTGCGTCCCAGCGGAAGTGCGGGTATCGAGGTGGATGGTGGCTGGGTGCCGTCACGGTCCCCTGAGGTTCCGGTGGTCGGCGCAGTCGGCGCGGGGCTTCACCCGATGATCTACGAGACAGGCCTTTAGACCATGTACTGGTCGTGCTTCGCGAGGAACTCCGCTCGTTCCTCGGCGGTGAGCTGGCGTTTCGAGTCGATCAGCTCGGCCAGTTCGCGGAAGTAGTTCTCGCGCGGCGGGGCGGGCGCGAACAGGATCAGCATCGACGCCGGGGCGTCGCTCTCGTTGCGGAAGGCGTGGATGCCGCCCTCCGGGACGTAGAGGAAGTCGCCGGCTGAGGTGTCGACCCAGTGCTCGCCGTCGAACAGGCGGACCGTGCCCTCGACGATGTAGAACGACTCCGAGAACGTCTTGTGGAAGTGCGCTTCCGGGCCGCCCGCCCGCGGCGCCATGTTGTACTGGAACAGCCCGAACTGCCCGTTGGTGACCGACCCCGTGGCCACGAACGCGTTGGTGACGGTGGGCCGGACGAGTGTCTCGACCGCACCGATGGGCCGGTAGGTGGCGTTGATCTTCCCCGAGTCGCCGACGTACGACACGCCGTTCTCCCCTCCGTCGCGGTCTGCCACGATGGTACTGCCATGACCGACCGCCCCCACGTGCTCCTGAGCTGCGCCCTCTCCCTCGACGGCTACCTCGACGACGCCACCGGCCGCCGCCTCGTGCTGTCCAATGCGGACGACTGGGACCGGGTGGACGAGGTTCGCGCCGGCAGCGACGCGATCATGGTCGGCGCCAACACCATCCGCCGCGACGACCCGCGCCTCGAGGTCCGGTCCCCGCGGCGACGCGCCGCGCGGGTGCGCGCCGGCAAGCCGGAGACCCCGCTCAAGGTGACCGTCACGGCCACCGGCGACCTCGACCCCGGCGCGCGGTTCTTCGCCACGGGCGAGCAGCTCGTGTACGCCCCGGACGGCGTGACCGGCCCCGGCACCGTGGTCCCGCTCGGCGCGCGGGTTCACTTCGGCGCGGTGCTCGAGGACCTGGCCCGGCGCGGCGTGCGGCGGCTCATGGTCGAGGGCGGCGCGAGCGTGCACACGGCGCTGCTCACCGCCGGGCTCGCCGACGAGCTGCACGTCGTGACCGCGCCCTTCTTCGTCGGTGACAGCAGCGCGCCCCGCTTCGTCCACGACGGACGGTTCCCGTGGGACGGCGAGCACCGGGCAACACTCGTCGAGGCCCGCCGGCTCGGCAACGTCGTGCTGCACCGCTACCTGCTCAGCCGGTCCGAAGTGGACCGACACTGGCTGCGCGAGGCCGTCGAGCTGTCGCGCCTGTGCCCTCCGTCGAGCGGCGCGTTCGACGTCGGCGCCGTCATCGTCGACCGGCAGGGCGAGGAGATCTCCCGCGGCTACTCCCGCGAGCTCGACGACACCGGGCACGCCGAGGAGAACGCGCTGGCCAAGCTCGACCCGGCCGACCCCCGCCTCCCCGGCGCGACGATCTACAGCTCGCTGGAACCGTGC
>NZ_DASWSJ010000193.1:0-5817 GCF_036402745.1 Actinophytocola sp. | reverse complement strand
CTCCTTGGCCGTGGCGAGCTCCTTGGTGTGCTTCGCCGAGGCGGCCTTGTTGTCGTCGCGCAGTGCTTGGCGTGCGGCCTCGCGGTCGGCGGTGACCTTCTTGGTCTCCTTGGCGGACGCGGCTTGCTTGTCGATCCGCATCGCCTCCTGGGCCTTCTCCTTGGCCGCGGCCGTCTTCTCGTCCTTGGTGTGCTTCGCGGACACGGCCTTGTTGTCGTCGCGCAGAGCTTGGCGTGCCTCCTCCGCCCGGTCGATCACGAGTTGGTCGGTGGTCATGCCGGACACGTTCTTCTTGTCGGCGATGAGGGCGTCGCGGGTGTTGTCTCGGGCGGTGGTGGTTGTGGAGACGGCCTTGTTGTCGTCACGCAGTGCCTGGCGCGCGGCCTCGCGGTCGGTGGCGATGTCCGCCGCCGGCCTCGGGCGCGGGTCGCAGCCGGCGCCCAGCTCGTTCGCGATGTCGCACATCGTCCGGGTGCTGCGGCCCGCGTCGTCGTGCGTGCGGTCCCACTCGGCCAGGTACGCACGCAACCGGTCCGGGGCGCCGAAGGGCAGGTCCGAGCCCGGCTGCCGCATGAGCCCGATGAGGTCACCCCCCTCGTGCGGGTGATCGTGGAGGTACTGCCGCAGCAGCTCCGCCGAGTCGCGCGCGTTCTGCTCCTTCACTGCGAGCTCCTGCCGCAGGCCCGCGTACGGGTCTTCGCCACCCAGCAACAGGTCGAGCGGGCCGAAGCCCAGCTTGCGCGAGTGCCCGCCACCCGTCGAACGGTGACCGGTGCCGCCGGTCAGCCGGGAGCCGCCCGGGTCCCCGGTGCCGCCCGTGCCACCGGTCTTGCCGCCCTTGCCGCGACGCTCGTCCTTCGCCGCGTCGGCCACGTTCTTGGCCTCCGTCTTCGCCGCGTCCGCGAGCTTGCGCCACTGGTCCCGCGCCTGCTTCGAGTCGGCCAGGTCCGCGAGACCGTCGTGGAAGTCCGCGTCCCGCACCAGCTTCCGGTAGCGGTTGGCGGCGGTCACCGCCTTGGCGGCCCGGTTGCGCGCGTCGGGCAGCCTCGCCTCGGCCGCGGCCCGCTGCTCGGGGGTGAGGTTCTTGTCCTTCGCCTGCTTGCGCAGTTCCTTGACCCGCTGCCGCTCCAGGTCCGCGGCCTTGTTCAGCGACTCCTGCCGGTAGCCGTCCTTGGCCCACTCCGCCGCCTTGCGCTTCAGCTCCTTGAGCGTCGCCTTGTCGACGCACTCGACCCCGCAGTCGATGAGGACCTTCGCGAAGCCGTCGCTGGCCGGGCTCGGCAGGCCGCCGGCGATGTACTTCTCCGCGAGGCACTTCGTCAGGCAGGACGAGTTCGGGTTCGCCTCGGCCCACGCCACGTACCGCTCCAGCGCATGGCGGGTCACCGGGTCCGTGGTCGTGTTGACCAGCTTCCGCAGCTTGTTCAGGTGCGGGTCCGGCGCGTTGTTCGCCGACTGGGCCGGCGCCGCCGACGCGAACGCGGGCAGCGCGGCGGCCAGCCCGCCGAACGTCACCGCCGTCGCGAGCACCACCGCCGGCACCCGCATCCCGACCCGGCGCAGCCGTTCGCGGACCTCCGACAGGGTCGTCGTCTCAGTAGTCACGACCGGCCTCGATCATCTCGTAGCTCACCTCGGCCGGGCTGGTCCCGACGGTGGAGCCGGGGTACGCGGACACCGGCTCGTCGTACGGGTCCCGCGCGACCGGAGCGGCGTACGGCTCGGCCGGGAACGGCTCGCTCGGCGGCGGCGCGTCGAACTCGACGGGCACGCTGAGGTCCTCGGCCAGAACGACCGGCTCCTCGACCGGCACGTCCACCGCCACGGGCAGCGGCTCGGGCAACGGCTCGGACAGCGGCTCGGACAGCGGCGCCAGGTCCGCCGCGACCACCGGCGCGGTCGGCTCGACCGGCACCGGGTCGGGCACGACGGCGGCGAGCAGGCCCGCCGGGTCGACGCTGACCGGCTCCGGCGGCACGATCTCCTCGGGCACCACCTTCGCGACCACGTCGGCCACCACGTCAGCGACCACATCGGCCACCACGTCGGCCGGCACGTCGATCGGCACGTCGACCGGCAGGTTCACCGGCTCCTCGACGGGCACCTCGGCAGGCACGTCGACCGGCGCGCCGACCGGCTCGTCGACCGGTGTGTCGACGGGTGTGTCGGCCGGTGGGAGCCCGTCGGTGAGGCCCGGCCCCGCGACGCCCGGGCTCTCCGCGAGCCGCTGGTCGACCAGCCCGCCGACGAGGCCCGGCAGCATCTCCGCCAGCCGCGTCGGGTCGATGCCGGTCGCGGCGGCCGGCTGCTCGTCGTCGCCCCCGGTCAGCAGTACGGCGGTCATCGCGCCCATCGTCACGCCCCCGGCGAAACCGGCCCAGATCCACATGCGCGGTGCCGGCCGCTGGACGATCCGGACGCCAGATCTCGGTTGCACTCGGCGTCGTGGCATCACGTCTCCATGTCTGTCGTTCCCGTTGCCCACAAGGAGAAACAACAGGTGAGCGGCATGTGCCGGCAAGGCCGAAGCCCGTCCGGGACAGTCCGGGACGGGTGCCAATAGGATGCTCGCGGGGCAACACTGGGGAAGGACGACGGTGGTCGACGACTGGCCGGACCCACGAGCTGCCAAGGACGTCGCCGGGTTCGTCGCGGCGATGCGTGCGTTGCGGGCGCGCACCGGGCTGAGCTTCCGCGCCCTGGAACGCAACGCGGAGCGGGCCGGCGACGTGCTGCCCACCTCGACGATCAACGCGGCGCTGTCCCGGGACAAGCTGCCGCGCGCCGACCTCGTCGCCGCGTTCGTCCGGGCCTGCGGCGGCGGCGAGCACACCGTCGACGCCTGGCTCGCGGCACGCGCCGACCTCGCCGTCGGCGCCGACGCGGCAGGTGAGGGTGAACCCGCGGCCGACGACCCGATCACCGAGTCGGCCCCGCAGCGCTGGGGCCGGGCCGGGGTCCTCGTCGCCGCCGGGTCGGTCATCGTGCTCGCGGCGGCCCTGGTGACCGTCCTCGTGCTCACCACCGACCAGCCGCAGCCGTCCGCCGCCCGCCGCCCGACCGGGACACCGCAGGACGTCGCCGCCGTGCCGATCGTGCTCGCGCACAGCGGGTTGTGCGTCGGCGAGGGGCCCGAGCGGCCCGGCGCGGACGGCCGGGTCGTGCTGGGCCAGCAGGACTGCGCGACCGCCGGCCCGCCGATCAGCCTCGAGTCCGCGGCCGGCGGGACCTTCCGGCTGATCCTGCACCACCCCGTCCACGGGCGCGGCTGCGTCACCGTCGACGGCGGCGGCATCGGCCCCGGCCTGCTGCTCGCCGGCGCCGACTGCGAGGACGACCGCCCCGACCAGACCTTCGCCTTCGAGCGGGTGACCGCCCCGGTGGCCGGCCACCGGCTGCACTCCCTCGCCGCGGCCGACCTCTGCGTCGGCACGTTCCGCGACAGCGGCGACCCCGGCGTCCAGCTGATCCAGGCCCCCTGTGACGGCCGCGCGCACCAGGTCTTCACGATCGACAGCGAGCTGCTGCCCGTCGCCTGACCCGCACGGCGGCCGCCGCCACCGTGAGTCATCCACTCGCCTGCTCCCGAAATCATGCGGCCTCTGTACTCAGGCCTGGTTGTGGCTCGGTTGTGAGCGACGACCGCTCACCGGCGGCCCCGGTTCTCGCGCAGCAGGCGCACGACGCGGCGGGCGTCGGCGCGTCGGCGCGGGTCTCGCGCGAGCACGGCGCCCGCGACCGCCAGCAGCAGTGGCGCCGTCGTGATCAGGCAGCTCAGGGCGAGCCCGAGTACCGCGGCCACTGGCCCACCTCCCTCCGGTGTTCTCGGAAGGTGTGTAGGTGGCGCGGCGGCGGCCGGATCACGGCCCGGCGCAGACGGTTTGCGTTCGCAACCATGTGTGGGCCCGCCGCGGGCCGGGCGTGACGGGGCTGGCACGGTCGGACCTACACCTGCACAACGACGGGTGACACGGGAGGAACCGGGGTGACCGGGACGGGGGACGAGCCGGCCGAGGTGCTGCGCGCCGACGCCGAGCTCTGTGCCCGGCTCCGCGCGGTCGGCTGCACGGGACCGCTGTGGGAGCGGGCGGCCGTCGAGTTCGCCCGGTACGGCTGGTCGGTGCTGTCCGCCTGGATCGGCAGCCGGCTGATCATGCAGAAGTGCCGGGAGAAGGGCCGCGCCGTCGAGCTGCCCGGGCACCTGAGCGCCGAGGACCACGAGGACCTCGTCGCCGCGTCCGTCGCATATGGACTGGAGAAGTTCCGGCGCTCGCTGGCCGACGGCCGGTGGCGGCCGGAACGCGGCGCGTCGCTGCGGACCTACTTCCTCGGCAGCTGCGTGCTCGCGTTCCCCAACGTGTTCCGCACCTGGCACAACGACCGGCGGCGGTACGTCGACGGCGCCACCGCGTGGGCGAGCGAGCCTGCCGCGTCCCGGCCGGGCACCGAGCCCGTCGACCTCGTCGACGCGGTGGCCGCGCTGGAGTCGCTGACCCGCGACGAGAGCGAGCGCGACCGGGCGTTGCGGCGGCTGCGGTTCCTCGACTACACCCGGACCGAGATCGCGGACATACTCGGGATGTCGCCGGGCGCCGTCGGCACCGCGCTCCACCGGATACAGCGTCGGGACTTCGATCTGGGGGAGGAGAGGCAAGCATGAGCCCGAGCAACGCCGCGAGCAACGCCGCGAGCGATGCCGACCTCGTCGCCGCCCACGCCGCCGGCGACCCGGACGCGTTCGCCGAGCTGGTCCGGCGGCACCGCGAGCGCATGTGGGCCGTCGCGCTGCGCACCCTCGGCGACCCGGAGGAGGCGGCGGACGCACTGGAGGAGGCGTTCGTCTCCGCGTTCCGCGCCGCCGCGTCGTTCCGCGCCGAGTCGCAGGTGACCACCTGGCTGCACCGGATCGTCGTCAACGCCTGCCTCGACCGCATCCGGCGCCGGCAGGCCCGGCCGACCGCGCCGCTGCCCTTGACCGCACCGCGGGTCCGGCGCCCGGCCTCGGTCGACGCGGACAAGATCGACTCGTTGCTCGCCGGGTCCTCGTTCGGCTCGGCCGCCGCCCGGGAGCTCCGCGCACGCACCACGCCGGAGACGGCCGCGCGAGCGGTGTCGCGCGCCGGGGACCTCGCCGGCGACCGGACCTCCGCCGACACCGACGCGGTGCGGATCGCCCTCGCAGGTCTGTCCGAGGAGCTGCGGGTGGCCGTCGTGCTGGTCGACGTCGAGGGCTACTCCGTCGCGGAGACCGCCCGCATGCTGGGCGTCGCGGAGGCAACGGTGAAGTCCCGGTGCGCCCGCGGCCGGGCCAAGCTGGCCAGGACCCTGGGGGCCGACCGCGGGGACCGGGTGGACCCGCGGGCGGGGCGCTGGCGCTAGGAAGCAGGTCCTCGATCAGCGCCCACCGCTCATCCGACGACAACTGAAACCGCGACACACCTGGCAGCATCCAGCCACCAACCACGATCTTTGTCAGGCACGCCCTACGTCACGTGCTTCAGGCGTCGACCGGACGACCGCACCGATCTCATCGGTGTGGCACCGGGGTCCGGTCAGGTGGGCGGTGGTCAGGTGGCCGGGGTCAGGCGCGCCCGTCGCAGCTGGAGGAAGGTTCGTTCCGTGTCGTTCGTGGCCAGGGTGATCGCCTCGTCGTAGGCGGCGACGGCATCCGAGATCCGGCCGAGGCGGGTGAGCAGGTCCGCGCGGGTGGCGGGCAGCAGGTGGTAGCCCGGCAGGTCCAGCTCGTCGATGGTGGCCAGCGCCAGCGCCGGTCCGTGCACCTCGGCGACGGCGACCGCGCGGTTGAGCGCCACGATC
>NZ_DASWSJ010000192.1:0-2201 GCF_036402745.1 Actinophytocola sp. | reverse complement strand
CGGACGAAGGTCGCGTCGCGGTCGGCGTCGGTGTAGAGGGCGACCGTCTCGACCCGCGTCCCGGTCTCCGCCGAATGATCCCGGACAGCGTGGATGAGCCGCATCGCGGCCTCTCCACGGTTGACGATGGCGACACGACTGAACACCGGCTGAGCCTCCCAAGTACCTCACACACAGAAGGCGACGTCCCGGGTCCCGGAGCGTCGCCTGCACCTGCCTACACCCTGCTCGATTACCGCCGGGTACACCAATGTCCCGCATCGCGCATACCGGAGCCGCTGCGTTGTGGGGATCCCACAAAAGGCGACCCCGGCCACACCGCCCGGCCGCCGTTTCACGCGAGGTCTGCCACAAAACACGATCGAACCCTACGGCCTTGATGACCAGGGAAACGCCGGTGCACGGAAACTCGACCAGGACACCAGCCAAACCCTGGTGCTCCATCAAATGAGTTTGATGTATTCTCTGCTCGTGGTGCCCTCGGATCACGTCGCCACGCCACCGGGGTTCCTCCGGCTGGCGGGCCACCCCCTGCGCTGGAGCCTGCTGACCGCGCTCGCCGGCAGCGACTACCGGGTCCGCGAGCTCGTCACCCGGGTCGGCCAGCCACAGAACCTGGTCTCCTACCACCTGCGGCTGCTGCGCGACGGGGGGCTGGTCACCGCCACCCGCAGCAGCTTCGACGGCCGGGACAGCTACTACCACCTGGACCTGGACCGCTGCGCGGCCGCGCTGGCCGAGGCGGGCGCCGCGCTGCACCCGGCGTTGCACGTCCCACCGGTCGCTCCGGTCGGCCTTCAGCGGCCGGGAGGCATCGCCGTGCTGTTCGTGTGCACCGGCAACAGCGCCCGCTCACCCATCGCCGAAGCGCTGCTGCGCCACCACACCGCCGGCGGGGTGACCGTGACCAGCGCCGGCAGCCACCCCAAGCCGCAGCTGCACCCCCAGGCCGTGCGGGTTCTGCGCGAGGATTTCGGCATCGACGTCGCCGGCCAGGACCCGCGGCATCTCGACACCGTTGCCCGCCGCCGGTTCGACCACGTGATCACGTTGTGCGACAAGGCCCGCGAAGCCTGCCCCGAGTTCCCCCACCACCCCCGGCGGATCCACTGGAGCATCCCCGACCCCGCCGGCTACCCCGCCTTTCACCACACCGCGGCCGACATCGACACCCGCGTCCGGCACCTGCTGCCGGTCCTCGACAGTTGATCCTCCACAGTTAAGGAGTCCAGCGTGACCGACCAGTACGCCAGCGTCCGATACCTCGTCGACGACGTCCAGGCGGCCATCGACTTCTACACCGCCCACCTCGGCTTCACCGTGAACACCAGCGCCGCCCCCGCCTTCGCCGACGTGGTCCGCGGCCCGCTGCGGCTCCTGCTGTCCGGCCCCGCCAGCTCCGGCGCCCGCGCCACGCCCGAGGACGCCACCGCCGCCGGCCGCAACCGCATCCACCTCGTCGTCGACGACCTGTCCGCCGAGATCGCCCGCCTCCGCGACGCCGGCCTGTCCTTCCGCAGCGACGAGATCGCCGGCCCCGGCGGCCGCCAAATCCTGCTCGCCGACCCCGCCGGCAACCTGATCGAGCTGTTCCAACCCGCCCACCGGCCCACCCCCGCCACGACCTGAGCAGCCGGCGTGGCTAGGGGCGGAGCAGGTGACGGCCGTATAAGGCCTGTCTCGTAGATCTTCGAGTGAAGTCCTGCGCCAACCACGCCGACCACGCCGACCACGCCGACCACCGGAACCTCAGGGGACCGCGACGGCACCTAGCCACCATCCACCGGAACCTCAGGGGACCGTGACGGCACCCAACCACCACCCACCCCGACACCCGCACCATCCGCCGGAACGCAACGCACACTTTTAATCCCGGGGAGGCGGACTAGTACCGGTAGTGGTCGGGCTTGTACGGGCCCTCGACGTGCACGCCGATGTACTCGGCCTGCCTCTTCGACAGGACGGTGAGCTTCACACCCAGCGCCGCCAGGTGCAGCCGGGCGACCTTCTCGTCCAAGTGCTTGGGCAGCACGTACACCTGCCGCTCGAACTCGGTGGGTTTCGTGAACACCTCGATCTGCGCGATCACCTGGTTGGTGAACGAGTTCGACATGACGAAGCTGGGATGGCCGGTGGCGTTGCCGAGGTTGAGCAGCCGGCCTTCGGACAGCAGGAGCACCGTGTGCCCGTCGGGGAAGCGC
>NZ_DASWSJ010000191.1:0-48893 GCF_036402745.1 Actinophytocola sp. | reverse complement strand
ATGCGCTTGATGTTGATCAGGTGCAGCGGGGTGACGTTGTCCGAGCAGATCGAGCCGCTCCACGTGCCCGTGCCCAGCTGGAAGGACGGGTCCACGTCGGTCGAGTAGCCCATGCCGCCGAACAGCGCCGGGGTGTTGACCACGATCCGGCCCGCGGGCAGCGTGCCGAACGGGGCGATCTCCGCCGGGTCGGCCGCGTGCACCGCGCACGTATGCCCCTCGCCGCCGAGCGCGAGGACCTGCCGGCACCGGCGCCACCCGGCCGCGGCGTCAGGCTCGCGATAGACCGACAGCACCGGGCCGAGGATCTCCCGGGACAGCGGGACGTCCGCCCCCACCGCGGACAGCTCGGCGGCCAGCACCCGGGTGCCCTCCGGTACGGCGAAGCCGGCAAGCTCCGCGAGCCGGGTCGCGCTCTGCCCGACCGCGCCCGGCCGCAGCCCGCCCCGGTCGTCGAACAGCACCCGGACCAGCGCCGCCTGCTGGCCCGCGTCGAGCCGGTGCGCGCCGCGTGCCTGGAACGCGGCCAGGAACGCCGGGGCCACCGCGTCGACCACCACCACGGACTGCTCGGCCACGCACGCGGTCCCGTTGTCGAACGACTTCGAGGTGATGATCATCTCAGCGGCCTCGGCCGGGTCCGCGACGCTCGCGCCGACGTAGGCCGGCACGTTGCCCGCACCGACCGCGATGGTCGGCTTGCCGCTGGAGTACGCGGCCCGCACCATGCCGGGACCACCGGTGGCGAGGACCAACGCGATCTCCTCGCGCCGCATGAGCTCCTGGGTGGCGGGCAGGCTCGGTGCGTCCAAACAGGACACGAGGCCCGCCGGCGCGCCGGCGGCGACCGCCGCCTCGGCCATGATCTCGGCCGCCCGTGCGGTGCACCGGGCCGCCCTCGGGTGCGGGGCGTGCACGACGGCGTTGCCGGACTTGACCGCGGCGAGGCTCTTGAACAACGTCGTCGACGTCGGGTTCGTGACCGGGATGATGCCGGCGATCACGCCCATCGGCGCGCCGACCGCGGTCACCCGCGACGCCTCGTCCACCCACAGCACGCCGACCGCGCGGCGCTCCAGCATCCACCGCGCCACGAAGCCCGTGTTGTACCGGTTCTTGTGGATCTTGTGCTCGTAGACGCCGTACCCGGTCTCGTCGACCGCGAGCCGGGCCAGCTCCTCGGCGGCCTTCGTCCCGGCGAGCGCCATCGCCCGCACGAAGCGGTCGAGGGTCTCCTGGTCGGCGCCCTCCAGCGCCTCGAACGCGCGGCGGGCCGCCCGGGCCTTCGCCCGGACGTCGGCCAGCCCCGCCAGATCGGCATCCAGCGTCACGGTCATCTCCACACCTCGGCGGGCCGGGCCGTCAGGCCTTGGGGCGGGTCAGGACCGCGAGGATGCCTTCCGTCTCGTCGTGCGGCCGCGGGATGACGTGCACCGAGACGACCTCGCCCGCCTTGCCGGCGGCGACGGCACCCGCGTCGGTCGCGGCCTTCACCGCGCCGACGTCACCACGCACCATGACCGTCACCAGGCCGCCGCCGATCTCGCGGTGCCCGACGATCTGCACGTTGGCCGCCTTGACCATCGCGTCGGCTGCCTCGATCGCGCCCACCAGGCCCTTGGTCTCGATCAGGCCGAGCGCCCCACGGGGCGGCGTCGCCCCGGTAGCAGTCGCAGCCATGTCGTCCTCCATGTGGTGTCGGTTCAGGACTTGCGGTAGGTGACCGTGCCGCCGCGGACCACCGAGTCGGCGATGCCCACGACGGCGCGGTCGGTCGGCGCGTCGGCTCCCGCGGCCACCCGCGCCGCGCTGCCGCAGGCCACCAGCACGATCTCGCCCTCGCCCGCGCCGACCAGGTCGACGGCGACGAAGGCCGGGCCGCCGACCTGGTCCGGGTCCGGCTCGCCGGTCTCCTGGAGCAGCAGCAGGGTGAACCGGTCCAGGCCGGGCTCCTTGACCGTGGCGACGACCTGGCCCAGCACCTTGGCGAGCTGCATGGCCCCGGTCACCTCCGTCGGTGCGGCGCGGTGCCGACCGGCACGGCGCCCGATGAGCAGACAGTAGGGTCGGTCGAGACCGGTGGGCGTTATCCGTGCCGGACAACGTGGGCGGCCCGCGTTGTCGTTCGCGCCCCTGGTTGCCGGGTCCTCCCGCGCGAGAGGGTGCACCCACGCTTCGACCGCAGGAGGGTCACCGGTGATCCGTCCAGAGGATGCCCAGTTCCACCCGCCCACGAGCGAGGACCCGTTGTGGGCGGAGACCAACTACTTCGGCCTCTACGCGGCGCAGGACACCGCGTCGCCGCTCAACATCGGGGTGTACGGCCTGTTCCGCGAGCCGCTCGGGGTCGTCGGCTCGACCGTGTCGGTGAACAGCAGGAAGGTCTCCCTGCCGTGGGCCGCGGACTACTGGGACGCCTGGGAGCACCTGGTGATCCCGCGGCCGGCGAACCTGCTGGACTACGAGCTGGCCAACGGCCTCAAGGTGGTCTGCGCCGAGCCGAACCAGGTCTGGGACGTCGACTACGCCGACGAGGCCGCCGGGATGGACCTGCACTTCCGCTTCACCGCGCTCGCCGAGCCCTACGACATCAACGACCCGGCCCAGGACCCCATGGCCGCCGACCCCGACCCGGACCTGACATGGGGACACGCCTACGCCGGTCACTTCGACCTCACCGGGCACGTCGAGGGCGAGCTGCGGTTGCGGGGCGCCACCCACCCGATCGACTGTGTGTCCACGATGGACCACAGCTGGGGGGTGCGGGCCGAGCGGCAGACCTCCCGGCTGAGCTGGCTGCACGCGCACTTCTCGAAGGACTTCGTGGTGCACGGCCTGTTCGACTTCGACACCGGTGGCGGGCCGGACGCCCCCAGCGCGCTGAGCATGACCCACGGCTACGTGCTCGACCACGGCAAGCTGCACGGCCTCAAGGCAGGTGGCGGCACCACGTGGCGGGACGGGTTCTACCCGCGGGCGATCGAGCTGTCGGTCACCGACGCCGCGGACCGGACCTTCGAGCTGGAGGGCACCGGGCTGACCACGTTCCCGTGGCAGGCGTGGCCGGGCACCGTCGGGCACAACGCGCTGCTGCGCTGGACCTGCGACGGCCGGACCGGCTACGGCGAGTGCATGGACTTCATCGGGCTCGGCGAGCTCGGCGCCGCGTACAACCGCGGATGACCGTCCACACCGGACCCCAGCGCACCCGGGCGGTGATCTTCGACCTCGACGGCACGCTGGTGCAGACGCGGGTGGCCTCCTGGGAGATCTTCGCCCGGATCAGCGAGCGGTTCGGGCTCGGCATCACCCGGCCCGAGCAGTACTACGACCTGTTCCGCGGCAACGTGTTCACCTCGATCGAGACGCTGTGCCGGGACGGCACCGAAGCCGCCGAGGTCAAGCGCGCGTTCCTGGACCTGCTGCGCAGCGAGTACACCCCGCCGATGGTCCCCGGCCTGGTCGAGGTGGTGCGCCGGCTCGCCGCGGAGTGCACGCTCGCCGTGCTGTCGTCCAACGCGATGCAGGTGCTGCGGCGCGTGCTGGTGGCCAACGACCTGGCGTTCTGCTTCGCGCACGTCTTCGGTGGGGACGTCGCGCCGGACAAGCGGGCCGCGATCCAGGCGTTCCTCGCCGACGCGGGCAGCGCGTTCCGGCGGCGCTGCGCGGCCGACTACGACGAGGCCGGCGCCCGCGCGGTGCCCGAGCCGGCCAGCACGGTCCTGGTCACCGACACGGCGGGCGACGTCCGCGACGCGCTGGCGGCCGGCATCCGGGTGGTCGGCGTCGCCTGGGGCATGCACTCGGTCGACGAGCTCACCGCGGCCGGCGCCGAGTTCGTCGCGCTGTGGCCGCAGGAGCTCTCCGCCCACCTGCTGGGCGAGGCGGCGGCGACCCCGCCGTCGGGCGCGTGCGCGATCCCGGCGCGGGCGGTCACCGCGGGTGGCTGCGGATGCGGATGCGACGGGTCGGCCACCGTCGGCACCGCCCGCCGGGAACGCAGGCGGGCCGCGGCCCGCGCACTGGCCGCACCAGCTGTCGGGACGGCTGCCGGCCCAGCTGTCGGGACGGCTGTCGGGACGGCCGACGCGGAGCTGCTCGCGGCGGTCCGGCGGGTGTGCGGCCGTGGCTGAGGCGGGCCGGCACGTGTCGCCGTTGGCGGGTGCGTTCAACTTCCGCGACCTGGGTGGGCTGCCCGCCGGCCGGGACAGGCGGGTGCGCACCGGCACGCTGTTCCGCAGCGACACCCTGCAGGCGCTGACCGAGGACGACGTCGCCGTGCTCGTCGACCGGTTGGGGGTGGAGCTGGTCGTGGACCTGCGGATCGGCCCCGAAGCGGTGGACGAGGGCCGTGGCCCGCTCGCCGCGGCGACCGTGTGCTACCTCAACGCACCGCTGCGGGACCTGCCGGTGTCCAGTGTGGACGAAACGGCGGACCCGGCGGCGCAGAGCCTGCACTTCTACCTCGAGCACCTCGCCTCGCCGAGCCCGGCGCTGCCCACGCTGGTCCGGATGCTCGCCGCGGTCGCCGGCCGGCCGACGGTGCTGCACTGCGCGGCCGGCAAGGACCGGACGGGCCTGGTCACCGCGCTGGTGCTGCGCCTGCTCGGGGTGGCCGACGAGGACATCGTCGGCGACTACCTGGCCACCGAGCACAACATGCCGCGCATCATCGAGCGCTTCCGCGACTGGCCGCGGTACCGCGCGCACATGGCCGCCGTGCCCGCCGAGGTCTACCAGGCGCAGGAACACACCATCCGCGGCTTCCTGGCCGGCCTCGACGAGCGCTACGGCGGCGCGGCGGGCTGGGCCCGCTCCCGCGGCATCGGCGACGCCGCGCTCACCCAGCTGGCCGACGGCCTGCTCGAACCCCGCTGATCACCGGCGCTGATCACCGGCGCTGATCACCCGGCGCTGATCAGCCGGCCGCCTGCCCCAACGTCACGATCAACGGCCGGATCTCGGGCGCGTCCACCGCGAACCGCCGCAACCCCAGGCCGTACAACCGCCCCGCCACCGCGGCCGACACCTCCCCCGTCAACCGCACCCCGACCGCGCACCCCGGCGCCTCGGCGGCCGCGCCGGCGACGCGCTCCAGGAGCCCGTCCACCGACGGGTCGATCGCCACCCGCGGGTCCACGCTCAGCAGACCGCGCCGGAGGTACCCGTCGAGCGGCTCGCTCGCCAGCAGGTGGCTCGCCGGCAGGCCGAACACCGCCGCCTGCAACGCACCCAGGTCCAACCACAGCGCGTCGCTCGCGCGGGCGATCCCCGCCGCGTTGACCACGCCGCGCGGGCTCGTCAGGTACGCGCCGGCGCCCGGCCGGGGCGCCGTCCGCACCGCGCGCAGCGCCTCGGCCTCCGCCGGATCGCTCACGTGCCGCACGGCGAGGTGGACCCGGGCGCCCGTTCCCGACGCCGCCGCGGCGAGGCCGGCCAGCTGCGCCTCGATCAGGCCGGGCAGCCCGAGCGGCACCGACAGCGACGGACGGTGCGCCACCAGTTCCTCGGCCAGCAGGTCGATCGCGCGGACCCCCACCTCGACGTCGCCGGCCGCGGCCAGCACCGGCGCGAACCGCTCCGCCACCAGCTCGGCCACCGCGGCGTGGTCGACCACCAGGTCGCCGACCACGGCACCGGTCGCGGCGAGCACGTCGTCGACGGCGCTGACCAGCCCGGTCGCGCCTGCCGCCAATGCGGAGTCCACATCGGACGGACGGGTGACCCGCCCGAACACCGCGCAGCCCGCCGCCGCGCCGGCCGCCGACACCAGCGCGGACAACGCGTCGGTCGCCGCCGCCGGGGTGGCGGTGGCGAACGCGCCGGCGAACAGCTCGCCGGTCGCGCCGTCCAGGGACACGAGGTCGCCCTCGGCGAGCGCGCGGCCGCCGACCACCACCGAGTCGCCCGCCACCTCCAGCGCCGAGGCGCCGACCACGCAGGCCGTGCCGAGCGCCCGGGCGACCACCGCGGCGTGGCTTGTCGCCCCGCCGGTCGCGGTCACGATGCCGCGCGCGGCGATCATGCCGTGCAGGTCCGCCGGGCTGGTGATCCGGCGGGCGAGGATCACCTCCGCACCCGCGTCCGCCGCCGCCTTCGCCCGGTCGGGGTCGAGCACCAGCCGGCCGGACACCTGCCCGGGGCAGGCGCCGATCCCGGTGGTGAGCAGCCGGTCGCCGGCGCGGGCGGCGTCGAGCTCGGCGGCGTCGAACCCCGGCCGCTGCACGAGGCGCACCTGCGCGGCGGACACCTTCGCCAGCACCTCGGCCGGCGGGTGCACGCCCTCGGCGAGGAAGTCCGCGGCGATCCGCACGGCTGCCTCCGGCGTGCGCTTGGCGGCGCGGACCTGCAGGAAGTACAGCACCGAGCGCTCGACGGTGAACTCGATGTCCAGCACGTCACCCTGGCGGCGTTCCAGCTCGGCGCAGGTCGAGCGCAGCTCGGCGAGCAGCTGGGGCGCGAGCGCGTCCACCACCCGGTCGGGGGTGCGGGTGCCGGCGACGACGTCCTCGCCCTGGCTGTGCGCCAGGTACTCGCCGAACAGGCCCGGCTCGCCGGTGGCCGGGTCGCGGGTGAACACGACCCCGGAGCCGGAGTCGGCGCTGAGGTTGCCGAACACCATCGACTGCACCACGACCGCCGTGCCGACGTCGTGCGGGATCCCGTGGAACTCGCGGTAGGTCCGGGCGCGGCGGGTGTTCCAGGACCGGAACACGGCCTCGACCGCACCGAGCAGCTGCTCGCGGGGGTCGGCGGGCACCTGGTCGCCGGTGTCGTCGAGCAACGCCCGCTGGCACGCGGACCACACCCGGTCGTAGGTCTGCCCGGGGTCGTCCCCGGCGGTGACGGCCGCGGTCAGCGCGCCGACGTCCACGACCCCGCCGAGCGCGCCGAACACCGTCTCGCCGTACATGGTGTGGAACCGGGCCACCACGTCCGCCATGAACCGGGTGTCGCCGGTGACCTCGGCCAGCGCGACGGCCGCGGCCCGCCCCAGGCCGAGGTTCAGGATCGTGTCCATCATGCCGGGCATCGAGACCGGCGCGCCCGAGCGGACCGACAGCAGCAGCGGGACCGGGCCGCCGCCGAAGGTCTTGCCCGTGCTCGCCTCGAGCGCGGCGAGCTGCTCGAACAGCTCGCCGGCGAGCCCGTCGGGCAGGCTGGCGGTGGCCAGGTACCGCCGGCAGGCGTCGGTGGACACGACGTAGCCCGGCGGCACCCGCAGCCCTTGCTGGGTCATCCGGGCGAGGCCGGCGCCCTTGCCGCCCAACCGGTCGACCGCGGCCGGGTCGGCGCCGGCGAAGGTCAGCGTGTAGCCGGTCGCCACGGTCATTCGGCCCGTTCCCGGCCCAGGGTGCGCAGCAGGTCCTCGTGGAACTCGAACCAGATGTTGTGCACCGAGTCCTGCGTCGGCGCCGAGACCAGCTCGGGCCGGCCGGCCTCGACGGCGGCGAGCGCCGCGTCGAAACGCCGCCGGTACCCGCCGAACCGCGGGTCGTGCCCGGCGAGCGCGTCGATCAGCGGGCCGAGCCGGCCGACGAGCCTGTCGAGCCGGTCGATCACCTTGCCGTCGTAGGCGGAGTCGGTGTGGTCGTTGGCGACCTTCCGGCCGCCGGCGTCGACCTGCTGCCAGGCCGACATCGCGGCGAGGAACTGGGCGTTGACGGTGTCGAACCGGGTCACGAGCTCCTCGATCCGGGGATCCGCGCGTACCGCGGCGTAGTGCTCCGCCGCGGCCTTGGCGAGCGCGGGCTCGGCGGCGTCCGTCGGCAGCGCCGCGTCGCCGGCGACCACGACCAGGCCGTGCCCGGCGAGGTCGGCGAGCGTGCCGCCGACCTCGCCGGGCGCGAGCCCGCACACCTCGGCGATCGCCTCGGCGCCGGCCATCTTCTTCAGTGCCACGACGTTCAGCACGTCGTAGTCGGGCTTCCGCAGCACCACCGCGCCCCTTACAGCCAGCGGTACTTCGACCGGCGCGGGTCGGCGTTGTCGGAGAAGGGCAGGTAGCCGGCGCCCGAGAAGATCTTGCTGGGCACCGTCTCCTGCGCGAAGCCCCGCTTGGTGATGTCGTAGTAGTAGTTGGCGACCCGCTGGTCGATCTCCCAGAAGTCGTAGTCCTGGCAGGCCTTCTCGTAGGTGCCGGCCAGCCGCAGGTGCGGCAGGATCATGTCCACGTAGTAGACGTACTGGCCGTTCCAGATCAGGTCCCGCCGGCACATCCGCGCGGTTTTCGCGTACAGCTTCAGCGTGGCGTTCTGCACCCGCGTCAGGTGCTCCTCCAGGTCGTCGATCTTGATCGGGTACACCTCGCCCATCGGGGTGTTCCACTTCTCCCTGGCGAACACGACACCGCCGACGATGGACTCGATGTAGTTCTTCGGCCGGGTGAACGTGGTGGAGATGTCGTTGACCCGGATCTCCTGCAGGCCCATCAGCTGCGGGTCGACGACGAGCGCGAGGGTGTAGCAGTGCGGCAGCTTCTCGTCGTCGCACACGTCGCTCCAGTGGAACACCTCCTCGTTGACGAAGAGGTCCCGCAGGATCAGCAGCCGCCCGTCCGGCAGCTCGTAGGGGCCGGTGTCGCCGAGCCCGAGCCGGCAGTCGTAGTGGTCGAGGAAGGACAGCAGCTCGGCGGCGGCGTTGAACCGGGTGAACTTCTGGTGCTGCGGGCTGTTGGGCTCGAACGGCTCGACCTGGGCGACGATCCCGTCGAGGAAGTCGGCCTCGTGGATGCGGCAGCGGTAGCGGTCCTGGGAGTTGAGGAGGTAGCCGTCCTGCCGCTTGCCCCACAGGATCCGCTGCATGAACTTGAGGATCTCGTTGCTCTCCTCGACGTAGTCGTCCGGCCCGATGGCCTCCAGCGCCAACAGCCCGCACCGGCCCATGCCGAACCCGACCGCGCCGATGGCCCAGTCGTGCACCGCGTTGACCTTGGTGCCGATCTCGCGGCGAGCGGTCGCGCCGATGTCCATGATCCCCTGGCCCCCGCCGACCTCGTCGGTGGTCATCCGCAGGATCTCCGGCCAGCGGTAGAACTCGTGCATGAACGCGAGAATCTCGTACTCCTGGCGGGGAATCATGCCCGAGACGCCCTCGGTGGCCCGCATGACCAGCACGTCCCAGATGTTCCACGCCAGGTAGTTGTTGAGGTCGTTGAGCTCGTCGATGGTGAACTGGTCGCGCAGGACGTCGTCCTTGGCGACCTTCTCCAGCACACCGCTCTTCGCCCGCGACTTCATCATCTTGTCGCCGAGGATCCCGTCGGTGACCGGCTCCATGCCGACGAAGTTGCCGGTGTAGGTGAGCTCCTGGAACCGGAGGCCGTCGTCGTCCTGCTCGTAACGCTGCTTGTAGGTCGCCTGCTTGCTCGGGGCGGTCGTCACGTGCTGCTCCCTGTCGTCGGTGGCTGGGATGGTCGGGGACGCGGTCATCAGTCCGCGACGACGCGGCCGACCTCGTGGTCGGTGCAGTCCAGGCGGACCCGCCGGCCGTCGAGCCCCTCGGCGATCTGCACGAAGTGGGACTCGTCGGTGTTGCCGACCACGTAGCGCGACTCGCTGCCGGTGAGGTAGGCGGTCATCACGCACGGCGTCTGGAACTCCCGCGACAGGATGCCCAGGTGCGACTCCGGGGCGCCCGACATGGTGATCACGCCGATGGCGCCCATGCTCAACGCCGGCGCGAGGAAGGTGGTCGTTCCGCCCCGGACCAGCAGGATGTGCTCCTGCAGCTTCCCCGACTGGATCAGGCTGATGACATCGGCCGGCGAGGAGAGGTACTTCACCGTGCCGCTGGGTGACTTGCTGGTGTCGAAGACGTTGAACCCCTCCGCCAGAACCTCGGCCATTCCGTTCCTCCTTGAACTCATGGGGTGGGTACCGCCCAGCCACGCACGACCAGCCTGCTCGCGCACCGGCATCGCTCCTCGTCACTGTGCCGTGCGTCACTGCGCACGCCGATGGAGCCCACGGACAAAAGTGTCCCCGTGGGTTGTCCGAACGGGACAGGAGTTGACGATCACGCCGGCACGGGGGCGAACGTCGCGATGATGAAGCCGACCTGGCCGCGTGGACGACGTCGGAACGTCGCGGGCTCGGTGGCCGGGCGGGGCTCTCGTCGGGCGGGCGCGCGCGGCGGGGCGAGGCGGGCTACCGCCTGGGCTGTGGCGCGGGCGGCAGGGGGAAGCGCAGCGCGGCGGCGGCCTGGTGCTCCTTGATCTCCGTGTCGGCCTTGAGGTGGCGGACCGTGCCGCCCTCGTCGATGACCGCCTGGGCGAGCTCGTCCAGGACGTCGTGGGTACGCCGGGTCGGCTTCCCGCACACCGGGCAGGCCGCGCCGGACAGGCCGAGCCAGTCGCCGGTCGAGCAGACCATGCCGCCGGCCAGGGCGTCGTCCTGGACCAGCAGGGTCTCCACCGCCTTCACCGAACCCGCCCACAGGCAGCGGGGTACGCCGACGGCGGCGAAGTCGCTGCCGGCGGCGGCCTTCTCCAGCACCTCGCCGGCCAGCCGGACGTCGACGTCGCGCTGGTACCGCGAGACGATGGCGTTCGCGTCCTGCTTGACCTCCCCCAGCTGGACCGTCTGCGGGTCGACGGTGAACGTGCCGGCCACCCGCTCGCGCAGCGCGCGGGGCAGGGCGTCGAGGAACCGCGGCACCTCGTAGCGGTGGCCGCCGACGGCCAGAATGTCGTAGCCGTCGGCCTCGAACAGCTCGGCCAGCTCCGCGACGGTCCGCCGGTAGTGCTTCTTCGCCAGCTCCTCGGCCTTGTGGTGCACCCGGTCCTCGGCGAGGTTGGCCGCGAAGTTCGGCTTGCGGAGCTTGCGGTCGGAAAGCTTGCGGGCCTCCTGGATCTCCTCGGCGAACAGCTCCCACACCCGCGCGGTCGAGCGGTCCACCACCGCGACGCAGCAGCGGGCGTACTCCTCGAGGACGGCCAGCAGCGGCCGGGTCCACGCGGTGTCGTCCACGACGGCGCGGTCCCGGACGGCCCGCGGCAGCTGGACGGCCTCGAACACGTCCCGGCCGCCGCAGGCGAACATCGCGACCGCGCCGGGCCGCCAGTGCCCGGTCCGGACCGCCTCGCGGATGCGCTCCAGGTCGTCGCGGACGGACAGCCGGCCGGCCCGGTCCCGCGACCTGTCCTTCGCGATCGGGTCGATCGCGTCGAGCAGGCTGTTGACCCGGCTCGGCAGCGCGGCATGCTCCTGCGGATCGACCGGCACCCGCGCGTACACCGACACGACGGGCAGCCCGCCGCCGTCCAGCCGCAGGATCCGGTCGGCCGTCTCCGCAGTGATCATCGACCGTCGGCCCGGCGCACCTCACGCCGCAGCCAGATCGCGACGCTGACGAGCAGCACCCCGTACACCACGGCGTAGCTGCCGACGACGATCGCGATGCCGAGCGCGCCGGCGATCGGGTGCCACAGCAGCAGCACACCGGCGATCACCGAGACAACGCCGGTGACGACGAGCGGCCACCTGCGGTCCAGCACCTTGCGCAGCCGTACCGCGGCCGCGATCTCCATGACCCCGGTGACCAGCGCCCACGCGCCGACCACGAGCGTCAGGACCAGGACGGTGATGTCGGGCCAGACCAGGGCGATCACCCCCGCCACGATGCTGGCCACGCCGCTGACCACGACGAGCCAGCGGGGAACCACGACGTCGCCACGAACAGCGGCGACGATGTTGCCGACGCCGTTGAACAGCGCGTAGACGCCGAACAGCAGCGCGAGGACCAGCGCGGTGGCGGCGGGCCAGATCAGCGCGAGCACACCGAACACGACGGCGAAGGCGCCGCGGAGCATCATCGTGCGGTAGACGTCGGGGATCAGCAGCTCGGCCCAGGAAGTGCGGGGAGCGGGCATGGACGAACTCATCGACACGGCACTAACCTCCGTCGCGTCTCGGGCGTTCCGGTCGGCTCGATTGTTCATCGCCTGAGGGCCCGCGCTCTTCGGCCTGCGAGGTCCAGGAACGACCCCCGAGTCACCCGCCCAGGCCGAACGCCGTCACCCAGTTCGGGCCTCCGCGGCCCTTCCGGCCTGGGGAGACGTCGTCCGCGGGCGACCGGCTGATCGAACGGTCCCGCGCGAAGATCCGCCCGGCGCGGGCCGCACCGGCACCGACATCCGGTCGGCCAGCATCGCGCGAGCCGGACCAGCCGCCGCGCGGCCAACGGCGCGCTGCATCGGCAGCCCGACCCTGCTGTCCACAGTGGACCGAAGCCCCGCGGATCCGCGCGTCGGCCTACCCGAGGATCACGCCGGCCGAGTGGGACCAGCACTTCACCGGTCTGCCGTTCCGGGCTCCCTGCTCGCGGTGACCTCGCCCGCCGGGACGTCGTTCGCGTGGACGTCACCGGCAGGGGCCGGCGCGTCTCCGTCTACTGTGGACGGAGGGCCCGGCCCGCGCCGGTTGGCCCAGATGTCGCGGAGGATCACCTGGATGATCCCGGCGACCGGGATGGCCAGCAACGCGCCCAGGATGCCGGCCAGCTCGGAGGCCAGCAGGATCGCCACGAGCACGGTCAGCGGGTTGAGCTTCACGGTCCGGGCGAACACCACCGGCTGCAGCAGGTGGTTCTCCACCTGCTGGTACAGCACGAAGAACACGACCACCGCGATGCCCGCGGGCACCGAGTGGACGAACGCCGCGATCCCGGCCACCACCGCACCCAGCGTCGCGCCGACCAGCGGGATCAGATCGGCGATCCCGACGAACAGCGCGATCAGGCCGGCGAAGGGCACGCCGAAGACCTTGAGGACCCCGTAGGTCAGCAGACCGCAGATCACGCTGATGATCAGGTTCCCGGTGATGTACCCGGTGACGGTGCTGGCACACTCGCGCCCCACCCGGCGCAGGCGTCGCGCTCGCGCCGGGGAGAACAGTCCCAGCGTGCCCTCGACCACCTTCGGACCTTCGAGCACGGCCAGGTAGGACAGCACGAAGATGGTGATCGCCGCGACGATCCCCGTGGCCAGGCCCCGCAGGAAGTTCAGCGCCGGCGCGCCCAGGCCGGTGGCGAACTGCTGGATCCGGGACTGGTTCTGCCGGGCGAGGTCCAGCGCGTGCGTGCGCGCCAGCAGGTCACCGACCGGCCCGCGGCCGCTGCGCGCCTGGGCGATCATGTCCGGCAGCTGCGACGCGAGCGCGGCGCCCTGCCGCGCCAACGGCACCGCGAACACCGCGAGCAACCCGCCCAACACGACCAGCACCAGGACGAACACCACCAGCGTCGCCAACGACCGCCGGACCCACCGCGCCCGCCCCTGCACCCAGTCCACCGCCGGATACAGCGCGGTGGTGAAGAACACGGCGATCACCATCCACACCAGTACCCGCTCGACCCGCAACACCAACTCGACGGCCACGAGAGTGGCCAACCCCAGCGCGATGGCGATCAACATGATCCGCACCGCGACCCGTTCCCGCCGTTCGGTCTCCATCGACCAGAGGTACCGCGTGTGTCGCAAGGGAAACCCGCGACGCCCCGCCGGCCGGACGAGCGGTCAGGTCAGCAGCTGACCGCCCGTCACGCCGAGTACCTCGCCGGTGATGTAGCTCGACTCCTGGGAGGCGAAGAACACGTAGGGCGGGGCGAGCTCCGCCGGCTGTGCGGCACGGCCCAGCGGGGTCTGCGCACCGAAGGAGTCGACCTTCTCCGCGGGCATGGTCGCCGGGATCAGCGGAGTCCACACCGGACCGGGCGCGACGGAGTTGACCCGGATGCCGCTGGACACCAGGTCGGCGGACAACGCCTTGGTGAAGTTGACGATCGCGGCCTTGCTGGACGCGTAGTCCAGCAGCTCCGGGGAGGGCTGGAACGCCTGGATGGACGAGGTGTTGATGATGCTCGATCCAGGCCGCAGGTGCGGCACCGCCGCCTTGCACAGCCAGAACATCGCGTAGACGTTGGTTTTGAACACCCGGTCGAACTGCTCGGTGGAGATGCCCAGGAGCCCGTCGTCCTGCGACATCTGGTAGGCGGCGTTGTTCACCAGCACGTCGATGCGACCGAACTCCGCCACCGCCTGGTCGACGATGTAGCCGCAGTGCTGCTCGTCCCGGAGGTCCCCGGGCACCAGCACGGCCTCGCGACCCGCCTGCCGCACCAGCTCCGCCGTCGTCTCGGCGTCGTCCTGCTCCTCGGCCAGGTACGACAGCAGCACGTCCGCGCCCTCGCGGGCGAACGCCACCGCCACCGCCCGACCGATGCCGGAGTCACCACCGGTGATCACCGCCTTGCGGTCCACCAGACGGCCGCTGCCCCGGTAGGAGCCCACGCCGTGATCCGGTTCAGGTCCCATGGCCGCACCCGTGCCCGGATGCCTTTGCTCCTGGCCCCGCTGCTCCCCCGGTCGCGGATACTGGTCCCGAGGATCGCGCTGGGTGTACTGATCGGCCACGTCTGCCCCTTCCGGCGGATGGATGACTGCTCGCCGCGGTGTTCCCACTCACCGGCCCGGCAACCACGGTGTGTCCCGGGTCGCGCAGCCACCCGAGGACGGCGTCGTAGACGCTGTCGTGGTGCAGGAGGTCGAAGTGGTGCAGGCCGCCCAGCCATTCGAGGTCCGCGGTCTGCGTGCGGTCCGCCGCGCTCGACGGGGTCACCATGAGGTCACCGGCGAGCCGGCCCCACAGGCTCCCTTGCGACCGGGACACGGTCGCGGCCACGAACAGCTGCCGGACACCGGCCGGAACGACCGTGTCGACCACGCCGCCGTCCTCGGCCCACTCACGTTCGTGCAGGGACCCTCGGGCGAGATCCTTGATCCCGTCGCTGCGCAGGGCCATCAGCCGAACGACCGGGCCCAGCACGGCGAACCTGCCCAGCAGTCCGGCGACCCGGACCGCCCCACGCTCCAACGGCGCCCCCGTGTGCGGACTGCCCAGACACACCAACCGCGTCACCATCGGCAACCACGGCACCGCCCGCTCACCGGCCTGGTGCACCGCGCTCCGCGCCACCAGACCACCCATCGAGTGTCCGACCAGGACGATCTCGGTGACCGGAACGGGCCACGTCGCCACCAACTCGGAGAGCAACCCGACGAGCTCCCGCCCGTTGTCGGAAATGTGCCGGCCCGTGTTGTACCGGACGTACACCGGGCTGCAGGACAGCTCCTCGGCCAGCCGGCCACCGAAGTCCGTGCCCGTCCGGGCCTTGCCGGGATCCGGGCGGTGGAACCACGACCGTTCGGTCTCGACCAGCCCGTGCAGGAACACCACCACCTGCCCTGACGCCGACGGAAAGGCCGCCGCGAGCGAACCACGATCGAGCCCGATCCGCCGGTGGTCCACCCGCACCGTCATCACCGCCGGCACCGCCGCACCGCGCGGTCGCGCGTGGGCACCCACCGCCCCGTTCACCACCCCGACGGCGCGCTGCACCGCGGCGGACTCCCCCAGCGACCTCAACGGCGGGGACATCCTCACCAGCCGGACAACCGTCCCGACGACCGGGCCACCCGCGCCGAGACCCGCCCGCACCTGGTCGTAGACCCGCGACGCGACCGCGTCGTGCACACCGGGCGACACCGCGCGCTGTACCCCCTCGGCCATGTCCACCACGCGACGGAGGACGTCGACCAGGAACTCGGCGCCGGACTCCGCGTCGTCGCCCACCTTCGTTGACTTCTCGGGCACCACGACATCTCCCCCCACGCGATTCCACACCGCACAGGCCGCGGCGACGCGCGAGTACCCGGTCGCGACGCCACGAAGCAGAAGAAGTCCCTTGTGTGACACACATCAACGCGCGGCCGCGCGCCACTCGAACCGGCCGGGCCACCCGAGTCGACCAGTAGGTCCGAACAGGACAGTGCGCCCCGCTGACGATCCGCACGACGACCTGTCCGCCGGTCAACGTGCGCGGCACGTCCGTGCGAGAACCCCGCGTGACCTGGGTGCGGCCGCCGAGGCGACCGCACCCACGTCGGTCCGAGGTCAGGCGGCGACGGCCTGAACCGCCGGTGTCCGGATCGCCCGGCCCGCGGCGCCCAGGCTGGCGGCGAAGGTGAGCACCACCGCGGTCGACACGATGCCCAGGTAGATGCCGATCGTGGCGTCCGGCAGTGCCGAGCCGGTCCTGGCGATGCTGTACGGGACGATGGCCGCCGCCGAGGCGAGCGTGCCGAACAGCACCCCGACCGCCGTCAGCACGGCGCCCTCCACGCCGACCATGCCGAGCACCTGCGGCGGGGTCGAGCCGACCAGCCGCTGCTGGCCGAACTCCCGCCGCCGGTGGAAGGTCGCCGCCACCAAGGTGTTGATCAGCATGATCGCCGCGAAGACCGCGATCATGCCCACCACGACGAAGTTCAGCGTCTCGACGTTCTGGTAGTCCGCGCTCTTCCCCGCGCCGGACGCGGCGACCGCCGAGTTCTCGATGCTCTGCAGGTAGAGCGTCCCGGTCGCGATACCGGTGAACAGGATGATCGGCACCAGCGCGCCGGCGACCTGACGACCGCGCAGGCGGATGTTCAGCACGGTCAGGTAGCCGCTCACGCCGGTGAGCCGGCGCAGCGCAGGCGCCAGCACGGCGATGCCGGCCCTCCCCAGTGCCGGCGCGAGCACGGCGAGCCCGATGGCGGACAGGATCACCGCCTGGCCGGCCACCGCCATGCCCTCGAGACCCATGTCCTTGAGGACGGTGGCGGTGAGCACCCCGCAGCTCACGCCGATGGTGACCAGCACGCTGCCGACCGCGATCCGCTTCCCGCTCAGCCGCGGGCTGTCGACCGCGGCGGCGTACATCGCCTCCCTGGCGCTCACCCGGGTCGCCCGCCGGGCGGTGACCGCGGCGGCGATCGTGGCCGCGACGAAGGTGATCCCGATGCCGATCCCGATCGCCATCGGCCCGAAGCGGTGGGTCACCCCCGGCGCCACCTGGCCGGTGTCCCGGAGCAGCCCGATCAGCAGGCGGCCGCCGAACATGGCGGGTGGGATCGCGACGGCGGCGGCGACCAGCGCGACCACCGCGGCCTCGCCGACGATGAGCCTGCCGACCTGGACCGGGGTGGCGCCGATGCTCTTGAGCAGCGCCATCTCGGTGTCGCGCTGGCCGGCCAGCAGGCTGAGGGTGGAGACGACGGCGAACGCGACGATCAGGAGACCCCAGCCGCCGACCACGCTCGCCATCAGGGTCAGCGTCTCGGCGCTCGTCGCGTCCACGCCGTCGCCGGCCGCGGTGTCCAGGAGGGACGCGAAGCTCATCAGGATGACCGCGCCGAGGAACATCGCGAGGAAGCTCGCCGCGAAACCGGTGGTGCGATAGCGAAGCGAGCGCACGGCAAGCCCGAGCATGGTCATTCCCCCACCGCCAGGCCGCGTCGCTGGGCCAGGTCACCGAGCTGGGTCAGCCGCCCGGCCACCAGCTCCGCGGTCGGGCGCACGAGCCGGTCGACGAGCTGCCCGTCGGCGAGGAACAGCACGGCGTCGGCATAGGACGCGGCCACCGGGTCGTGGGTCACCATCACGACCGTCTGACCCATCTTGTGCACCGCGTCGGCCAGGAGCGCGAGGACCTCGCGGGCGCTGCGGGTGTCCAGCGCGCCGGTCGGCTCGTCGGCGAAGATGACGTTCGGGTCGGTCACCAGCGCTCGCGCGATCGCGACCCGCTGCTGCTGGCCACCGGACAGCTCGGCCGGCCGGTGGTCGACCCGGTCCGCGAGCCCCACGCTGGTCAGCGCGGCCACGCACCGCTCGCGATCCACCTTGCGGCCGGCCAGCCGCAGCGGCAGCGTGACGTTCTGCCACGCGGTCAGCGTCGGCAGCAGGTTGAACTGCTGGAACACGAACCCGACCCGCTGCCGGCGGAACTTGGTCAACGCCGTCTCGCTGCTCTGGTTCAGCTCGGTGCCGTCGATGAACACCTGGCCGCTCGTCGGCTGGTCCAGCCCGGCCGCGCACTGGAGAAAGGTGCTCTTGCCGGAGCCGGACGGCCCCATCACGGCGGTGAACGTGCCGGCAGGCAGGCTCACGGTGACGCCGTTCAGCGCGTGTACCGGGTTGTCTGCCGTGCCGTAGGTCCGGCGAACCCCGACGAGTCGAAGTGCCTCAGCACGGGCCATGGCGGTCATCGCCACCTCCTTCTGGTGACGCCCTGTGCGCCTGGTGACGACAACGCTATGAGCGCCGCGCGCCGCCCACGATGGTGCCCGCCCCCCGAAGCGGGGTAGGGCCAGCCTCACCCCGGCGTTCCCCGGCGCCCGACGGTCCGAGTGTCTTCCCGCGGTGGTCGTCGATGCCTGCGAGACTGGTTTCGTGGGCACATCTACCGGCGGACCGTCCGAGGGGCTGATCGAACCGAACCGGACGGCCGGGCCCGTCCTACGCCGGCACGTCTGGCCGCTCGGCCTGGTCACGGCCGGGTTCGCGGTCGTGGGCGGGCTCGCGGCACTGCGGGTCGCGCCACCGGGCTGGGTACGGCCCGTGACGCACCTGATGAGCGACGGGCCGCACGGCCGGCTGCACGGCGGGTTGCTCGCGGTCGCGCTGCTCGTCCTCGCGCACGGGTTGCTGCGCCGCCGCAAGGTCGCCTACTGGGTCGCGCTCGCCGTGGCCGGGTGCGGCGTCCTTCTCGCCGGGCGCAGCGTGCTCGCGGTGCTGCTCGTGGCGGCCGGCGTCGCGCTGGCGGTGCGGCGCTCGGCGTTCCCGGCCGTGCCGCGGCCTGCGCGGGTCCGGTTCGCCGCGGTGTGCGGGCTCGCGGTGCTGGCGACCGGCGGTCTCTACGACGTCTCGGTCCACGGGCACGCCGAGCTCCGGGTGGACCTCGGCTCGCTGGTGCTGCTCGGCGTGAGTGTGGCCCTGGTCGTGCTGCTCGCCCCCGCCCCCGCGCCTCCCCCGGCCGACGGGCTCACCCGCGCGCGGGTCGGCGAGCTGGTGAAGCACCCGTCCTCGGACACGCTCGCGCCTTTTGTGCTGCGCCACGACAAGTCCTACGCGTTCAGCCCGGACGGCCGGGCCGCGCTGGGCTACCGGGTCCTGCTGGGGGTCGCGGTGGTCGGCGGGGACCCGGTCGGCGACCCGGCGGCGTTCCCGGACGCCGTCGCCGAGTTCGTCCGGATGTGTGACCGCGCGGGGTGGCGGGTCTCCGCGCTCGCCGTCCGGGAGGACATCGCGCCGCTGTGGCGGCGGCACGGCCTGCGGACCGTCGGCATCGGGGACGAAGTGCTGCTCGACGTCGACCGGTTCGTCCTGTCCGGGCGGTCGATGCGCAACGTCCGGCAGGCGGTGCGGCGCACGCACAATCTCGGCGTGACGACCACCGTCGTCCGGGAGGGCGACCTCGCCGCGGACGTGCGGGCCGAGCTCGCCCGGCTGTCCGCGCGCTGGCTCGGCGGTTCCCAGGAACGCGGTTTCTCGATGATCCTGGACGGGCTGCTCACCGGGTCGCACCCGAACTGCGTGCTCGTGATCGCCCGGGACCACACCGGCCGGGTGGTCGGGTTCCAGCGGTACGCGCCGTGCGGGGAGGCGCTGTCGCTGGACACCATGCGCCGCGACCGGGACGCGCTCAACGGCCTGAACGAGCGGATGATCGTGGACCTGGCGAGCTACGCGCGGGCCCGCGCCGTCCGGGTGATCTCGCTCAACTTCGCCGCGTTCCGCGCGCTCCTCGACGCCGGCGACGACCGGGGCGTGCTGGAACGGGTCGGGTACCAGACGATGCACCTGCTCGACCCGTTCATCCACCTCGAGTCGCTCTACCAGTTCAACGCCAAGTTCAGGCCCGACTTCCTGCCGCGGGGCGTCGCCTTCCCGTCCTGGTTCTCGGTTCCCGTCGTGGCCGCCGCGATGGTCGGCATGGAGTTCGGCCTCGGCTACGACCGGCACCGGCCGCTGGACCCGAGCCTGGCGGCGGACCGGCCGCTGACCGGCCACGCCCCGCTACGGGCGTGACGCCCCGGTGTGTGCGCCGAACACGGTGACGGCCTTGGTCTGGGTGAAGCTGAGCAGCTCCTCGACGGACTCCTCGCGGCCGACGCCGGAGGCCTTCACCCCGCCGTAGGGCACGCCGGGAAAGTGCTGGGACGAGCTGTTGACCCACACGAAGCCGGCCTCGAACGCGGCGGCGACCCGGTGGGCGCGGTTCAGGTCGTTGGTCCACACGCTCGCGGTGAGGCCGTAGTCCACCGCGTTGGCCAGGCCGATCGCCTCCTCCTCGGTGCCGAACGTCAGCACCGACAGCACGGGCCCGAAGATCTCCTCGACCCGCGGCGCGGTGGCCCGCCACCCGGGTGCGGCGGCGGCCGCGGCGGAGTAGGCGCGGTCGATGTCCTCCGCGCCGCCGTCGGGCACCTCCGCGAGCGGGCGCTCGGTGGTGGGGTCGAGGTGGCGTAGCGGTGGCCGCTCGCCGCGGGGACGAGCCTGCCGCCGATCAGCATCCGCCACGGTCGCGCGGCGATGTCCGGTCGTTCCACTGTGGACCCCTCCAGGTCAGCGGGCGGGCAGTGGGGACAGCCCGGGCGGCAGTCCTTCGTGCCGGTCCTGGACCACGTCGACCACGGCCGGAAGGCCGGCGGCCAGTGCGCGCTCGAGGGCGGGCTCGAGCTCGTCCGGCCGGGTGACGCGCTCACCGTGGGCGCCGAGCAGCCTGGCGAACTCAGCGAGATCCGGATTGTCATAGAACACCCCGAAGTAGCGTTGGCCGTGCGCGGTGCGCTGGCGGTCCCTGGTGTTGCCGTAGGCGAAGTTGTTGGCCACGACGGTGACGACGGGAACGCGCTCGCGCACGGCGGTCTCCAGGTCCTGGGCCACCATCCAGAAGCTCCCGTCCCCGGACAGGCAGAGCACCCGCTCGGCGGGCCGGGCGAGCTGGATGCCCAGCGCTGCGGGCAGGCCCCACGCCATGGCGCCGCCGGCCGAGGCGACGTAGCCGCCGGGGCGGGTGAAGTCCACGTACCGCTGGATCCAGACGCCGGTGCTGGGCGCGTCGACCACCAGCACCGCTGGGACCCGGCCGAGCACGGCCCGCAGGCCCGCGGTGAGCCGCGCCGAGGACACCCCGGCGGGCGTGTCGGCCGGCAGCAGCTTGCGTTCCTCCACATAGGACACCCGGAGCCGGTGCAGCCAGCCGGACCGGTCGGGCTGGTTCCCCAGCGCGGCACCGAGGTCGGCGGCGGTCTCGCCCGCGTCGGCGTGCAGCGCGACCGCCGGCGGGTACACCTTGCCGAGCTCGCCCGGGTCGATGTCCGCGTGGATCAGCGCGGTACCGGCCGACAGCAGCGTCCAGCGTTTCGTCGTGAACTCGGAGAAGCGGCAGCCCAGCGCGAGGAGGACGTCGGCCTCGCGCACCGCGGTCTCGGTGCTCTCGAACGCACCCGGGCCCAGTGCGCCGAGGACCAGCGGGTGGTCGTTGGGGAACCGGTCCTTGCGCGACCACGTGGTGAGCACGGGCGCGCCGAGCCGCTCGGCCAGCGCCAGCACCGCCTTGTCGAACGAGCAGGCCCCGCCACCCAGTAGCACCGCGGGCCGGCGGGCGGTGTCGAGCATCCGCGCCGCCGCCCGCACCTGGTCCGCCGCCGGGCGCGGCCGGCGCACCCGGAACCGCGGGCCCGGGGTGGCCGACGCGGTGGCCCGCAACACGTTCAGCGGCAGCGAGACCACCACGGGACCCGGCCGGCCGGACAGCGCCAGCCGGACCGCGCGCTGGAGCAGCTCGGGAATCCGGTCCACGCAAGGAATCTCCACCACCCATTTGGTGATGGGCCGGAACAGCGAGACGACGTCGAGCTCCTCGAACGCGGCGCGCCCGGCGATGTCGTGCGCGACCTGCCCGACGATCGCGAGCAGCGGCACGGACTCGTCGTTGGCGGTGCCGATCGCCGTCGCGAGGTTCGTCGCACCCGGCCCACGCGACGCGACGCACACGCCCAACTCGCCGCCGCCCCGGGAGAAGCCGTCGGCCATGGAGGCGGCCACCTGCTCGTGCCGCACCGACAGGTAGCGGATCCGGTCCTGCCGGGCCAGGGCGTCGAGCACGTCCATGATCGTCGTGCCCGGGATGCCGTAGACCTGGCGCACGCCCTCCCTGGCGAGGGTCGCGACGACGAGCTCGGCCCCGTTCACAGGACGACGAACAGCAGCCAGGTGGCCAGGGGCGCGACGAGCACCATCGAGAAGCCCCACCGGAGCATCCCGCGGTAGAGCCGCTCCCGCTCGCCCTCGGGCGCGCTCGCGACGGTGAGCGCGCCGATGGAGGAGAACGGCGTGGCGTCCACGGCGGTCGCCGAGATGGCGAGCGCGATCACGACGCCGGTCACCGGCACGGTGCCGGCGAGCAGGAACGGCACGGCGAGCGGGATCATCGCGCCGAGCACCCCGATGCTGGAGGCGAACGCCGAGGTGACCGCGGCGATGAAACACAGCAGCAGCGCGGCCAGCAGCGGCACGCTGATCCCGGTCACGCTGTCGCCGATCATCTTCACCGTGCCCATCCGCTGCAGCAGGGCCACGTAGGTCACGACCCCGCAGATCAGCAGGATGGTGCTCCAGCTGACCCTGGCCATCGCCCCGGCGCTGCTCGCCGGCAGGAGCAGGTGCAGCGCCACCGCGGCGGTCACCGCGAGCATCCCGATGTCGAGGTCGAACACGAGCGCGCCGCCGGCCACCGCGACGATGGCCACGAGCGTCGCGATCCGCGGGACCCTCGACACCGGAATGTCCACATCGGACCGCCCGGCCGGCGCGACGGTCGGCGCGCCGGCGGTCGGCGGTGCGGTCACCGCAGCGGTCGACGCGCCGCCGGGCGCGGCGGCCGGCGCGGTCGGACGGTCCACATCGGACGGACCGGTCGCCGGCGGGTCGGCGGGCTCGCCCACGGACCCGGTCGCCCCGGCGGGCGCGGTCGCGGCCTGCCGGGCCGGAACCGCCGCCCCGGCGCGTTCCCGCCTGCTCTCCCGGACGAGGTCGAGCCCGCCGAACACCACGAAGGTGGCCACGCCGAGCGCGAGCGTGAAGACGAAGTTGCCCAGCCAGAGCCACCCCGGCGCGACGTCGAGCCCGTTGCGCTGCACCGTGCCGTTGACGATCACGCCGAGCACGTTCAGCGGCGAGAAGTTCCCGGCGTTGGACCCGTTGACGACCATGAGCCCGGCCAGCCGCGGGTTGATGCCGTGCCGCTCGGCCATCCGCAGCGCGATCGGCGCGAGCAGCGCGACCCCCGCGGGACCCGCCGCACCGGCGGTCGTGGGGATCGCGGCCAGGAAGAACAGCGCCCACGGGATGGCGGCCCGGTTTTCCCGCACCAGTTTCGCCGCGGAGATGACCAGCCACTCGATCGTGCCGTTGACCGACGCGATGCCGAACAGGTACGTGACGCCGAAGAGCAGGACGAACACGTCGACCGGAAATCCGGAGATGACCGTCTTGTAGTCCTCGCCGGTGGCCAGCAGGCCCACGGCGAAGGTCGCCACGAGCGCCAGCGCCCCGAGGTTGATCGGGCGGGTGGTGGCGATGAGGAACACGACGGCGAGGACGGCGATGGAGACGATCTGCACGAACAAGGCGACCCTCCAGCCCTTCGACGGTGAAGGTGAAGGCGACCGTAGAGCGTGCCGAGAATGTATGTCAATGTTGACCTATATTGCGTCCTCTCCGGGGGTCGGCGGCAGGACCGGCTCGTCCCCGTCCGCCCGGCCGGACCGGCCGGCGAGCCGGTCGACGAGCTCGAGGCCGCGGTCGGCCCAGCCGATCTCGGTCTTCGCCCGGTCGATCAGCCCGCGGTAGGCGTGCGCCTTGTAGGCCACGATCGCGTCGTGGGTGTCCTGCGGCGCGCGGGCCAGCCGGCGGCGCAGCAGGTCGGTCGCCCGCCGCTCGAGCTGCTCGACGTGCAGCTCGTAGTGGTCGCGCAGGGCCTCGTAGTGGGCGCGGTGCGCGCGGAACTGGGCCCGCGCCTCCCGGGGCGACGCGTACTCGAGGTAGGTCGCCTTGACGTAGGCCGGATCGCGCAGCGCGGGCAGCTCCTCCACCTCGCCGACCCAGCGCCGCAACTCCTCGGCGCCGGCCTTGGTCAGCGCGTAGGCACGCTTGGTCGCGAGCGCCTTCTCCCCGCGCGGCCGGGTCTCGGCCACCACCAGGCCCTCCGCCTCCAGGCGGCGCAGCTCGGGGTAGATCTGCGAGTGCTGGGCGTACCAGACGTAGGCCACCGACTGGTCGAACCACTTCGCCAGCTCGTAGCCCGTCATCGCACCCGCCTCGACCAGCGCCAGCAGTGCGTGCCTCAGTGACATGCGGTCATCCTCGCACCACCGGCCACAGTGCTCAATTTATGTCACAGTTGACCTATATCGATGGGCAGGGTTAGGTTCCCGGTGTCGAGCGGAAGGGGTCCTCATGGCCACGCTGTCCCTGTCCTTCGCGTGCTGGGACTACGACCGCACCAAGGCACTGCAGGACGGCCGGGTGCGGCCGGAGGGGGTCGAGCTGATCCCGCTGGTGCTGCCGGTGGAGGAGACGTTCTACCGGCAGCTGCGCCATCACGAGTTCGACGTCAGCGAGATGAGCCTGTCGTCCTACCTGCTGACGCTCGAGGAGCCGGAGCCGCCGTTCGTCGCGCTGCCGGTGTTCCCGTCCCGGTTCTTCCGCCACCAGTCGATCTACGTCAACGCCCGCAGCGGCATCGAGAAGCCCGCGGACCTCGTCGGCAAGCGCGTCGGCACGCCCGAGTACCAGATGACCGCCGGCGTGTGGCAGCGCGGGATCCTCGCCGAGCACCACGGCGTGCCGGTCGGCAGCGTGCGTTACCTCACCGGCGCCCTGGAGGAACGCGGCCGGCCGGAGAAGCTGGCCCTCAACCTGCCCGACAGCATCGACCTCACCCCGATCGGCGCCGACGACAACCTGTCGGACCTGCTCGCGGCGGGCGAGCTGGACGCGGTCTACAGCGCCGCGCAGCCCTCCTGCTTCGGCCGCGAGCCGCACATCCGGCACCTGTTCGAGGACTTCGTCACCGCCGAGCGCGACTACTTCGCGCGCACCGGCATCTTCCCGATCATGCACACCGTGGTGATCAAGCGGGACCTCTACGAGCGGCACCCCTGGCTCGCCCGCTCGCTGTACAAGGCGTTCGACGCGTCCCTGCGCATCGCCCACGACGACCTGCGCCAGCGCGGCGCGCTGAAGGTCATGCTCCCCTGGCTGCAGAGCCACCTGACCGAGACGCTCGACGCCCTCGGGCCGGGCTACTGGGACTACGGCCTGGAGAACAACCGCCACGTGCTCGACAAGTTCGCCGAGTACTCCCACGACCAGGGCCTGGCCTCGCGCCGGCGAACGGCCGAGCAGATCGTCCTCGCCGAGGCCGCCGACACGTTCCGCCTGTGACCCGGTCAGGCGTCGAGCGTGGGCGGTGGGTTTTGTCACACCGCACGATGGAAGTTTTCGCAGGTCACCGCCATGGATTCGGGGCTGTTGGCGGGCCGGCGGCCGGAAGTCCGCCGGATTCGTTATCCCCGTTCAGTACGCTCGTTCTATGAGTTTGGAGATGTCCAGCCGCACGTGCCCCTGGTGCGGCGTCACGCACGTCTACGCCGTCAACGAGGAGCGGTTGACCATCGCGCTCACCGACCACCTCAAGGACTGCGAAGGCGACGGCGGCGAGCAGCGCCGCGCGGACCGCGCGAGCTAGTCGCACCACGCGTAGCGTCGAAAGCTATGCACTCCGGTCCGGTCATCATCGGTTTCGACGGCACGCGCGCGGCGCAGCACGCCCTGAACGAGACCGCGCCTTTGCTGGCTGCGCAGGAGGTTCTCGTCGTGGTGGTCTGGGAGGCCGGCCGCGCGTTCGACCTGGCGGACCTCCCGTCGCTCACCCTCGACAACCCGGCCGCCAGCCTCGACCTGCGCGCGGCCTTCGAGGCCGACCGGGCGGCCTACGAAGCCGCCCTGCGGCTGGCCGAGCAAGGCGCCCAGCTGGCGACCGACGCCGGCCTGAAGGCCGAGGGCCTGGCCGTCGCCGACGAGCTGTCGGTGGCCGACACGCTCGTCCGGCTGGCCACCGAGCAGGACGCCCGCGCCGTGGTCGTCGGCGGCCACGGCCACAATCCCCTCGCCGAGCTCCTGCTCGGGCACACCGCACACGAGGTGCTCGACAAGGCGCCGTGCCCGGTCGTGGTCGTCCGCGAGCACGCCGAGCGCGGGTAGCAGCTCACCGGATGCGCCGCCCGGTCTCGGCGCAGGAGTAGCCGCCGAGCGCCTCGACGCTGTCCCGGAACTCCGCGCGCTCGAGCAGCGCCCACAGCGGGGCGAGCAGCTCGCCGGCGACGTCGTCGGTGCGCAGCACCAGGTCGTAGGGCTCCTGGGCGACCGGGACGAAGTCCAGCCCGAACGCACGGGCGGCGGCCAGGATGCCCATGCCGGCGTCCGCGCGGCCGGCGGCGACGGCCGCGGCCACCGCGAGGTGGGTGTGCTCCTCGCGGGAGTAGCCGGGCACCTCGGCGGCGTCGATGCCGCGCCTGGCCAGCTCGTGGTCGAGCAGGGCGCGCGTGCCGGCGCCGCGCTGCCGGTTGACGTAGCGCAGCCCCGGCCGGGTCAGGTCGGCGACGCCGGCCAGGCCCAGCGGGTTGCCCGGCGCGACGATGAGCCCCTGGTCGCGGTGGACCAGCCGGATCACGGCGACGTCCGCACCGAGGAGCTTGTCCACGTACGGCAGCGTGTACTCGCCGGTGGACGGGTCCAGCAGGTGCGAGCCGGCGAGGTGGCACAGGCCGTCGCGCAGGGCCACGAGCCCGCCGAGCGAGCCGACGTTCGACGACGCGAGGGTGAGCAGCGGGTCGGCGGCACGCAGCGCCGACGCGGCGAGGTCGAGCACCAGGTCGTGCGAGCCGATCGCGACGATGGTGCGGCCGATCTCACCGAGGCCCCGCAACAGCTCCACCCGCACCTCGGCGCCAGCGTGCTCACCCTCCACATCGGACGGAACCATCAGCAGCCCGTCGGCCCGGACGAGTGAGGTCAGCACGCCGGCGCCGCGGGGCAGCGGGGTGGCGACGATCCGGTCCCGCACCCGGCCCAGGCGGACCCGGACCCAGTCGTCCATGCCCACGACGGACGGCAGCTTCCGGGCCAGGCGCGCGGTGGCCGACGGTCGTTCCCGTGGCGCGGCGCCCTCCAGCTCGGCGAGCATCGGGGCGGCGAAGATGTCGAACGTGAGCGCGGCCGACACCGGGTAGCCGGGCACGCCGACGACGGGGGTTCTGTCGACCGTGCCGAGCACGACCGGATGGCCGGGCCGCACCGCGACCCCGTGCACGGCGACCGAGCCCGCGGCGGCGACCACGCGGGCGGTGTAGTCGTCGCGGCCGGCGCTCGAACCGGCGATGAGCAGCACCAGGTCGGCCTCGGCGGCGGCCGCGCGCAGCACGGCGGTGATCGCGGCCGGGTCGTCCTCGACGATGTCGGTGACCCGGGCTTCGCAGCCCGCCTCGCGGGCCTGGGCGGCCAGCATCATCGAGTTGGTGTCGAGGATGTCGCCGGGGCCGAGCTCGGCGCCGACCGGCCGGATCTCGTCGCCTGTCGGCACGATCACGACGACGGGAGCGCGCCGCACGGCCACCTCGACGGCGCCGGCGGCCGCGCAGGCGGCGATGTCGACCGGGCGCAGCCGGTGGCCCTGCGACAGCAGCAGCTCGGCCGCGCTGATGTCCTCCCCGATCGAGCGGACGTGCTGGTAGGGCGGGACGGCCGCGCGCAGCTCGGCCTTGCCGTCGCCGGTCCGGTGCACGTGCTCGCGCATCACCACGGCGTCGTAGCCGGCGGGCAGCGGGTCACCGGTGTCGACGACCTCGAAGTCCCCGGCGCCGAGCAGGACCGGGACGGTCTCGGCGGCGCCGACGGTGTCGGTGGCGCGGACCGCGATGCCGTCCATGCCGGCCGAGTCGAACGCGGGCGAGGACCGCCCGGCCCACACGGGCTCGGCCGTCACCCGGCCCACGGCCTCCCCGACCGGCACCCGGACGGCCTCGACACGGGCGGGGCAGCCCGCCGCGGCCCGCGCCTCCCGCCAGGCGGCAAGGGCCTGGGCGGCGGGGACGTCGGAGACGAAGGGGCTCGCCGGACCCATCGATACGGGGCTCATCGGTACAGGACGACCTCGACCTCGGTGCCCGCGTCCAGCCCGGTGGCCGGTTCGGGGACGAGCAGGTACCCGTCGGCCCGGGCGAGCACCGACAGCAGCGCGGACGGGCCGAACAGCGGCTCGGCCACCCCGTCGCGGACCCGCACCTGGACCACGTCGAGCCGGCCCGCCGCCGAGGCGAGGTCCCGGGCCAGCCGCGCGCGGGTGCTCGGCGGTGGCGGTGGCGACTCGCAGCCGGCGAGGCGCCACACCAGCGGCACGCCGACCTGGCCGAACACGACCAGCGCGGACAGCGGGTTGCCGGGCAGCCCGACCAGCGGGATCCCGCCGCAGTCGGCCAGCAGCGTGGGCTTCCCCGGCTTGATGGCCAGGCCGTGGCACCAGATCTCGCCGACGGCGGCCACCGCGCCCGCGGTCTCGTCCCGCGCGCCGACCGACGAGCCCGCCGACACGACGACCAGGTCGGCGCCGGGCAGCACCTCGGTCAGCCGGTCCTTCAGCGCGCCCGGCTCGTCGTCCACGATCCCCGCGAGGATCGGCTGCCCGCCGGCGTCGGCCACCATCCCCGCGAGCGCGGGTGCCGTCGCGTCGCGGACCTGGCCCGGCACCAGCGAGCGGGTGGTGGGCGGCACGACCTCGTCACCGGTGGAGACGATCGCGACCCGGGGCCGGGCGTGCACCGGCACCAGGGTGACCCCGGCGGCGGCGAGCAACCCGAGGTCGGGCGCTCGCAGCGGCAGGCCGGCGGGCACCAGCGCGGCACCGGCGGCGACGTCCTCGTCGGCCCGCACCAGCCCGCCGCCCGGCGCGACGGGCCGGGTGATCTCGATGGTGCCGGGCATCGTCTCGGCGGTGTACTCGACCATCACCACCGCGTCGGCGCCGGCGGGCAGCACTCCCCCGGTCGGCATCGCGACGCAGCCGCCCGGCCGAACCGCGACGGTGGGCGCGGCACCCATCCGCACCGCGCCGAGCAGGTCCACATAGGACGGCAGGCTGTCGGAGGCGCCGTAGGTGTCCGCCGCGCGGACCGCGAAACCGTCCACTGTGGAGCGAGCGAACCCGGGCAGCGCGGCCGGTGCGGGCACCGGGGCGGCCGGCACCCGGTGCAACGCCTCGTACAGCGGGACGTCCTCCACCGGGGTGCGCAGCGTGGGCCGGAAGCCCGCGAGCGCGTCGGCGACGGTGCGGGCCGTGAAGAACTCCCGGCCGGTCACGACATCTCCTCGAAGGCTCGGAGATGCCGGTCACGGTTGCCCTGTGACATCAATTCGCTCGCAGGCTCGCCCTGTGACATCGAATCGCTCGCAAGCTCGCTCAGCGATCCGGCTGTTCCGCCGACCCCTGCGGGCGGGGCTGCGGGCGGGCCGCGGCGGCGCCCTTGTCCAGTCCCAGCACCGAGACCACGGGTCCGAGCGCCACTTGGCCGAGGCCGCAGATCGAGGTCTTGCGCATGGCCTCCTCCAGCCGCAGGATCCGCCCGCGCTGCGCCTCGTCCAACGACGACGAGCCGGCGTCCAGGACCCCGCGCAGCAGCTCGTGGGCCTTGGTCGACCCTACCCGGCACGGCACGCACTTGCCGCAGGACTCGTCGCGGAAGAAGCGCAGCACGTTCGTCGACGCGGCCAGCAGGTCGGTGCCCTCGGCGAGCACCACGAGCGCGCCGGAGCCGAGCATGGTGCCCGCCTCGGCGAGCGTGCCGAAGTCCAGCGCCAGGTCGAGCTGGTCCGGGCCGATGAAGTTCGACGAGGCCCCACCCGGCTGCACCGCGCCGACCGCGGCGCCGTCGGGCACCCCGCCGGCGAGGTCGATCAGCGCGCGCACGGTGGTGCCCATCGGCACGCAGTACACCGCCGGCCGCTCGACGTGCCCGGACACGGCGAAGAACTTCCAGCCGACGGACTCGCCGAGCCCCTGCCCGCGCCACCAGTCCGCGCCGCGCCGCAGGATCACCGGCACGTCGGCGAACGTCTCCACCGAGTTGATCAGCGTGGGGCGGCCGTGCAGCCCGTAGGTGCCGGGGAACGGCGGCTTGTTCCGCGGCTCGCCGCGGTGGCCCTCCATGCACTCGAGCAGCGCCGTCTCCTCGCCGAGGATGTAGCCGCCCGGCGAGACGAAGATGTCCAGGTCCAGCCGGCGCCCGCTCCCGCAGGCGTCCGGCCCGATCACCCCTGCCGCGCGCAGCGCGTCGATCTCCGCGCGCAGCAGGCGTTCCTCCGGGCCGTACTCGTGCCGGATGAACACCCAGCCCTGCTCGGCGCCGACCACGGCCATGCCGAGCAGGAGCCCCTCGAGGACGAGGTGCGGCTGGTCGGCGAGGATCTGGCGGTCCTTGAACGTGCCCGGCTCGGACTCGTCGGCGTTGCAGATGGCGTACTTCGTGCTCCCGGGCTCCGCGCCCGCGACCAGCTCCCACTTCTTGCCGGTGGGGAACCCGGCGCCGCCCATGCCCCGCAGCCCCGACTCCGACAGCGTGCCCACCACGGCGTCGGCGCTCAGCTCACCGGCCAGCAACGCCCGCAGCGACGCGTACCGCTGCGCGACCCCCGAGCCCGCCGGGTACGGGTCGTTCGGCCACGGCTCGGCCCGGCCGGAGACGGTGGCCTCGCCGACCCCGTCCCCCCGCGCCGCCGCGACCAGGGTGTCCACATCGGACACCGGGGCCGGGTGCTCGTTGACCGCCGCGGCCGGCGCGACGTCGCAGCGCCCGAGGCAGGACACCTCGACCAGCTCGACGTCGGTGTCCTCGCCATAGCGGGCCTTCACCTCGGCGATCCGGTCGTCCGCGGACCGCAGCCAGCACGACAGGTCGTGGCACACGTGCACCGCGACCTTCGTGGGCGGCGTGGTGCGGAAGTGCGGGTAGAACGAGATGAGGCCCTCGATCTCGTACCGCGGCCGCCGCGTGTCGCGGGCGAGCTCCTCCAGCTCCTCGCGGGGCAGCCAGCCCAGCCGGGCCTGGATCGCGTTGAGCGCCGGGATCAGCGACGGCCCGGGGAACTTCCCCGCCCGCGCCTCCACCCCGGGCACCCGGCGTGCCGCCACCTGCGACGCGCGCTCCGAGCTGAGGGTCATTCTCCCGCTCCCAACGCCGCCGCGGGCTCGGCATGCCGCACGCCCAGCGCCTCGACCTGAACCGCGCAGAACTTGAACTCGGGGATCTTGCCGAACGGGTCGATCTCGTCGATCGTCAGCAGGTTGGCCGCCGCCTCCCGGAAGTGGAACGGGATGAACACGTTGCCCAGCTGCTCGCGGTGGGAGATGCGCACCTTCAGCTCGATGACCCCGCGCCGGGAGCGCACCCGCACCAGCTCGCCGTGCGCCAGCCCGCGGTCGGCGGCGTCCTTGGGGTGCATGTAGACCTCGGCGATCGGCGCGATCGTGTCCAGCGCGAAGGACCGCCGGGTCATCGACCCGGTGTGCCAGTGCTCGAGCAGCCGGCCGGTGTTGAGCACCAGCGGGTACTCCGCGTCCGGCAGCTCCTTGGCCGGGAGCCACTGCGCCGCCACGAGGTGCGCGAGGCCGTCGTCGGTGTTGAACCGCTCGTCGAACAGGACCACGGTGCCGTCGGAGTGCTCGGGGTCGGCGTTCGGGTAGAGCTTCCCGGACAGGCCCAGGTTGTCGTGGCGCAGGTTCGCGTACGAGGGCATGAGCGCGACCATCTCGTCGAACACCTCGCTCGGCGAGGTGTAGGACCAGTCGAGCCCGACCCGCCGCGCGATGTCCTGGACGATCTCCCAGTCCACCCGCGCCTGGCCGGGCGGGTCCATGACCTTGCGGCCGAGCTGCACCCGGCGGTCGGTGTTGGTGTAGCTCCCGTCCTTCTCCAGGTAGGACGACGCCGGCAGGATCACGTCGGCGAACTCGGCGGTCTCGGTGAGGAAGATGTCCTGCACCACCAGGAAGTCCAGTGCCGCCAAGGCCTTGCGGACCTTGTTGATGTTCGGGTCGGACAGGAACGGGTTCTCGCCCAGCATGTACATGCCGCGCACGCCGTCGGGCTTGAGCACCGAGCCGATGATCTCGGTGACGGTCAGGCCCCGGTTCGGGTCCAGCCGCGTCCCCCACGCCTGCTCGAACCGCTGCCGGGTCGCGTCCCCGTCCACACCCTGGTAGTCGGGGTAGAACATCGGGACCAGCCCGGCGTCGGAGGCGCCCTGGACGTTGTTCTGGCCCCGCAACGGGTGCAGCCCCGTGCCGGGCCGGCCGACGTTGCCGGTGATCGAGCACAGCGCGATGAGGCAGCGGGCGTTGTCGGTGCCGGTGGTGTGCTGGGAGATGCCCATGCCCCAGTAGATGACGCCGCTCGCGGCCTCGCCCCACACCCGGGCGACCTCGCGGATCTCGTCCGCGTCGATGCCGGTGATCTGCGCGGCCCGCTCCGGCGGGTAGTCGGCGACCGTGCGGGCCAGCTCCTCGTAGTTCGAGACGCGGGCCGCGATGAACTCGCGGTCGATCAGGCCGAGCCGGATCACCTCGTGCATGATCGCGTTGTAGAACGCCACGTCGGTGCCGGGCTTGACCTGACAGTGGTAGTCGGCGTGCTCGGCCACCGTGCTGGCCCGCGGGTCGACGTAGATGATCTTGGTGCCGCGCCGGCGGGCCTGCTTGAAGAACGAGCTCGCGACCGGGTGGTTCGCGGTCGGGTTGGACCCGGTGATGATCACGACCTCGGCGTTGGCCACGTCGCCGTAGGTGGTGGAGACCGCGCCGGAGCCGACCCCCTCGAACAGCGCCGCGACCGACGAGGCGTGGCAGAGCCGGGTGCAGTGGTCGACGTTGTTGGTGCCGAACCCGGCCCGGATCAGCTTCTGGAAGAGGTAGGCCTCCTCGTTGGAGCATTTCGCCGAGCCGAAGCCGGCGATGGCACCCGGGCCGCCCGCCGCGTGGATCTCCTTGAGCCGCCGGGCGACGAGGTCGAGCGCCTCCTCCCAGGTGGCCTCCCGGAAGTAGGGCAGGACCTCGTCGTAGTCGACGAGCCCGCCGGGCTTGCGCCGCCCGTCGCGGCCCTTCTTCTTCTCGCCGCGGCCGCCGCCGCTGCGGTTGCCTCCCCCGCCGCCGCGACCGCGGTCGTTCTCGGCGTCGCCCCGGACGTCGGCGGACAGCGGGCCCTTGGGGTAGGCGGAGTCGACGCGGATCAGCGGCACCGTCAGCCGCTGCGGCGAGGCCGCGTAGTCCCAGCCGTAGCGGCCCTTGACGCACAGCCGGCTCTTCGACCCCGGCTGGTCGCGGCCCTCGGCGAACGCGATCGCGTCGCGCGAGCGGTCCACGTAGTAGGTGAGCGCGCAGCCGACCCCGCAGTACGGGCACACGCTGTCGACCGCGTCGAGTTGCTCGCGGGGCTGGATCGGGATGTTGTTGATCGCCTTGTTGGTCAGCGCGCCCGTGGGGCAGGCCTGCACGCACTCGCCGCAGGTGACGCAGGAGCTGGCGCCCATCGGGTCGTTGAGGTCGAACGCGATCGTGGTCGCGTAGCCCTTGCCGGAGCGGCCGATGACGTCGTTGCCCTGCAGGTCGTCGCACGCCCGGACGCAGCGGTCGCAGAGGATGCAGGCGTCGTGGTCGACCTGGATGACCGGGTTCGACGAGTCGTGGCCCCGGCCGGAGCCGCACGGCAGGTCGGTGGTCTCGCGGGCCACGTCGAAGCGGTCGGCGAGGTCCAGCAGCAGGTTGTCGCCGGTGGTGGTCTGCTTCGGGTCCTCGGCGCGCGGCGGCTGGTCGGTGATCAGCAGCTCGGTCAACGTGGCCCGGTTGCGCCGGATCTCCTCGGTGTCGGTCTTGACGGTCATGCCGTCCTCGCACGGCCGCACGCACGCGGCGGCGAGGACGCGGCCGCCGGTGTCGACGACGCACATGCGGCACACACCGACCGGGTCGTAACGCTCGTTGTGACACAGCACCGGGATGTCGACGCCCACCTGCTTGGCCGCGTCGTAGATCGTGGTGCCCTCCGGCACGGTCGCGGTCTGACCGTCGATCTGGGCCGTCACGGTCCGCACGGACGTGACCGGCTCCTCGAGAGTCGTCATCGTAGCTCCGTCCCTCTCGACATTGCATACAGCATACCGTCGCGGCTCCCAGCAGGTGAGCCCGACGCTAGGCCTACAGGTGAAGATCCGCCAGATCGGCGTGCGCCACTCTGCCGTCCTGGTCCAAACCGCGTGCTTCGTAGTAGCCGGCGACCATCGAGCGGAGCCGGGCCGCGGTGAGCGTGGCGGTGCGCCCGGACGCCAGTTCGAGCGGGGTCTCGAGCATGCGGACGGGCAGGGTGTCGTCGCCCGCGGTGGCGCCTTCGCGCAGGTTGAACGCCCGCTTGGCCCGGACGATCCGCGTGGCGGCGGACCGCAGCTCGGCCGCGTCCAGGTCCCAGCCGGTGACCAGCGCCAGCAGCGTGGCCCACTCGGTGAAGGGGTCGTCGAACACGCCGCGGAGGAACTTGCACAAGATCATCGAGTCCATGACCGCGGCCCGGTCCTCGGTGTCGACCGCGGCGGCGACATGGGCCGACCCACCGTCGAGCCGGTCGAGGTCGCCGGACAGGTCGGCCTCGTAGGCCCCGGACCGGTTGTGGTCGGCACCCCGCGCGTTGACCGCGAGCCCGAGCGCCATCGACTGCAGGCTGCGCGGCTCGTAGCCGGGCAGCTCCATGCCCTTGACCTGCGGCGCGAAGTCGATCGAGCGGTGGCCGACGACGTGGGCCGCGTGCCGGGACCCGTGGGCGAGCAGCTCGCCCAGCCCGGGCGCCCTGGTGCCGATCTCGTTCAGCGCCCGCAGCAGCGACGCGCCGTCGCCGAAGCGCAGCCATGGCGCGTCGATGAGCCCGCGCTCGACGCATTCCATGGCCCAGGCGATCGTGCCGCCCGCGGAGATGGTGTCGATGCCGAGCTCGTCGCAGCGCGCGCTCGCGGCGAACACGTCGTCCGGGTCGGACACCCCGCACAGTGGCCCGAGCGCGAACACGTTCTCGTACTCCATGCGCTGGCTGCCGCCGCCCTTGCGCGCGTAGATGTGCTCGCAGCCGATGGAGCAGGAGGCGCAGCTGTTGCGGGCCACGCCGCGCAGCTCGTGCAGCTCCTCGGCCGCGAGCCGGGGCGCGCCGTCGAACGTGGCCGCGGTGAAGTTGCGCGTGGGCAGGGTGCTGACCGCGTTGAACGCCAGCAGGTTCGCGAGCGTCCCGAGCTCGCGGTACTTGGCGGTGGCCGGGCCGAAGCTGCGCTTGCGCAGGTCCCGGGCGGCGGCGAGGACCCCGGCCTGGTCGGCGACGCCGACCTTCGTCGCCGACTTCACGAGCACGGCCTTGAGGTTCTTGGCGCCCAGCACGGCACCGAGCCCGCCCCGCCCGGCGTGCCGGCCGTCGTGGCTGATGGTGGCGTACCGCACGCCACGCTCGCCGGCCGGGCCGATGGCCGCGGTACGCCAGCCCCGCCCGAACCGTTGCCGCGCAACGGTCTCCGCCTCGGCGGCCGGCAGCCCGGCGAGCTCCGGCGCGGGCTCGAGGCGCGCGCCGGCACCGTCGATGAGCAGCACCGACAGCTCGTCCGCGCGGCCGCGGATCACGATGGCGTCGTGCCCGGTGAGCTTGCCGGCGATGGCGAACTGGCTGGAGGCGAGCGCGTCGGTGAGCAGCCCCGTGAGCGGCGACTTGGCCACGACGGCGAACTTCGCGCTGGTGGTGAGCGGCGTGCCCACGAGCGAGGAGAACACGAACGCCAGCGGCGCTTCCGGGGCCAGCGGGTCGACCCGCGGTGGCGCGAGGCGGTGCATGAGCCAGGTGCCCAGGCCGACGCCGCCGAGGTAGGACCGCAGCACCCGCTCCTCGAGCTCGAACGGGGTGCCGGTCGCGTCCCGGCCGCCGACGTCGACGATCAGCGCTCGTCCGAAGAAGCCACCCGCCGCCATACCCCGACTGTAAGCCTCAGCCGCCCGCGTCCGCCGACAGGAAGGCGACGGTGTCCCCCGCGACGAGCGGCCACCGCCCGTCCCTGGTCACCTGGTCGCCGTTGAGCGCGGCCACCACGTGCCGGTCCAGGGTGAGCCCGACCGCCTCCGCGGCCTCCCCGATCGTCGCGGCCCGCACGCCGTGCGGCCGGTGCCCGCCGCCCTTGGCGAGCGCGCCGAACCGCTCGACCACGACCTCCGGCGGCTTCTGCTCCCGCGCCGCCGCGTAGTCCTCCGGCGTGTTGACGTTCACCACCGACGCCAGCCCCGGGTCGAGCCCGGCCAGCGCGGCGTCGTCGAGCAGCTGCGCGTCGTCGAGCTGGGTCACCGCGCAGTGCTTGAAGATCATGCCCGGCCGCAGGTTGCCCCGCGCCAGGAGATCGGCGACCAGGCCCGCCAGCGCCGTCCGGTAGCCGGCCGCCAGCGGCTGCCGGAAGCCCCGCGCCACCGGCAGGACGACGTCGACGCCGTCGGTCAGCCCGCGCAGCACCCGCCGGACGAAGGCGGGGTGCAGGAACGGCAGGTCCGTGGAGCAGACGAACGCGGCACCGGCCCGGTCGGCCACCGCGGCGAGCCCCGCGGCCAGGCCCTGCATCGGGCCCAGCCCCTCGACGGGATCCTCGACGACCGCGACCCCGGCGGGCAGCGCCGGCAGCCGCTGCCCCGGGGCCGCGACGACGATGACGGGCCCGTCGACCGTCCGGGCCAGGACCGCGGCGGCGCGGTAGAGCAAGGTCGAGCCGTGCCACTCGAGCCCGGCCTTCGGCTCGCCCATCCGAGTGGAGCGCCCGCCCGCAAGCACGACACCCGCCGCAGTCTGCACCAGGCAATGCTAAGCCCGGTGGGTCGTCGGGCCGGCCCACCGGGCTCGGCGGCCTACCGGGTCGGGATCGACTCGACGTCGACCATCACGTCGGACTGCTGGTTGGGCGGGTTGTTGCCCGGGGTGTTCGGCTCGGCGAACCGGGCGTCGGTCCAGCACGGGATCGCGACCCCCCGGCCGGTGTCGAGCCCGTTGTAGTCACCGATGAAGATGCCGAGCCGGAACGCCAGGTCGGGGTTCCACGCCTGCTCGGACACGCGCCGGGTGCCGAAGCTCGACCCGTTGTCGGTCGACACCGACAGCGAGGTGTCGATCAGCTTCGGGCCGCTGTAGCGCCGGTCGTAGTAGGCGACCGCGACGACGCCGTCCGGCGCGACCGACAGCCACGGGAACCACTGGTCGTCGACCGAGCTCCTGGTGAGGTCGAGGGGCCGGCTCCACCCGCGGCCACCGTTGGTCGAGGTGGTCACGAACACGTCGGTGTTGGTGTCGGCAGCGGTGCCGTTGCGGTTGTCGGCGAAGGTGAGGTAGAGCTGCCCGGTGCGGGGGTTGATGTCGAGGTTGCCGGCGGCGTTGACCCGCGCGCACATCAGGTCGAGCGACTGGCTGCCCTGGCAGACCGGGTACTTGTCGGCGCCGTCGAACACGTCGGTGACGAACCGCGGCGGGTCCCAGGTCGCGCCGCCGGTGGTCGAGCGCGCCACGAGGTACTGGCTCTTCACCCGGCTGTCGACGTTGAAGTTCTGGAACGCGACGGACAGGGTGCCGTTGCGCGGGTCGACCACCGGGACCGAGAACTGGTCCTCGTCGCACGCGCCGTCCGCGTCGCCGGTCTGGAACGCGCACGACGGTGCCGTGCCGGAGACCTCGGTCGGTGCGGACCAGTGCCGGCCCTGGTCGTCGGAGTAGGCGACCACGATCGGCGAGTCGACGAACCCGGTGCCGCCCTCGTCGAAGTCGAACCGGGTCCAGGTGACGTAGAGCCGGTCCGGGCTCACGAGCCCCTGGTCGGTGCCGGGCACCAGCGCGGCGCCGGCCGGCCGGCGGCCCGCGGTCATCCACTCCTTGTCGTGGAAGATCCGGCAGTCGGCCGGGCCGCCGTTGTGCGCCACGATCCCGTCGCCGGGGGTGATCCCGGCGCCTGCCGGCACATCCGCGACCGGCGCCGTCCAGGTGACACCGCCGTCGGTGGAGCGGCTCACCGCGACGTAGGAGTCGCAGTTGGCGCGCCCGAAGGCGATGAAGGACGCGTAGGCCACGCCGGCCCGGTCGAACGTGAGGACCGGGTCGCCGGTGCCGTACATGGACCGGTCGGGGGTCGTGACCTGGCGGGCGTGCCCGCTGTGCGGCCAGGTGTGGCCGCCGTCGAAGGACACGTAGATGCCCATGGTCGCGTCGACCGCGGGCTCGTAGTCGTTGGACCCGGCGATGACGTTCTTCGGGTCGGTCGGGTTGATCGCGACCGCTGTCTCGTTCGCCGGGAACCCGGCGCCGCTGCCGAACTGGTCGCTCGGGTTGGCCTTGTTGTCCCCGTTGGCCTGGATGTCATCGGACGCGACCCGCGCGGCGACCCGGCTGTTCGCCTCGGTGGTCACCCCCTTGTCGGCCATCATCAGGTCCCGGTCGGCGACGCCGGACAGGGGCGGCCGCCCGGGCGCCGGCTGGTAGCCGAACCGACCCGATGGCGCCGCCTGGGACGTCGTGCCGGTCAGGGTCAGCACGGCCCCGACCAGTGTGAGGACGGCCCCAGCCGTCCACAGCCGACTCGTTTTCATTTGCCACTTCACCTCGTGATGGACGAAAATGCGGCTGGCACAGCGGACCCGCGCGGAAGCTACCCTCTGGTGGACGGCCTAGTCCATAGACCTTTGGCTACCCGCTACCGGCGTTCATGCCGCCGCCCGGCTCCGGGGAGCCGGCCCCGCCGGCCTCGGCATTCCCCCGGGCCCTTTTCGCCGCGGAACTGATGTCGTGACCGGTGACGGGGCGCCGCCGCCGCTTGAGGTCGAACACGACACCCCAGACCACGAGAGCGACGAGCGGAACGAACAAGAGGAGCAATGCGTTCATGATGCACGCCTTTCGGAGAATTCTGCCGCTACCCTTTACCGAGTTCCGCACCGCATTTCTCGCGACGCACAAATCGACTGCGTTGTCGTCCGGTGGGAAATGCTTCGCTCAGCCCGCTTTGCCGCGCGGTGCCGCGAACGTGAACGGGACGCCGGTGAGCCGCGCGCTTTCCTCCCACAACCGCTTCGCCACCGCGGGGTCCTGCGCGCGCGTCGAGACCCGGGCGCGCACGGGCGGGCCGCTCATCCCGGCGAAACCAGCCGGCCCCCAGTAGCTGCCGCTCTCCGCGGCGGGGTCGGTGGCCGCGCGGAGGACGGGAAGGGCGCCGTCGTGAGGCTTCATGCCGACCAGGGTGCTGACGAACCTGGCCACGGCCCCCGACGTCCGCCCGAGGTCCGTCGCGGTCCAGCCGGGGTGGGCGGCGGTCACGCACAGGCCCGAGCCCGCGGCCGCGAGGCGCCGCCGCAGTTCCAGCGCGAACATCATGTTCGCGAGCTTGCTCTGCGCGTACGCCGCCCCGGGCGCATACCGGCGCCGCTCCCAGTTGAGGTCGTCGAGGTCGATCCGCCCGTCGCGCTGGGCCATGCTCGCGACCACGACCACCCGCGAGCCCGGCGTTCGTTCCAGCAGCGGGAGAAGCCGCCCGGTGAGCGCGTAGTGGCCGAGGTGGTTCGTCCCGAACTGGAGCTCGAACCCCTGCCGCGTGCGTCCCAGCGGCGGCACCATGACTCCCGCGTTGTCGACGAGAAGGTCGAGCCGGTCCGTGTCCACCGCGGTGTCCAGCGCGGTGCCGAACGCGGCCACCGAGTCGAGGTCGGCGAGGTCGAGCGGCGCGAACGTCGCCGTCCCCTGCGGCTTCCCGGCGCGAATGGTGGCCGCGGCCGACTCCCCCTTCTCGGGGTCTCGGCACGCGAGCACCACCCGCGCCCCCTTCCGCGCGAGCATCCGCGCCGTCTCGAAGCCGATGCCCGAGTTGGCCCCGGTGACGACCGCCGTGCGGCCGGTCTGGTCGGGGATGTCGTCGAAGGTCCAGCCCGTCATGGTCGACCGGGTCAGACCGGCATCGGGCGCTCGGCCGGCCCGGGGGTGGCCGGCTCGGCCGGACCCGTCGGCCTGCTGGGCTCCTCGCCGCCGAGGTCGAGCCGGAAGGGCGGGTAGCGGTCGGTCATCAGCGCCGCGTAACCGACGACCCGCAGCGCCCAGCGGCTGAACCCGACCAGGAGGTCGAACAGCGGGCGCGGGTAGGAGCCGGTGACGGCCAGCACGATCCCCGTGACCAGGACGATGAGCCCGACCACGCTGCCGCCCATGGCCCAGCCGGTCTCGCCGAGCCGCCAGCTGAACCAGGTGCCGCCGCTGAACAGGATGGCGAGGATGAGGTAGTGCGGAAGGGCGAGCAGCCACCACTTGACGAGCGCGAGCCCGCGGGAGAGGTGCGCGGGGTAGGCGATGTCGAGGCGGGCCGGGTAGTCGGGCTCCTCGCCGAGGGAGAACGGCGGGTAGCGGTCGGTGCCCAGCGCGGAGTAGGCGTAGAAGCCGACGCGCCAGCTCCACCGCAGCACGCCGAGGTTGAAGTCGAAGAGCGCACGCGGATACCGCCCGGTGATGACGATCGCGACGAGCGCGAAAAGGCTCGACAGCCAGAAAGCGACCCACAGGGCGAGCAGAATCAACGCGTGCGGCACGAGCAGAAGCCATTTCACCAGCCACAGCCAGCGAGACAGCGGAGTGTCCAAACGGGCCCGTACTTGCACGGGATAGGCCTCGGACGGTGGCATGTGCGCTGGTGGGATTTTCTGAGCCATGGGCGATCAGCCTCAATCCGTACAATGTACAGTTACTGTACGCGGTCCGGCGACCAGCGCATAGTAAAGCAGGAAATGCCGGATATTCTCACGAACGGTGACCGGGTGGGCACAGGGAAATTCCGGCCGGATATCCGGGCAGCACCGGCTGAATTTTGGTAAAACCGCACCAGCGGCCTCGAAGCAGGCCCTGGGATCGATCACCGGCCTGGGCTCCCGCACCGACGCGGCCTTCGGCAGCTCGTACGCGACCGCGTTCGTCGCCGGTGCCGTGGCGCGGCGGACCAACGGACGGGCGCAGCCATGCTTGTCGGTCGCTTTGCCTTTGCTTAGCGTTCGGGGCGCCGGACGCTGCTTACGTTCCGCACGACGCGGAGCGAAAGGACAGTGATCGACGATGCGGCACTCCCCGACCCGGCGCACGGTGACCACGATCGTGGTCGGGGCGGCGACCGCCGTGGCGTCGAGCGGCGCCGCCGTCGCGACGGGCGTGCTGGCGATGGGGATGGCCGAACCCGTGCCGCCCCCGGCCGCCGCTCCCACCACCCCGCCACCGACGTCGAGCGTCGTGCCCACCACCCGGCTGCTCACCCCACCGCCCGCCCCGCCCGGTCCCAAGCCGACCCCGAAGCCGCCGGCGACCGGCGAAAACCCGCCGCCCGCAAGGAATCCCGCCCCGCCGCCGCGGGTCACGGCCACCCCGCCACCGGCCCCACCGCTACCACCGGCGGCAGCCCCGCCGCCCCCGCCGCCACCGCCACCCACGACGACGGGTGGGTCGTGAGCGCCCCCGCCACCCCCCACGACGACGGATGGGTCGTGCGCGAGCGTGCGGGCGACGATGGACAGCCCGACTTCGAGCATCTCCACGCGGCCCGGGACGCTGCCCCGCTGGCGGCGAGCTTCGCCGTGTGGGGCATGACGGCGACCGTCGTGCTGGCCGACGGCGCGGGGCTCTCCGACGCGGTCGCGGTCGTGCGGGACGTGGTCGCCGCCGTCGACGCGGCGGCCAGCCGGTTCCGGGCGGACTCCGAGCTCGCGGCCGTCAACCGGGCGCCGGGGAGGTGGGTGCCGGTGTCCCCGCTGGCGGTCGAGCTGGTCGATGCCGCGCTGCGGGCCGCCGACGAGTCCGGTGGCGCGGTCGACCCGACGCTCGGCTCGGAGCTGCGGGCCCTGGGCTACGACCGGAACCTCGCGCCGACCGGCGCCGACCAGCCCTACCTGCGGGTCGTCCGGGTGGGACCCCGCTGGCGGGAGGTCGACCTGGACCGCGCGGGACACCGGGTGCGGGTGCCGGCCGGAGTCGAGCTCGACCTCGGCGCCAGTGCCAAGGCCGTGGCCGCGGACCGGGCCGCCGGCCGCGTGCACCGGGTGCTGGGTGGGCCGGTCCTCGTCGGCATCGGGGGCGATATCGCGGTCGCGGGATGCGGGCGGCGGCGGACCTTTCCCGTGCGGCTGGCCGAGGATCACCGGGATACCGCCGGGCCGGTCGTGTGGGTCGGCGACGGCGGGATCGCCACGTCCACCACGAGCCTGCGGCGCTGGACGGACCTCGGGCAGGTGCGCCACCACCTGCTCGACCCGTGGACGGGCCTGCCCGCGGTGGGCCCGGTCCGCACGGTCACCGTCGCGGCCGCCGACTGCCTGGCGGCCAACACCGCCACCACCGCCACCATCGCCCTCGGCCACGACGGCCCGCGCTGGCTCGCCGCCACCGGCCTGCCCGCGCGCCTCGTCAGCGCGGCCGGAACCGCGGACGACACCGCGGCCGGGACCGTGGCGGGCGCCGTGCGCGCGGTGAACGGATGGCCGGAGGCCCCGCCGTGCTGACGCTCATCGCCGATCCGAAGGGGCTCTGGTATCTCAACCGGGCCTCCGGCGGGGTGCTCCTCGTCGTCTGGACCGCGGCGATCGTCCTCGGCCAGCTCGCGGCCGTCCGCTCGGCACGCGCCACGCTGCCCCGGTTCGCCTGGCTGGAGCTGCATCGCAACCTCGTCGTCGTCGGGGTGTTCGTGCTCGTCGTCCACGTGGCGACGGCCGTTCTCGACGACTACGTGGACATCGGCGTGGCGGACGTCGTCCTGCCGTTTCGCACGCACTACCAACCCTTCTGGCTCGGGTTGGGCGCGCTGGCCGCCGACCTCGCGATCGTCATCGTGGTCACCACGACGCTGCGGCACCGGATCCCGCGCGTCTGGGCGGTCGTGCACCGCGCCGCCTACGCGCTGTGGCCGCTGGCCGTCGGGCACGGCGTGGGCATCGGCACCGACGCCAGCACCGTGCCCCTGTCGGTCGGCAGCGTCGCGGTGGTCGCGGCAGCGGGCGGGGCCCGGCTCCTGCTCGTGGCGCGGGAGCGGAACAGGGAGCACCGGTGGGCGCCGTGACGGGGACGACCTACCGCACGGACCTCAGCCCCCGGCTCCTGGCCGGGTTCCGCGACGACGACCGCCCGCTGACCCTCGCCGAGCACGAGCGGACACACGGCCCGCCGCCGCGCGCCGGCGGGCGCGACGGGCTCGTGCGGCTGGCCGCCTCGGTCGGGCTGCGTGGCCGGGGCGGCGCCGCCTACCCGCTCGCGGCCAAGCTCGCCGCGGTGTCCCGGCGGCGCGGTCCCGCGGTGGTGGTGGTCAACGGCGCGGAGAGCGAGCCCGCGTCGTACAAGGACGCCGTGCTCCTGGCCGGCAACCCACACCTGGTGCTCGACGGCGCGATGCTCGCCGCGGCGGCTCTCGGCGCCGGGGAGGTCGTGGTGTGGCTGCACGACGAGTCCGACCCGGTCCGGCGCGCGATCGAGGAGCGGGCGGACCCCGTGTCCACGCGGATCGCGCACGCCCCGGCGGGCTACGTCACCGGGCAGTCCTCGGCGCTCACGAACCACCTGTCCCGCGGTCGCGCGGTGCCGACCCCGACGCCACCGCACGCCACCGAGCGCGGGGTCGCGGGCCGGCCGACGCTGGTGTCCAACGCCGAGACCCTCGCCCACCTGGCGCTGCTGGCCCGCCGCGGCGCCGCCTGGTTCCGGTCCGTCGGCACCGACGACGAGCCGGGCACGACCCTGATCACGGTGACCGGCGCGGTACGCAGGACCCTCGTCCGCGAGGTGGCCTTCGGGACCCCGCTCGGCGAGGTGGTGCCCGCGGGCGAGCTGGTCGAACCGCCGGCCGCGGTCCTCGTCGGCGGCTACGCGGGCACCTGGCTGCCGTGGCCGTTCGCCCGCACGGTCGCGCTGTCGGCGCGCGGGCTGCGTGCGGTGTCGGCGCAGCTCGGCGTCGGGATGGTCGCGGTGCTGCCGGCGAGCCGGTGCGGGCTGGCCGAGACGGCGCACCTGGCGACGTGGCTCGCCGGGGAGACGGCCGGGCAGTGCGGGCCGTGCGTGCGCGGGCTGCCCGACATCGCCGCGGCGATGCGCGCGCTGGCCGGCGGCGGCGACCAGGACGTCGTGCGCCGGTTGCACCGGTGGACGGGCATGGTCGCCGGTCGTGGGCTCTGCCATCACCCGGACGGGGTGTCGCGGCTCGTGCGGTCCGCGCTCCGCGCGTTCGAGCCGGAGGTGACCCGGCACCTCGCCGGCGAGTGCCGGGCGGCCGCCCGCGGACCGGTGTTCCCGGTGCCGTCGTGAGTCGCCACACGCTGCTGGTGGACTGGTCCCGCTGCACCGGTCACCTGGTGTGCGTTGGCCTGCTGCCCGAGCTGATCGACCCGGACGACTGGGGCTACCCCATGATCCCCGGCGGTCCGCTCCCCGCCCACCTGGTCGGCCACGCCCGCCGCGCGGCGGCCGCCTGCCCCGTCATGGCCCTGCGGCTCGTGCCCGCACCGAGCCGGCGCTGACATCACCGCTGACCTCACCGCTGACCTCACCGCGCCGCCGGGCCCAGCTCCACCTCGATCACCGCACCACCCGCCGCGGACCGGGTCAACCGCACACCCCCACCCGACGACTCCGCCACCCGGCGCACGATGTCCAGACCGAGCCCGGTGGAACCGGCCGCACTCGCGCCCCGCGCGAGAACCTCCGGCCCCGACAGACCAGGCCCCGCGTCGGCGACCCGCAAGCACGCGCCGCCGGCCGGCCGGGGCAGCAGGGTGACGGCGAACGGGGTGCCGTCGGGGGTGTGCGCGAGCACGTTCTCCAGCAGGGCGTCGACCGCGGCGGCGAGCGCGGTCCCGGCCGCGGCCACCGGCAGCGGGCCGGCCGCGAGCCGAAGTTCCATGCGCCGCCCCAGATCCTCGGCCAGCGGGGCCCAGAACCGCACCCGGTCGGCCACCACCGCGGCGGCGTCGCAGCGCGGGGGCGCGGCGCCGTCCGCCGGCCGGCGTGCCTCGGCGATGATCTGCGTCGCCGTGCGTTCGAGGGTGCGCACGAGCGCCACCATCCGGGCGGACTCCCCGGGATCGGCCAGGCCGTGGGCCTCCAGCCGCAGCGCGGTCAGCGGCGTGCGCAGGCGGTGCGACAGGTCGGCGACCGACTCGCGCTCGCGCGCCACCAGCCCGCCGATCCGGTCGGCCAGCAGGTTCAGCGCCGTGCCCACCTCGACGAGCTCGGCCGGCCCGACCGGTCCGACGCGGGCGCCGAGATCGCCCTGCCCGAGGTGGCGGGCCACCGTCGCCAGCGCCCCCACCGGACGCAGCACCCACTTCGCGAACCGGTCGGCCACCACGAACGCGACCACCAGCAGCCCCACCGCCAGCGCGCCGAGGACGACGTAGGCCTGGGTGACACCGCGCCGCAACGCCTCGCCAGGCACCACGGTCCGCACCACCGCCCGGCCGGCCGGGGTCTCGACCGGCACGACGATCTCCTGGTCCGCGCCCACCGTGGTGGTGACCGCCCGGCCCTCCAGCGCGGCGGCCAGCCCGGCGGAGGACGGCAGCGGCGGGCCGACCACCGTGCCGTCCGGCAGCCGCACCGTCGTCGTGATCAGGTCCCGGTCGTACCCGGCCACCACCAGCCGCACCGACTCCGGGTCCCGCAGGACGCCGATCAGGGCCGCCACGTTGCGGGCGTCCGCGGTGCCCTCGGCCATCGCGCGGTCCACCGCGATCTCGCGGACCAGAACCACCAGGGGTATCAGGAAAGCGGCCACCACGATCGATGTCGTGGCGAGCACGGTGAGCGCGAACCTGCGCCGCATGGTCCGCCCCTTCAGGCCTCGGGGTCGACCAGCTTCAGACCGACACCCCGCACGTTGTACAGGTAGCGCGGATGCGCGGCGCTCTCTCCCAGCTTGCGCCGCAACCACGACAGGTGGACGTCGACCGTCTTGTCCGCGCCGCCGTAGGGCTGGTTCCACACCTCTGCGAGCAGCGTCGACTTCGGCACCACCTCCTCCGGCCGCCTGGCCAGGTAGAGGAGCAGGTCGAACTCCTTGCGGGACAACGGCAACGGCTCCCCGTCCAGCCAGGTCAGCCGGCGGCGCGGGTCGATCCGGAGCCGCCCGACGACCACGGGCTCCTCCTGGCCGGACGGCCCGCCCCGGCGCAGCACCGCCCGGATCCGCGCGTTGAGCTGGTCGGGTCCGAACGGCTTGACCACGTAGTCGTCCGCGCCCGCCTCGAGGATCCCCACGATGTCGGCCTCGTCGTCGCGGGCGGTGATGACGATGACGGGCACGGTGCTCACCGCACGCAGCATGCGGAGCACGTCCGTGCCGTCCATGTCGGGCAGGCCGAGGTCGAGCAGCACCAGGTCGGGCGGGTTCGCCACCACGTCCCGCAACCCGGCCATCCCGGTGGCGAGCGCGTGCACCCCGTGCCCACGCTCGGTGAGGGCTCTCGTCAGCGCCAGCCGGATGTCGAGCTCGTCCTCGATGAGCATCAGGTTGGGCACGTCGGCACCGTAGCGGCGGCGGGATGGGAGATCGACAGGCTTGGTGGTGTCTTAACCCTTCCTTGGGGGACCCCGGCGCAGGATGCCGGCATGACGTCACGACCCGGCAGGCGCGCGGCCGTGCTCCTGGCCGGCACCTGGGTGCTCGGTGCCGCCATCGCGATCGCCATCGGATACTTCGCCATCGACCGCGTGGGCCGCGACGTCAACGACCCCACACCCGCGGCCGCGACCGCGCCGGCGGCGAGCCCGGTGACCACTCCGGCGACGACGACGGCGACCACGACGGCCACGACGTCCGCCGCGCCGGCGCCCGGGCCACCACCGAGCCGAACGCACGAGAAGGAGCCGCCGACCACCACGGCCCCGACGGGCGCCGCACCGGCGAGCCGCCCGTTCACGGTGACCGGCGGGGTGGTGGCGGTGAGCTGCTCGGGCAGGACGATCACGCTCCTGTACGCCTATCCCGACGACGGGTTCACGAGCGAGGTCAACCCCGAGGACCGCAAGGTCGAGGTCCAGTTCAAGTCCGCGACCGCGGAGTCGCACCTGACGCTGCGCTGCGTGGCCGGTGCGCCGGTCGCGGCCACGGAGGACGAGGGCCGGTGAGCCGTCATCGGCGCCGCCGGGCGCGGGTGCGGACGACCGTGCCCACGGCGACCGAGCCGGCGAGCAGCGCCAGCACCGCGAGCCAGGTGGTGTACGGGGTGAGCGGCGCCGCGGAGATCCGTACCGGGCGCGCCGGCGTCGTCGGGGGCTGTACCCGCCAGCTGTAGGTGTGCCCGGCGGGCTGGGCGTCGCGCCGCAGGGCGGTGACGGTGATCGCCCACTCGCCGGCCGAGTCCAGGTCCTCGGTGGTGAGCAGGTAGCTCGAGCCGCCGGACGGGATGGCCGTCCGGGTGACCGACTTCCCGGCCGGGCCGCGCAGGGTGACGGTGACGGCCTGGATCGGCGCGGGGGCCGGCCGGCGGGTGTCGTAGACGTCGAGCGCGAGGAAGTTGCGCCCGGGCAGGTTGGGGCGGATCGACAGGGTCTGCACGAGGTCGTGCACGGTCGCGGAGTCGCCGTCCCGCGCCCCGGCCGCGGCCGGGGGCCGCCACAGTGGACCGCTGACCTGGTGGGTCGACACGAGCCCGGCGGTGACCAGCATCGCCAGCGACAGCACGGTCGCCTCGCCGAGCACCACGCGGGCGGACCGCACGCTCGGCCGGGTGCCGCGGCGGGTGGTGCCCCACCGTCTACTGTGGAGGGTGAGCGTGCTGGCGAGGCCGACCAGCGCTGCCAGGCCTGCCAGGCCGGCCTTCACCAGCAGCGTCCGGCCGTAGGTCGAGAGGAGGAGCGCGTCCACCGAGGCGATCTGGCGGCCCGCCAGCAGGACGCCGGTGGCGACGACCACGGTCAGCGCCGCGGTCGCGAGCAGCCCGAACCGGCGCAGCACCACGCGCGTCGCGCGCCGGGCGGCCGGGCCTCGGGCGGTCACCAGCACGACGGCGGCCGCGATGACCGTGCCGCCCCAGGCGAGGGTGGCGAGCACGTGCAGCGCGTCGGTGACCACCCACACCGGCCCGGCCACCGACAGGTGCCCGACCAGCGTCGTGGTGACCGCGGCGGTCCCGGCGAGCGTGCCGGCCGCGACGAACAGCGGGCCCCGGCGCGCCTCGGGGTACCGGGCGGCCACGACCGCGACGGCCGCCATGACCACGAACGCGAACTGCCGCACGAGCCACGGCTGCCCGACGGACGTGGATCCGAGCAGGGCCACCGCGTTGCGCACCGGGTTGCCGTCGAACACGGCGGCCCGCAACAACAACAGCGCCACGCCACCGGCGAAGGCGAGCCCCATGCTCGCGAGGGCGGCCCGCGTCAGCCGGCGCGCGGTCGTGCGCCGGACGCCGGCCGTGACCCCGCCGATCTCGAGCTGGGCCAGCAGGATCAGGCAGCCGATCCAGATGGCCACGCCGAGGTAGACCGCGCCCTGGGTGAGCACCTCGCCCGCGCCGGGCAGCGGGTCGGGCGGGGCGACCACGGAGGACTGCGCGACCGGGCGCTGCACGCCGAACACGAGCGTGCCGGCCGTCGGGTGGAGGTCGTCGCTGGACACCGCGGACCAGGAGACCCGGTAGGTGTCCGCGGCGAGCGCGGGCAGCGGGACCACGAGGGTGGCCGGCCCCCCGCCGCCGTGCTCGACGCGCACCGCCCCGGTCCCGAGCGAGTGCCCGGCACTGTCCACAACGGACACCTTGGTGCCGGTGGGCTCCACCGACTCGGACAGATGCAACTCGAGCACCGACGGCGCCGCCGGGACGGTCGCCCCGTCGCCGGGGTTGCTCCACTCGAGCTC
>NZ_DASWSJ010000190.1:0-15109 GCF_036402745.1 Actinophytocola sp. | reverse complement strand
AGGTGGCCCGGTTCTCCACCGTGGCCGGCGAGCGGGGGAGCCCCGACACCTGGCGTGACCCCCGGGGCTTCGCGCTGAAGTTCTACACCAGCGAGGGCAACTACGACATGGTCGGGAACGACACTCCGGTGTTCTTCCTGCGCGACCCGATGAAGTTCCAGCACTTCATCCGGTCGCAAAAGCGCCGCGCCGACAACAACCTGCGCGATCACGACATGCAGTGGGACTTCTGGACGTTGTCCCCGGAGTCGGCACACCAGGTGACCTGGCTGATGGGCGACCGGGGCATCCCGCGCACCTGGCGGCACATGAACGGGTACAGCTCGCACACCTACATGTGGGTCAACGCGCAGGGCGAGAAGTTCTGGGTGAAGTACCACTTCATCAGCGACCAAGGGGTCGAGTGCCTGACCCAGGCCGAGGCCGACGCGCTGGCCGCCGCCGACGGCGACTACCACACCCGCGACCTGTTCGAGTCGATCGGCCGGGGTGAGTTCCCCAGCTGGACGCTCAAGATGCAGGTCATGCCGTTCGAGGACGCCAAGGACTACCGGTTCAACCCGTTCGACATGACCAAGGTGTGGCCGCACGCGGACTACCCGCTGGTCGAGGTCGGCCGGATGACCCTGGACCGCAACCCGACCGACTACCACTCCGAGATCGAGCAGCTGGCCGTCGAGCCGAGCAACCTCGTGCCGGGGATCGGGCCGAGCCCGGACAAGATGCTGCTGGGCCGGATGTTCTCCTACCCCGACGCGCACCGCGCCCGGATCGGGGCGAACTACAACCAGCTGCCGGTGAACGCGCCCGTCGCGCCGGTGAACAGCTACAGCAAGGACGGCGCGATGCGGTACCGCAAGGTGTCCGACCCCGTGTACGCGCCGAACTCCAAGGGCGGCCCGCAGGCCGACACGGTCCGCTACGGCGAGCCCGCCGGCTGGTACGCCGACGGCGAGATGGTCCACGCCGCGCAGACCCTGCACGCCGAGGACGACGACTGGGGCCAGGCCGGCACGCTGGTCCGCGTGGTCATGGACGACGCGGCGCGCGACCGGCTGGTGAGCAACATCGTCGGCCACCTGCTCGACGGCGTCACCGAGCCGGTCCTGCTGCGTGCCTTCGAGTACTGGCGCAACGTCGACGACGACCTGGGCCAGCGGGTGGAGAAGGGCGTCCGGGCCGGACAGTCCTGATCGGCCCGGCGAGAAGCGGCCCAGAGAAATGACCGGGGGCCCGGCGCCGGGGGCGCCGGGCCCTCAACCATCAGGAAGGTGCGAAATGTCCACTGCTCAACAGTCCGTGGCCGGGGTGACGGTTCCCGACACCAAGATCGCCCGCGAAGCGACCGAGCTGGTCCGCGATTCCACCACCGACCTCGTCTACAACCATTCCCGCCGGGTCTTCTGGTTCGCCAGCCTGCAGGGCAGGAACCGCGGGCTCAGCTTCGACCCCGAGCTTCTCTATATCGGGGCGATGTTCCACGACCTCGGCCTCAACGCGCGGTTCGGCGGCAGCGGCCGGCGTTTCGAGGTGGACAGTGCCGATGAGGCCCGCCGCTTCCTGCAGGCCCACGGGGCACCGGAGGACAGCGTTCGCCGGGTGTGGACGGCCATCGCGCTGCATACGACGCCCGGCATCCCGGAGTTCATGGAGCCCGAGGTCGCCCTGGTCACCGCCGGGGTCGAGTACGACGTGCTCGGCATCGGCTACCACGACATCAGCGACGCCGACAGGGCCGAGATCACCGGCCTGCACCCGCGGCCGGATTTCAAGCGCGGCATTCTCGAGGCGTTCACCGAAGGCATCGCGCCCAAGCCGGAAACGACGTTCGGGAATGTGAAGGCGGACGTCCTGGAACGGTTCGTCCCGGGATACCGGCGCGCCAACTTCGTGGACATCATCCAGAACTCGGCCTGGCCGGAATAGGCGACGTCGTGGCCCGGGGCGCGCGGCGTTGCCGACCCGTTGCGCACCGGGCTACCGTCATCCTGGTGAACGCGCCAGAAGACGGCGCCGACGTGGTTCCAGCCGCCGAGGTCGAGTCGGGCCACGACCAGCCCGACCGCACCCGGCTGCGCCGGCTCGTCGACGAGCAGGCGGCGCTGCGGCGGGTGGCCACGCTGGTGGCCGGCGGCGCGCGGCCGGACGAGGTGTTCACCGCGGTCGCGGACGAGCTCAACGGCCTGATCGGCGCCGAGGCCACGTTCGTGTCCCGCGTCGACCAAACGCCCGGGGGAGCCGAGGAGTACATCACCGTCGTCGGGTCCTACGGCCGGGTGAGCGACAAGGTACCGGTCGGCTTCCGGCTGAGGCTGCTGCCCGGGATGATCCAGGACACCGCGCTCCGGACCGGGCTGCCGGCCCGGATCAACGGCGACCGGCTGGCGAAGGGCCCGCACGGCGCCTGGGTCGCCACGCTGGGCATGCGGGCCGGGGTCGCCACGCCCATCGTCGTCGGGGGACGTCACTGGGGCGTGACGGTGGCCGCGACCTCCCGGGAGGACTTCCCTGCCGGCACCGAGTCGCGCATGGCGGGGTTCATGGAGCTCGCCGCGACGGCGATCGCCAACGGCCGGGCCGAGGAGAAGCTCCACGAGCTGGCGGAGACCCAGGCGGCACTGCGGCGGCTGGCCATGCTGGTCGCCCGCGGCGAGCCGCCCGAGGCGGTGTTCGCGGCAGCGACCTCGGAGGCGCTGCGGCATTTCGGTGGCGACACGGCGAGGATGTTCCGGTACGAGCCGGACGGAACCGTGACGCTCCTGGCCAACCACGGCACCACGGGCCCGCACGTGCGGGTCGGGGAACGGTGGGAGGGGTATCCGCCGACCGGGCTGACGGCGACCGTCCTGCGTACCGGCCGGGCCGCCCGGGTCGATGACTACCGCGACGTTCCCGGCGGGGAGCCGTATCTGCGCGAGGGGTTGCGGTCCGCGGTCGCCATGCCGATCCACGTCAACGGCCGGCTGTGGGGAGCCATCGCCGTCGGGTCCGCGCAGGGGCCGCCGCCCGACGCCGAGCAACGGATGACGGACTTCACCGAGCTGGTCGCCACCGCGGTCGCGAACGCCCAGAACTGGGACTCCCTGAAGGCGAGCCGGGACGAGCTCGCCCGCCTCCTCGCGGAGCAGGCCGCGCTGCGCAGGGTCGCCACGCTGGTCGCCCGCGGCATCGACCCGGCCGAGACCTTCTTCGCCGTCGCCGATGAGGTCCGCCTGCTGCTCGACGCGGACAGCGCGGGCATCGCCCGCTTCGAGCCCGACGGATCCGCGGTCGTGGTGGAGAGCGACGGCGCCGGGCCCGTCCAGGTCAACCTGCCGATCGGGACGCGCGTGCCGATCCCGGACTACCTCGCCCCGGCGCAGGTGTGGCGGACCGGCCGCCCCGCCCAGGTCGACGAGGAGGCGTGGCGTGGCCAGTCGGACCCGATGACCACCGGCCTGCGCGAGTTGGGCATCCGGTCGATGGTGGCGAGCCCGATCGTCGTCGAGGGGCGCTTGTGGGGCGTGGTGAACGCGTTGTCGACGCGGGGGCCGTTCCCCTGCGACACCGCCGACCGCATGGCGGACTTCACCGAGCTCGTCGCGACGGCCGTGGGGAACGCCGAGAGCCGGGCCGAGCTCGCCGCCTCGCGGACGCGGATCGTCGCGGCCGCGGACGACGCCCGCCGGCGGATCGAGCGGGACCTGCACGACGGCGCACAGCAACGCCTCGTCGCGCTGGCGCTGCGGCTGCGTTTCGCGGCGGCCCCCGCCGAGGGTGAGACCAGGGCCGAGCTCGCCGAGGTCGCCGAGGAGCTGATCGCGGTGATCGACGACCTGCGGGAGATGTCCCGCGGTATCCACCCGGCCATCCTGTCCAGGGCGGGGCTGCGCCAGGCGCTGCGCGCGCTCGGGCGGCGCTCGGCCGTCCCGGTGGAGATCGACGTGCGGATCGACGGCCGGCTTCCCGAGGCGGTCGAGGTGGGCGCCTACTACGTCGTGTCGGAGATGCTCAACAACGCGGCGAAGCACGCCCGCGCCACGGTGGTCACCGTCGACGTGGAAGCCAGCGGCGGCATGCTCCGGGTGTGCGTGCGCGACGACGGGATCGGCGGCGCCGACCCGGACCGGGGCTCGGGGCTGGTCGGGCTGAGGGACCGCATCGAGGCGCTGGGCGGCACGTTCACCGTGCACAGCCCGCCGGGTGCCGGCACCACGGCGTCCTGCGATCTTCCGGTCACGGCCGGCGTCGCGCGGCCCACCGCGGGCGGGGAGTCCCCGTGACCGGTCCAGGCGAGATCGATCGCGTCGCCGGGCTCTCCGGCCGCGCCGCGGCACTCGGCCCGGGTGTCCAGGCATCGCTGGAGTTGTTGCGCCGCAACGTCGACCGGCCGAGCGCGGCGCGGGTCTACGACTGCATCCTGGGCGGGGTACACCACTTCGGCATCGACCGCGAGTTCGCCGACCGCCAGCTCGAGCTGATGCCCGACCTGCGGCGAGCGATGGTCGCCAACCGCGACTTCCTCGGCCGCGCGGTCCGCCACGCGGTCAGCCGCGGGGTGCGTCAGTTCGTCGACATCGGCTCCGGGCTGCCGACCGCGGGCAACGTGCACGAGGTGGCCGACCGGCACGCGCCGGGCGAATGCCGGGTCGTGTACGTGGACAACGAACCGGTCGCGCACGCGCACGCCGACCTGCTCCTGGCCGGCACGGCGGACACCCGGCGGCACCGCGCCGTGCGTGCCGACTACCTCGACCACGGCGCTTTGTGGCGTGCCGTGCTCGACACCGACGTGATCGATCCCGCGGCGCCGATCTGCCTGCTGGTGGTGGCGATGCTGCATTTCATCGCGCCCGAACGGCAGCCCGGGAACGCGATGGAGTTCTACCGCCGGCAGCTTCCGCCCGGCTCGCTGCTGGTGATCTCCCACGGCTGCGACGAGCTCGACGATCCCGGCATCCGGGCGGTGGTCCGCAACTACGCGCAGACCACGGCGGCGGCGCACCTGCGTAGCCGCGACGAGGTCGCCGCCTTCTTCGGCGACTTCGAGCTCGTGCCGCCGGGTCTCGTGTGGACACCCGAGTGGGGTGAGACCGGCCCGGACCGGTGGTCGGGACCGCCCGCGCGGTCGCGCTACCTTGCCGGCGTGGCACGCAAACCCGGCGCCGCGGGGGAGTAGCCGCGCCCGGCGGTGGCAGCTGGCAGGTATGCCGGGACTCCCGCTGGCCGCAGGGGTGGGTTCGTGCTGGCGGTGGCGACACGCGGGCCGTCCGGCGGCGATGCTCGTAGGACAACACGGCTCGTACGACAACACGGTTTCCGCACACGGGGAGCGCGCCATGCCCGACTGGTCGACGGTGCCGGTGCCGGGGAGCCGGGTTGTGCTGACCGGGGCGGCGGGTGGGCTGGGGCGCGCCTTGGCCGACGCGCTCGGCGAGGTGGGTGCCGAGGTCGTGGGCGTCGACCTGCCGGGAACGGGGGCGACCGTCACCGCGGACCTCACCGACGACGACGCCGCGCGCCGCGCGGTGGCCGAGGCGGTGGGCCGGCTGGGCGGCCTGGACGCGCTGATCGGCGCGGCCGGCGTGGTGGACACCATCCATCGCGCGGAAACCTTCCCGCTCAAGGCTTTTCGCGGGGACATCGAGGCGAACCTGGTGGCCCAGTTCACCGTCGCGCAGGCCGCGTTCCCCGCGCTGCGGGAGGGCCGCCGGCCGGCGATCGTGTTGTTCTCCTCGGTCGCGGGGCAGGACGGGCTGCCCGGCCAGGCGGGCTATGCCGCGGCCAAGGCCGGCGTCCTCGGGCTGACGAGGTCGCTCGCCGCCGAGTGGGCCGGCGCCGGCATCCGGGTCAACGCCGTGGTCCCCGGTCTCGTCGCGACGCCGAAGGTGCTCGCCATGCCCGCGGCGGCCCGCGACCGGCTGCTCGCCGGGGTGCCGATGGGGCGGGTCGCGGCGCTCGCCGAGGTCGTCGGCCCGGTGCTCTACCTGCTGTCGCCGGCGGCGGGATACCTGACAGGGCAGGCATTGCGCCTCGACGGCGGCGCCGGGCTCGGCCAGGCCGGACTCCACCGCTGAGAGAGCTGAATGGGAACTGAGCCAGGTACTTACGTCGGCGTGGACATCGGTGGCACGTTCCGGCAGGGCGACGGCCATGGCAACCCCTGTCAGACCTCGTGCGCGGCGATGATCGTCGCGACGACCGCCGAGTAGTCGAGGTCGGTTACCGAGGCGTGGGCCGCCTGGTCGAGCCAGCCGAGCGACGCCTCCGCCAGGGGGAGCGGCCGGTCGACCGTCTCGGTCACCAGGTGCAGGTCCTTCAGGGCGAGGCTCAGCTTGAAGTTGGGCGGGTAGGTGCCCGACTCGATGTTGGCGCGCTTGTTGCGGACGGTGGGCCCGATGGGCGAGTCGACCAGGATGTCCAGCAGGCTCGTGCGGTCGAGCCCGAGCGTGTCGCCGACCGCGAGGGCCTCGCCGAGGGCGGTGATCGCCACGCCGAGGGTCAGGTTGACGACCAGCTTCATCGCCGCGCCCGCGCCCGGGCCGCCCACGTGGTGCGGGGTGCCGAGCACGGCGAGCAGCGGCTGGACGGTCTCGAAGTCCTCGTCGGACGCGCCGACATAGATGGCGAGCCGGCCCGCGGTCGCCTCGGGGACGCTGCCGCGCACCGGCGAGTCGACCAAGGTCACCTGCTTCGGCAGCCGCTCGGCGACCGCGCGGACCTCCAGCGGGCCCACCGTGGACATGTCGACGAGCACCTGCCCGGGACGCAACGCGCTGAGCACGCCCTCGTCGCCGCCCAGCACCTGGTCCAGTGCCTTCGGGTTGGCCAGCATGGTGAACACGACGTCGGCCCCGGTCACCGCCGCGGCCGGGGTCTCCGCCGCCCAGGCACCCTCGTCGACGAGGGGCGTCGTCCTGGCGGCGGTCCGGTTCCAGACGGTGACGTCGTGGCCGGCCCCGAGCAGCCGGGTCGCCAGCGGCGTCCCCATGAGGCCGAGGCCGAGGAATGCGAGCTTTGCCATGGTGTTCCCTTCCCTACATGCCTTCGGGATGCGGTCCCCACATGGGCACCGAGTCGGCGAGGATCAGGTCGATGTCGGCGAGGTCCTGCGCCGAGAGGGGCACGTCGGCGGCTGTTCCGTCCAGTTGGGACGGTCGGCGGGCGCCGACGATCGTGACGTCGACAGCCGGGTTGGCCAGCGTCCAGCTGACCGCGAGCGCGGGGAGGGTCATGCCCAGGTCCGCCGCGAGCACCTTGAGCCGCTCCACCACGCGCAGGTTCAGCAGGAACGTCTCGCCGGCGAAGTCCGGGCTCTTGGCGCGCCAGTCGTTCGCGGCGAAGGTCGTCCGCGGCGACATGTGGCCGCCGAGCAGGCCGTGCGCCAGCGGTCCGTACGCCAGCACCCCGATGTGGTGCTTCACGGTGTAGGGCAGGATCTCCTTCTCGATGTCCCGGTGGAACATGTGGTACGGCGGCTGCAGGGTCTCCAGCCAGCCGAGCGAGCGCAGCTCCTCCATCTGCTCGACGCCGTAGTTCGAGACGCCGACGTAGCGGATCTTGCCCTCGCCGACGAGCTGCTCGAGCGCCGCCGCGGTCTCCTCGGCGGGCGTGCGCAGGTCGGGCCAGTGGATCTGGTAGAGGTCGATGTGGTCGGTGCCGAGGGCGCGCAGGCTCGACTCGACGCCCTCGCGAAGCCAGCTCGCGCTCGCGTCGCGGAGCAGCGTGTCGCCGTCCATCCGCAGCCCGCCCTTGGTCGCGATGACGACCTCCTCGCGGCTGACCCGCTGCCGCAGCGCGTCGCCGAGCAGCCGCTCGGCGGCGCCGAAGCCGTAGCCCTGCGCGGTGTCGAACAGGGTGATGCCGAGGTCGAGTGCCCGGTGGATGGCCGCCGTGCTCTCCTCGACGTCGACCGCGCCCCACTCGCCACCGAACGCCCAGGTGCCGAACGCGATGTCGGAGACCTGGAGGTCAGTGGGCCCGAGATAGACCTGTCGCATAGTGCGTTTCCTCCCTTGTCGTAACCGTTGTGTGGCGGGGCGCGTCCCCACCCACGGCCCGGATCCGCGGCAGCCGCAACGGCAGGAGCGGGAGCCGCCCGCGTTGCTCGACGACGACGAAGAGGCCCAGGAGGACCACCCCGGCCGCGACCTCGATCAGCGTGCGGGGCGAGGTCCACCCGGCCGTCGGCGCCTCGACGAGCGCGTCGACGATCGCCAGCGCTCCCACGGTGACCAGCGCGGCACCCGGGAGGTCGAACCGCCGCGGCCGCGGCGCGGGGCCGCCGTCGCGCAGGACGAGCGGGGCCAGCACGAGCAGCGCGGCCGTGATCGGGACGTCGACGAAGAAGACGGCCTGCCGGCCGAACGAGCCGGTGAGCACGCCGCCCGCCAGAACGCCGAGGGACAGGCCACCCACGCCGGCCGAGCCCAGCACGGCCACGGCCCGGTTGCGCTCACGGCCTTTGGCGAACGTGGTGTTCACCAGCGACAGGATCGCCGGGAACAGCAGTGCCCCGCCCACCCCCTGCACCGCCCGGCAGGCGATCAGCACGCTCGCGTTCCCCGCGAGCCCACCGGCCAGCGAGGCCACCCCGGACAGCCCGAGCGCCAGCATGAACATGCGCCGCCGGCCCAGCAGGTCGGCGGCCCGGCCGCCCAGCAGCAGGAACCCGCCGACGGCCAGCGGGTAGGCGCTGACCACCCACTGGACGGTCCCGTCGGCGAGACCCAGTACCCGGCCGATGTCCGGCAGCGCCACGTCGACGGTCGAGTAGTCGAGCGCGATCACCAGCTGAGCCGTCGCCAGCACCACCAGCGCGGGCCCCGTGGACGTAGACCTGGCATAGGGCGGATGGGGTCTGCGGTCCATGCAATCGAGCCTTGCCGCGAAGGGCCTTCGTGTCGTCGCCGCCAGCGTGCATCGGCACGGGCCGGTAGCGGGCAAACCAGGATTCCAGCCAGCGGGCAGGGACAACGGCCGCTGGCCGGGCAGACCCGCGCCTCCCGTGCCGGAAGTCTTGACATGGAACAGGAAACGCGCCGAGGGAGACAACGACATGGCCGGGGACTCGACGACCGCTTCTCTTCTTTCCGTTGGGGTGGCACGGAAGGACACGACGATCCGATCGATGGTGCTCGCCCTGCTGGTCGGGCTCATCGCGGTGGACCAGGCGGCCAAGTGGTGGGCCTGGCGCCACGCCGCGGGCGTGCACATCAACTACGGCGGCAACGCGCTCGTGGGGACGACGGTCAGCCGGTGGTACGCCAACCCCGTGACCGGTGGCGTGCTCGACGTGCTGGACTTCGCGTTGCTGAGTACCGCGGTTGCTCTCCTGCTGCGCCGCCGCCGGCCGACCGTCGTGCTGGTGACGGGAACCCTGATGATCGGCGGGTGGATCAGCAACCTCGTGGACCGGCTGGGACTGCACTACTGGACCGCCCCGGGCAGCGTGCGCGGCGCGGTGGACTTCATCCACATGGGCCAGATCTACTACAACCTCGCGGACGTGTTCATCGTCGTCGGGACGCTGAGCTTCCTGCTGGCCGTGGGCGCATCCGCCACGGGCTGGTCGACCGGCTCCTGGACCCCGACGCGCCGCCGGCTGCGTGCCCGCGGGTGGATGTCGACGATCGCGGCCGCGGCCGGTCTCATCGTCGTGGTCACCTTCGGCGCCGTGAACTACGGCGGCGTCACCGCCCCGGACACGACAGCCATCGAAGCCGGCCAGCTGCCGGGTTAAGGCCTGTCTCGTAGATCATCGTGTGAAGTCCTGCGCCGAGCACCGGAATCTCAGGGGACCGTGACGGCACCCAGCCACCACCCACCTCGATACCCGCACTATCCGCCGGGACGCAACGCACACTTTAAATCCCGGGGAGGCGGACTAGGTTCGGGTCACGAGGGCTGGTCGTGCCTCGCGGTGGGCAGCTCCACCAGCAGCGTGGTGCCCTCGCCGTCCGGGCTCGTGATCGCGACCGTTCCGCCGAGGGCCTGGACGCGGTCGGTGAGCCCGACGAGTCCCGAGCCGTGCCCGGGTGCCGCGCCGCCGACGCCGTCGTCGTGGACCGAGAGGTGCAGGGCGCCGTCCTCGGCGCGGACGTCGATCCGGGCGACCGAGGCGTGGGCGTGCTTGACGGTGTTGGTGAGCGCCTCGGAGATCACGTAGTACGCCGCGACCTCGATCTGCTCGGGTGGCCGCGCCGGAAGGTCCACGTCGAGCTCCACCGGGACCACCGAGCGGCGGGCCAGCGCCCGGAGCGCGGGCCGCAGGCCACCCTCGGACAGGATCGCCGGGTGGATGCCGCGGGACAGCTCCCGCAGGTCGTCGGTCGCCTCCGCCATCTCGCCGGCGATCTCGCTCAGCCGCTCCCGGACCTCGGGTGGCGCGGTCGCCTCGACGGCGCGCAGCTCCAGCGACAGGGACACCAGCCGCTGCTGGATCCCGTCGTGCAGGTCCCGCTCGATCCGGCGCCGGGCCTGGTCGCCGGCCGCCACGATGCGGGCCCGTGACGCGGCCAGCTCCGCGCGGCTGGCCTGCAGCGACCCGGCCATCGTGTTGAAGCTGCGCTCCAGCACACCGATCTCGGCAGCCCCGTGCTCCGGCAGCCGCGCGCCGAGGTCGCCCCCGGCGAGCCGGCCGGCCATGCCCGCCGCCTGGCGGACCGGCCGGACGATCGCACGCGAGAGGTACCCGGCGAACAGGACGACGAGCACGACGGATCCGCCGAGGCCGGCGGCCGCCGCGACGATCGCCCGGTGGGCGGCCGTGTCGGAGCGGGTCTGCCTGGCCGCGGCCAGGTTCTGCTCGGCGGCCATGAACTGGTCGAACCCGACCCGGATCGCGTCGATGCGCCGCACACCCTCGTCGACGGCCGCCGGGGTCCGGGCGGCGACGAGATCCCGTCGCGCGGCATCGACCAGCGGGATCGAGTAGTCCCGGAGGTAGGAGGTGGCGTCCCGCTGGATCTGCTGGGCGAGCGCGAGCTGGCCGGGGTTGTCGGTCACCAGCTGCTCCAGGGTCTGCGCCTGCTGGGGGAACGCGGCCTGCCCGGACCGCCACAGGTCGAGGCTGCTGTTCTGCCCGGTGATGAGGTACCCGCGCTCGCCCGCCTCGACGTCCACGATCAGCCGCTCGAGCCGGTTGGCCGCCACGAGCACCTCTTCGGAGTGGAACGCGCTGCGCTCCGAGGCACGCAGGTCCGCGATCGACAGGAGCAGCACCGCGAAGGCGGCGCTGACGACCAGCGCCAGCAGACCGCTCGCCACGAGCATGCGGCGCGTGAGTCCGGCTCTCACCTCAGCCGCCGGTCCGCCGGCGCCACCGGGGATGCGCACAGCGCGCCACGCTAGCCGATACGGCAAGCTGGACGATAATGCCGGTATTGCCGGAAACGATGATGGAGCTGCGATGCGGGTGATCCTGGCCGAAGACGACGTCCTCCTGCGTGAGGGCCTCGCCAGCCTGCTCGAGCGGTCCGGCCTCGAGGTCGTCGGGCAGGCCGGCGAGGCCACGGGGCTGCTGACCCTGGTCCGCGAGAAGGCGCCCGAGCTGGTGATCGTCGACATCCGGATGCCGCCGACGCACACCACCGAGGGGCTCGACGCCGCCCGGGAGATCCGCGCCGAGTTCCCCGACGTCGCCATCCTGGTTCTGTCGGCGCACGCCGAGGTCGAGCACGCGATGGAGCTGCTGGCCAGCGGCCAGCGGATCGGCTACCTGCTCAAGAGCCGCATCACCGACGTCGAGGACTTCGTCGAGACGCTCGAGCGGATCGCCAAGGGCGGCTCCGTCGTGGACCCGGCGCTGGTGCGGGAGCTGGTGACCGCGCGCAAGCGCAACGACCCGCTGGCCGTGCTCAGCGAGCGGGAGCGCGAGGTGCTGGCGCTGATGGCCGAGGGGCGCTCCAACGCGGGCATCTCCCGCCGGTTGTGGGTCACCGAGGGAACCGTGGAGAAGCACGTCCGGCACATCCTTGCCAAGCTGAACCTCCCGGAGGCAGACGACGATCACCGCCGGGTGCTCGCGGTGGTCACGTTTCTCGATGCCCGTTGACCCGGTTGCCGTCCCCGCGTCCGAGCAGGTCACGGATGGCGTCCGCGGACAGCGCGGTCTTCGGCAGGAACCCCGCGGTGGGGCTCGCCGCGATCAGCTCGGCGTAGTCGTCCTCGGCGTGGGTGGAGATCATGATCAGCTGGGACGTCGCCACACCGGCGTCGTGGTGGAGCCGCCGCACCACCTCGAAGCCGCTCTGACCACCGAGGTCGATGTCCACCAGCGTGACATCCGGCCGCAGCTCCGCGACGCGCCGGAGTGCCTCGGCACCTGTCGAGGCCACGCCGACGACCGCAACGCCCTCGCGTTCCAGCACGCCGCGCGCGGCCGCCAGGAACCGAGGACTGTCGTCGACAATGAGGCAGCGGAGCACGTCCTCAGGATCGCAGCAGGGCTTCGGGCGCGCATTCCGGCTAGCGGGGATCATTCCCGGACAGGTCGCCCCACCCCGCCGCGGCGGGGCTGAGCTGTCTCGTGGGCCGGCGGGATAGGTGGCGTTTCCCCGGGTAGACAGGGCCATGCGGGTTCTCGTCACAGGCGCCCGGGGCAAGGTCGGCGCCGCCGTGATCCACCGGTTGTCCCGGGACGGGTACGACGTGACCGGGGTCGACCTGGCACCGCCCGTCGAGGAACGCGGTCGCGAGGTCGCCTACCTCCAGGCCGACCTCGCGGACGCCGGACAGGCCGCCGCCGTGACGCCGGGGCACGACGCGGTCGTGCACACCGCAGCCATCCCCAGCCCGCCGCGCGCCACGTCCTGACGCGTGGGCCGCCGGGAAGCCGGACCGGGACGTGGTCCCAGCGGCCTGGGACCAAATCCCGTACGTGAGGCCTGTTCACATCTGGCTGTCGTCGGTCACGCTTGGCGCACCCCGACCCGTTGAGCGACAGGCGATCCGATGACCACTGTGGAGTTGACGTCGAGGCGCGGCACGACGTGGTTACTCGGGGCCCTCGGCACCGCGTTGCTGGTCGGGTGCCTGGTGTGGCTGCGGCGCGGCCAGTCCTACACCTGGCTGGTGGACTTCGAGGTGTACCGCCTCGGCGCCGAGGCGGTCCTCGGCGGGCACGGCCTCTACCTCGACGCGGCGTCGTTCAGCCACATGTACTTCACCTACCCGCCGATCGCCGCCGTGCTGTTCGCGCCGGCCACGCTCGGCCCGCTCGCCGTCACCGGGTTCGTCTGGATCGTCATCGACGCGTTGGCCCTGGTGGGCGCGATCTGGTGCACGCTCGACGCGGTCGGGGTGCGCGGCCCGCGGCCGCGGGCCGGGCTCACCGGGGCCACCGCGGCGCTCGCGGTGCTGCTGGTGCCGGTCGACCTCGAGCTCGCGCTCGGGCAGCTCAACCTGATCCTCATGTTCCTGGTGCTGCTCGACCTGTTGCGGGGCAACGGCAGGCGCTGGCAGGGCGTGGGCATCGGCGTCGCCGCGGGGATCAAGCTGATCCCGCTGATCTACGTGGTCTACCTGGCGTGCACCGGCCGGCTGCGGGCCGCCGCGACCGCGTTCGGGGCGTTCGCCGGCACGGTCCTGCTCGGCTTCGTGCTGGTGCCAGGTGACGCGGCGGCGTACTGGTTCGGGCCGGGCCTCAGCGCCAACCGGCCCGGCGCGCCGCAGACGCCGTTCAACGAGTCGCTGCGCGGGGTGCTCGCGCGGCTGCTCGGCAGCGACGAGCCGGTGAGCCTCGCCTGGCTGGCCACCGCCGCCGTCGTGGGCGTGCTCGGCCTGGCGACCGCGGTTGCCTTACACCGCAGGGGTTTCCTGCTGCGGGGTGTGCTCGTGTGCGCGCTCACCGCGCTGCTGGTGTCGCCGGTGTCCTGGCTGCCGCACTGGGTGTGGGTGGTGCCGGTGCTCATCCTCCTCGCGAGCCTCGCGTGGCGGCAGCGGTCGGTGTGGTGGCTCGCGCTCACCGTGCTCACCGCGGTGGTGTTCGGGCTGCGCGTGGTGTTCTGGTTCGTCCCGCCGGAGGCGTTCTACCCGCTGTCGTCGCCGGCGAACCTGGGCATGGCCGCGGGTGCCCAGCTGGCCGCCGCGACCTACCCCGTCCTGGCGGTCGCGCTCATCGTGGCGCTGGCCTACCCGGTCCTCGTGCCGGCCCGCCGCGACGAGGCGGCGCCGGCCCCGGTTTAGCGAGGCTCGGGATCCGGCCACCACGGCTTTCGCTTACCGTTGTGGTGTCCGGAGGTGAGAGGGCCATGGTCGATCGGCGTGCTCGCGGTGTTCCGCGGTCGTCGCTCGGGCGCGTGCAGGCTTACCTCGGCCGGTGCAGCGCGGCCGAGGCGCTGGCCAACCGGGAGCGGTTCGGCGGGGTCACGTTGCAGGGGCTGCACGGGCTCACCGTCGCCCGGGTGCTGGCGCGGGCGGGGGAGCTCGCCGGGGTGGACCTCGACCCGGCCGCCTACCTCGCGCGGGGGAAGGTCAAGCCGCCGGTCGTCGAGGGGCAGCTGGGGCTCGACCTCGACCTGCCGGTGTTCGACTGGGTCGAGGCGCAGGCCGAGCTGGGGCTGCCGGTGGTGCGTACCGCGGGCCCGCGGTTGCGGGTGGGGCAGCTCGACGAGCTGAAGGCGCAGCTGCACCGCGACTACCCCGTGCCGGTCTCCGTGACCCTGGCCCTCGACGGGGGCTGGCTCGGGTCCAGGCACAGCGGGGTGCTCGCCGAGCAGCTGCGGGCCGCCGACCGGGACGTCTCGCTGGTCCTCGGTGCCCCGTTCGACCCGGTGGACTCCTCCTACAAGGTCCTCGGGTTGCGCCGGTTGCTGCGGTGGAGCGCCCGGACCGGCCGCACGCTGGAGCTGCTGCGCACCGGGCCGGTCGGGATTCCCGCCATCGCCGCCGGCGCGAGGCTCGCGGCCATCGGGTTGTCGTCGTCCACCCGGCACCTCGGTGGACCGGTCGCCCGGCGCGCCGACGGGGTGGTGCCCAAGCGCAGTCCGCAGGTGTTCGTGCCGCGGCTGCTGCACTGGCAGCGGGGGATCGACCTCAGGGGCACCGCGGTCACCGACTGCGGGTGCGCCGCCTGCGCACGGGCCGGGTCGGGGTTGCGGCGCTTCGACGTCGCCTTCGACTCCGCGGT
>NZ_DASWSJ010000189.1:0-2345 GCF_036402745.1 Actinophytocola sp. | reverse complement strand
GTCGCTACCGTGTCGATCGGCAACGCGCGCAACGCCGGACTGCTCGCAGTACGGATCCTGGCGGCGTACGACGAGGAGCTGCGGGCGCGGATGAGCGCTTTCCAGGAGACATTGGCCGCGCAGGCCAGAGCCAAGGGAAGTACTGTGCGTGACGACGCGGCAAAGCTGCGTAAAGGCTGACCGTGCAACGGTTTCCACAAACCCGGGGCGGGTAGCCGTGAGATCCCAACCTTTGTCGTCTAAGGTCGTCGATCGTGACTCCGCCCACTGACTCGGACACACAGAGCATCCCGGCCCGTTACTGGGTCTGGCTGTTCGGTGCTGCCGTGTCCCTCCTCGGCGACCTGACGATGATGTTCGCCATCGGATGGTCCGCCACCCAGCACGGCGGCCGCGTTGCCGGGCTGGTCCTGCTGCTCGCCGCGGCGCCTCGCGCTGCCCTGTTGCTGATCGGTGGTGCCGTTGGCGACCGCTTCGGTGCGCCCAAGGTTCTGCTGGCCAGTTGTGTCGCGATGTTCGTGCTCACGGCCGCGCTGGTTCCGGCGACCATCGCCCTGGGGGAGACGGTCTCACTGCTGGTCGTCACGGCCCTGGCGGTAGGCGTGATCGACGCGTTCTTCATGCCGTCGTCCCGGTCGATGCCCCGCCTGCTGGTGCCGCCGGAGCAGATCCCGCGCGCCCTGGCGAGCTTCCAGGTGACCGGGGTCGTCTTCGCCGTCACCGGTACTGCGGTGGGTGGTCTGCTGGTCAGGTGGTCCGGCCTCACGGCGGCGGCGGGCTTCGACGCGCTGACGTTCGCCGTGATGATCGTCGTACTGCTGTCCTTGCGCGGCACCACCGCGCCGCACGGGCGGATCACGACGGGGATGTTCCGGTCCATCGTGGACGGCGTGAAGATAGCGTTTGGGCGCCCCTTGACCCGGACGTTGCTGATCACGATGACGATCGCGGCCGGCCTGTTGATGCCGATGGACACGCTGCTCCTACCGCTGCTGGCCAGGGACCACCGCTGGGACGCCGCCACGGCGGGTTTGCTGATCGCCTGCCGGAGTGTCGGGGTCGGCGTGATCGCGCTGCGCATCCTCACCCGTGGTGCCTTCCGCCGCCCGGGCCTGGTGGCTGTCCTCGGGCTCCTGCTCGGAGGCGTCGGCGTCATCGGCTTGTCGGTGCTGGACCCGTTGCCGTTGACGATCGCCGCTGCCTTCGTGAGCGGCGTCGGCGTCGGGACCTTCACGGGACACGTGCTGCCGCTGCTGATGAACTCCGTCGAGCGGGAGTACCAGTCGCGGCTGCAGTCCGTGGTGGTCTTGTGTCAGAGCCTCGCGCTCGTCGTGATGAACCCGGTGCTGGGCAGCCTGGCGGACGTGAACGGGGTGGGCATCACCGGTGTCTGCCTCGGCATCGGTATCGCGTCGGCCCTGATCGGACTCGTCGCACTCACCCGCCCCGTCCTTCGGAACGCCACGGTTTCCTAACCCCTGCTAGGGCTTTCCCGGGGCTCGGTAGATCCAGCCGGCGTCGCGCCACTTCTTCGCGTCGAGCGACAGCCTGGCGTCCACCACCACCGGGGTCTCCACCGCTCCCCGCAAGGCGGCCGGGTCCAGCTCGCGGAACTCGGGCCACTCGGTCAGGTGCAGGACCAGGTGAGCTCCCTCGCAGGCCTCGGCCGCGGACGCGGCGTACCGGAGGGTGGGCCGAACCCGCCGGGCGTTCTCCATCGCCTCCGGGTCGTACACGGTGACGGTCGCGCCGTGCAGTTGGATGCGCCCGGCAACATCGAGGGCAGGCGAGTCGCGGACGTCGTCGGTGCCCGCCTTGAACGCCGCGCCGAGCACGGTGACGTTCCGCCCGACCCATTCCGCGCCGAGCAGTTCGTGGGTGACGTCCACGATCCGCGCCCGCCGATGCTGGTTGATGTCGTCGACCTCGCGGAGCAGCGTGATCACCTCTTCGACGCCGAGTTCACCCGCCCTGGCCATGAACGCGCGCAGGTCCTTCGGTAGGCAGCCGCCGCCGTACCCCGGGCCGGCGTTCAGCATGCCGCGGCCGATCCGCTTGTCGTGGCCGAGTGCGTCCGCGAGCTGGGTGACGTCCGCGCCGGTCGCGTCGGCCATCTCCGCGAGCGCGTTGATGAAGGAGATCTTCGTTGCCAGGAAGGCGTTCGCGCCGCCCTTGACCAGCTCGGCCGTGGGCAGGTTGCAGACCACGACGGGTGTGCCCTCGGCGATCGGGCTGGCGAACACCTCGCGCAGCCTCGCCTCGGCGGCCGCGGACTGTACGCCGAACACCAGGCGGTCCGGGTGCAGCGTGTCGTCGACGCCGTGGGCCTCGCGGAGGAACTCCGG
>NZ_DASWSJ010000188.1:0-2447 GCF_036402745.1 Actinophytocola sp. | reverse complement strand
GGGGGTTCGGCGGGAGATGACTGGCACAGCGGGGGAGGCCGGTAGCGGTTTGGCGGTGCTCGAGCCACTCGGGCACCTCGGTCCGGAGGCGACGCTCGTCGAGGCGTTCCAGGCGACCGCGGCCGAGCGCCCCGACCAGGTCGCACTGCGGACCTCCGACGGCGCCGTCAGCCTGACCTGGGTGCAGTGCGCGGAGCGGGTGCGGCGGCTGGCCGGTGGGCTGGCCGGGCTCGGCGTCGGGGCCGGGGACACGGTGGCGCTGATGGTGTCCAACCGCCCGGAGTTCAACCTGGTGGACACCGCCGCCCTGCACCTGGGCGCGGTGCCGTGGTCGATCTACCTGACGTCCTCGCCGCGCCAGATCCAGTTCCTGCTGGGCGGAGCGGGCAGCAGGGTCGTTGTCTGCGAGCGCGAGTTCGCGGCGTCGATCCGGGCCGTGCTGGCGGGCACGGCCGTCGAGCACGTGGTGGTGCTGGACGAGCTCGACGCGCTGCCCGGGGCGCCGCCGGGCTTCGACTTCGAGGCGAGCTGGCGCGCGGTGCCCGCCGAGGGGCCGCTGACCATCATCTGGACCTCGGGCACCACCGGTGAGCCGAAGCCGGTCGAGCTGAGCCATCGTGGGATGCTCGAGATGATCGGGGCGTACACCACGCTCGCGGGCCTGCCCCGGGGCGGCCGGATGACGTCGTACCTGCCGAACGCGCACGTCGCGGACCGCTGGTCGGCGCACTACTGGTGGATGGTGCTGGGTTTCGAGGTGACCTGTGTGCTCGACCCGACCCAGATTATCGCGGTGCTGCCCTCGGTGCGGCCCACCCTCTGGGGTTCGGTGCCCCGGGTGTGGGAGAAGCTGCGCGCCGCGCTGGAGGCTGAGGGCATTACCGACCCGGAGCGCCTGCCGGCGGCGGCCACCGCCCGAGTCCGGGCGAAGCTCGGGCTGGATCAGGTCCGCTTCCTGATCGTCGGCGCCGCTCCGCTGCCGGCCGAGACGCTGCGCTACTTCGCCGCGCTGGGCCTGCCGATCTCGGAGGTCTGGGGCATGTCGGAGACCTGCGGGATCCTCACCGCGAACCCTCCCGGCGACCTGCGCTACGGCACGGTCGGCCTGCCGCTGCGCGGTGTCGAGCTGCGCATCGCCGAGGACGGTGAGGTGTTGGCCAAGGGCCCGCAGGTCATGCGCGGCTACCGGGGCCGGCCGGACCTGACCGCCGAGGCGATCATCGACGGCTGGCTGCACACCGGGGACATCGGCCGGATCGACGCGGACGGCTACCTGAGCATCGTCGACCGCAAGAAGGAACTGATCATCAATGCGGCCGGCAAGAACATGTCTCCGCTGGCGATCGAGCTGGCAATGAAGACGGCCGGGTCGCTCATCGGGCAGGCCTGCGCGATCGGCGACCGCCGGCCCTACAACGTGGCGCTGCTGGTCCTCGATCCCGACGGGGCCCGCGCCTGGGCCGCCGCGCACGGTCGCCCCGGCGCCGGCTACGCCGAGCTCACCGCCGACCCGGAGCTCCTGGCCGATGTCGGCTCCGAGGTGGCGCTGGCGAACGCGGAGCTGTCCCGCGTCGAGCAGATCAAGTACTGGCGGCTGCTGTCCGCCGACTGGCTGCCCGACGGCGACGAGCTGACCCCGACGATGAAGATGCGCCGTCGGGTCATCGGGTCCAAGTACGCGGCCACGATCGAGGAGCTGTACGCGTGACCGGACGCACGGCACTGGTGACCGGCGCCAACGGCGGCATCGGCGCGGCCATCACCGAGCGGCTGCGCGCCGACGGTTTGAAGGTCATCAAGCTGGACATCAGCGGGCCGTGCGACCTTCAGCTGGACCTCGCGACGGACCCGCTGCCGGCGGTGCTGTCCGAGGTGGACGTGTGCGTGTCCAACGCCGGCATCGTGGACACCATCGCCCCGACGCACCGGATGACCGACGAGCAGTGGCGCCGCGACATCGAGGTCAACCTCACCGGGGCGTTCCGGGTGATCCAGGCCTGCCTGGTCGGCATGCGCGAGCGCGGCTGGGGACGGATCGTGGCGATCTCCAGCCTGGCCGGCCACGACGGACTGCCCGGCCAGGTCGCGTACGCGGCGTCGAAGGCAGGGCTGCACGGCATGATGCGCACGATCGCCACGGAGAACGCGAAGCGCGGCATCACCGCCAACTGCGTGCTGCCCGGCATGGTGGCCACCCCCAAGGCGCTCGCCATGCCCGACGCGGTGCGGGACCGGGTCCTGGCGCTGATCCCGATGGGCCGGTTCGCCGAGCCTGCCGAGATCGCCGGGCTGGTCGGCTACCTGGCGGGGGAGAGCGCCGGGTACCTGACCGCGCAGGAGATCGAGATGCACGGCGGCCTGGGGCTGAACACGATGAGCCTGGGCGGCTCCCGGTGAGCCTCTCCAGTCAGGAGGCCGGCGCGGCCGCGGCGGGCGCGCCGGCCCCG
>NZ_DASWSJ010000187.1:0-31465 GCF_036402745.1 Actinophytocola sp. | reverse complement strand
TGGGTGTCGTCACGGTCCCCTGAGGTTCCGGTGGTCGGCGCGGGACTTCACATGATGATCTACGAGACAGGCCTTAGCCCATGGCCCGGCGGTACGCGGCCACCGTCAGCTCGGCCGTGCGGCGCCAGGTGTACTCCGACGCGTGCGCCCGCCGCGCGGCGAGCGTGGCCGGTGACGGCGGCGTGGCGAGGGCGGCGGTCAGCGCGGCGCCCATCGCTTCCACGTCGCCGTAGGGGACCAGGCTCGCGTGGCCGCCGGAGATCTCGCGCAGGGCCGGCAGGTCCGAACAGACCACGGGCACGTCGCACGCCATCGCCTCGAGGACAGGCAGGCCGAAGCCCTCGTCACGCGACGGGAGGACGAGCGCGGCCGCCCCGGCGACGACCGAGCGGAGGTCCACGTCGGACAGGTAGCCGATCGAGCGGACGTGGTCGTCGTCGCGGTTGTGGCCCGGGCCGGCCAGCACGAGCGGCGGCAGGTCCGCGGTGGCCTCGTGCGCCTTGAGCAGCCAGCCCAACGCCTTGCGCGGGCCCGCCGCGCCGACGAACAGCAGGTACTCCTTCGGCAGCCCGATCCGCTTGCGCAGCGCCTCGCTGGGCGGGCGCGCGGTGAACCACGCCGGGTCGACGCCGAGCGGCGTCACGACGATCTTGTCCGGCGAGATGCCGAGCCGCTCCGCGGTGACGTCGGCGACCGCCCGGGTGGGCGTGAGCACGATGTTGGCCCGCTCGGCGGACCGCGCCACCAGCTGCGGCAGCGACTCGTCGCTCGGCGGCAGCTCGTCGGGCGCGTCGAGGAAGGCGAGGTCGTGGATGGTGAGCACGCCGGCCGCACGCACCGCCGCGGGGAGCACGAAGTTGGTGCCGTGCACGACATCGGTGAACCCGGCGAACAGCTCCACCGGCGGGAACGGCGCCCGCAGCCAGCACCGGCGCAGCAGCCGTGCGGACACCGGCATGCCCCGCGCCCGCGAGCCGTGCGGCAGCACCTTGCGGAGCTTGCGCCAGCCGCGCAACGTGAACGCCACCGCCCGCATGTCCACATCGGACATCGAGGCGAGCTCCTCGGCGAGCGCGGCGGTGTAGCGGCCGATCCCGGTCCGGTTGCCGAGCAGCGGCGTGCCGTCGAGCAGCACGCGTATCGGCCCGCCCTTAGCCATCCTGGCGGCCCTTCCAGCGCTCCCGCGCGATCCGGCGCACCCGCCCGGCCGCCCGCTTCGTGAGCTCGCCGGGCCCACCGGTGTCCAAATAGGACCTCACGAGGTCGATGTCGCGGCGGATGACGTCACCCACCCGCAGCGGCTTGTTGTACACCAGCGGCTCGGCGCCCGGCAGCCGGTCCGCGGCCGGCACCGGGTTGCGGCAGAACGCGACGAGCGGCGCGAGCACGGTCTCCCAGGTGAACCGCTCGCGCACCACGGCGATCCGCTCGCGCGCGGCCCGGGCGAACTCCTCGTCGTAGAGCACGCGCTCGAGCGCGTCGGCCAGCGCGGCCGGGTCCTCCGCGGGCACCACGACGCCGAGCCGCTCGGCGCGCACCAGGTCGGCGAAGCTGTCGCCGTCGGTGGTGACGATCGGCAGCCCGGCCCACAGGTAGTCGAGCACCCGGGTGCGGAACGCGAACGTGGTCTCCACGTGCTCGTAGTGCGTGGTGACCCCGCAGTCCGCGTCGAGCAGCCAGTTCTGCCGCTCGTTGTACGGCACCCAGGTCTCGTTGAAGAACACGTGCCGGTCGGTGAGGTCCAGCCGGCGGGCGAGCGCGCGGGTCTGGCCGCCGATGTCCATGTCCGGCACCTCGGGGTTGGGGTGGCGCATGCCGAGGAACACGAGCCGGACGTCGGGCCGCCGCTGGGCGAGCAGCTCGACCGCGTACAGCAGGGTCAGCGGGTCGAACCAGCTGTAGACCCCGCCGGCCCAGAGCACGACCTTGTCGGTGGGCGCGATGTCGCCGAGCGCGCCCTTGATCGGCGACGCGGCCTGCTGCGGGGGCTTGCCCGGCAGCCCGAACGGCGCCACCGCCAGCAGCGAGCGGACGGTGGGGTCGCTGTCGTAGAGGGCCGGGGTGAGCCGGCCGAGCGCGGTGAGGTGGCCGAGCCAGAAGTGGCGCTGCCGCTCGGACGCGCACAGGAAGAAGTCGCCGCGCTCGAGCTGGGTGTTGAGGACCTTGGTGACGCCGATGAGGTCCAGCGCGCGCTGCTCGTCGGTGTCGTCCTTGCCCTGCTCGAGGAGCTCGAGGTGCATCGGGTCGTAGATGTCGCAGACCACGATCTTGGTCGAGGTGTGCTTCTTCAGCTCCGGCACCAGCTCCAGCGCGTGCCCCTGCAGCACGACGACGTCGGCCCAGGCCACGTGCGGGGCGAGCTCGCGCCGCTTGGCCCGCAGCACCGCGAACGGCGCCTCGGGCGGTGCGCACATCGGGTTGACCGTGACCAGCCGGACCTCGTGCTCGGCCGCGAGCACGTCGGCCATGTTCCACGCGCGGATCGCCGGTCCGGCCATCCGGTCGGAGATGGCGTCGCCGGTGATCACGAGGACCTTGCGGCGCCCGCCGAACGCCTCCTCCAGCCCGAACACGTCGACCAGCACGTCGTGCGCGGCGAGGTAGCGGGGCAGCGGGTAGGCGGGCTCCATCGCGTTGCGCATCAACGGAAGCAGGTCCGCGTCCGAGCGCACCCGGGCGGCCTGCTCGGTCTCCCGGGCGCCGGCGAGCGAGGGCAGCAGCTCGACGAACTGGTCGATGGCGAGGAGCCCGGCCAGCGTGGTCCTGGGAATCTCCACAGTGGACTTGCCGGTGTCCGGCCCGCCGATCCGCAGCTGGGTCGGGTCGACGTCGCCGCGGGCGGTGGCCCTGCGCACGGCCAGCGCGAGCGCGGCGGGCAGGGCCTTGGCGAGCGTGGCGTCGGAGAGGTTCTTGTAGAGCGCGGCCAACGCGTTGCGCTCCAGCAGGAACAGCTCGCGCGCGTTGTCCGGTGAGTCCACTTTGGACATCGAGGCGTGGTGCCGGTGGAAGGTCAGCGACCGCGGCTCGAAGCGGACCCGCCAGCCACGCAGGTTGAGCCGCCAGCCGAGGTCGACGTCCTCGTAGAACATGAAGAACCGCTCGTCGAACCCGCCGAGCTCGCGGTACACCCCGGCGCGGACGAACATCGCCGAGCCGGTGGCGAACAGGACGTCGCGGGCCACGTCGTGCTCGCCGGTGTCGGGCTGGCCCGCGTGGCGCTTGTAGCCCATGCCGAACCAGGTGAGCCCGGCGTCGACGAAGTCGATGATCTCGCCGTCCCAGTCGAGCACCTTGCTGGCGACGGCGGCGACGGTGGGCTCGGCGCGCAGCACGTCGACGGCCGCGCTGACCCAGCTCGCGTGCGGGCGGGCGTCGTTGTTGAGGAACGCGAGGACGGTGCCGGTGGCGTGCGCGGCGCCGAGGTTGCAGCCGCCGGCGAAGCCCAGGTTGGCACCCGACTCGACGACCTCGACACCGGGCACCTGCCTGATCCGCTCGGCGCTGCCGTCGCCGGAGTCGTTGTCGACGCAGATGAGCTGCAGCAGCTCGGCGGGGTAGTCCAGCTCGTCGCGCAGGGCGCGCAGGCAGGCGATGGTGTCCTCGGCGCCGCGGTAGTTGACCACGATCACCGAGACGGCCGGACGTTGCGCCTGTTCGGGCACGCGCGCTCCTCGCTGTGGTTGTGGGGTAAGCCTGCCCTATGACACCACGTGACGAGCGGTTAACGCGGTGGATTCGCCGAACTCCACACCACCGGGCGCGGCACCACGGCCCGCGCGGTGATGGCCCGGCGCTGCCTGGTCAGCGGGATCAGGCGGGTCAGTACCTCCGTGAGCACCTGAACGCGCAACCCGGTGCGGAAGTTCCACGCCGGTGGCAGGTTCCGGCCGGCGAGGCGGCGCAGCGGCAGGACCGCGGTGAGCGCGGCGAACCGCGCGCACTCGCGAGCCGCGACCCCGGCCGGCGCGCAGCGGATGAGCATGTAGAGCCGGTTGCGCTCGTTCCACCGGTGGAACTCGCGCGAGCCGGGGCGCGAGCTGGCGCCGTGCCGGTGCACGACCCGGGCGTCCGGCACCGGGAGGACGGTCCAGCCGCCGAGGCGCAGCCGCCAGGAGGTGTCGGTGTCCTCGTAGTAGCAGAAGAACTCGGCCGGGACGCCGCCCACGCGGCGCAGGGCCTCGGTGCGCAGGAGGGCCGCGCCGCCGCAGAAGCCGAACACGCCGGTGGTCTCGGTGCCGGTGTCGGTGGTGTCGGCGCCGTGGCCGTCGGCGGTGAGCGTGACGCCCAGCGAGATCGGCTCGCCGCCGGCCGTCTCCATCCGCGCGCTCGCCGCGGCGGCGCCCTGGTCCTTGTCGAGTGCGTCCTCGAGCAGCGCGAGCCAGTCCGGCGCGGGGACGGCGTCGTCGTTGAGCCAGGCCACGAACTCGGTGCCGACGTCAGGCAGCGCGGCGGCGAGCCCACCGGCGTAGCCGAGGTTGGTCCCCAGTCGGGTGACGGCCGGCCGGGACGGATGGGCGGCGAGCAGCGCGGCGGTGCCGTCGTCGGATGCGTTGTCCACCACCAGGATCCGGTGCGCCCGGGTCTGCCCGGCAACGGCGTCGAGGCATGCGGTGACGTGCTCGCGGCCGCGCCAGGTCACCACCACAACGGTGGTTCTTGCCGTGTCGTTCCCGGTGGTCACGGCGCTCGACCGTACTCTGTGCCCGTGCCTGAGCTCGTCGTGCTCACCGAGCAGCTGTTGGCTCCGGTCCCGGGCGGGACCGGGCGCTACACGCGCGAGCTCGTCGCGGCCATGGCCAGGAGCGCCCCGCCGACCTGGACCGTCGCCGGCGTCACCGCGACCCACCGGGACCTCTCGGCCGCCGACGTGCCCAACGTCGCGGGCCCCCGCGCGCTGCCGCTGCCCCGCCGCGCGCTCACCGCGCTGTGGGAGCGCGGCGTGCACCTCTGGCCGGGCGGCGACGCCGTGCACGCGCCGACCCCGCTCGCGCCGCCGTCGCCCAGGCGCGGCCGCTGCCTCGTGGTCACCGTGCACGACACCGTGCCGTTCACCCATCCGGAGACGCTCACCCGGCGCGGCGCCGCCTGGCACCAGACGATGATCAAGCGCGCGGCCGAGCGGGCCAACGCGATCGTCGTGCCGACCGTCGCGGTGGCCGAGGAGCTGGAGCGGTACGCGCGGGGCCCGGCCACGGTCGCGGTCGTCCCGCACGGGGTGCCGGACGCGCTGGTCGCGCCCATCGAGCCGGCGCAGGAGCACGCCACCGCGATCGGCCTGCACCTGCCGTCCGCGTTCGTGCTGGCGGTCGGCACGGTCGAGCCGCGCAAGGGCCTCGACGTGCTCATCGAGGCGATGGCCAAGCCGTACGCGCCGGACCTGCCGCTGGTCGTCGTCGGCCCGCACGGGTGGGGCGAGGTCGACCTCACCGCGCTCGCGGACAAGCACGGCCTGGCCGCGGGGCGGCTGCGGGTGCTGGGCCGGCTCAGCGACGCGGACCTCGCGGTGGTGCTGCGCCGCGCGTCGGTGCTCGCCGTGCCGAGCCGGGCGGAGGGCTTCGGCCTGCCGGTGCTCGAGGCGATGGCGGTCGGCGTGCCGGTGGTGCACTCGGACGTGCCGGCGCTGGTCGAGGTCGCCGGCGGGACCGGCGTCGTCGTGCCGCGCGGGGATGCGAAGACGCTGGCCGCGACGCTGCGCGCGGTGCTGGACGACGGCCCGGGCACCGCGCGCCGGGTGGCGCAGGGCCGGCTGCGCGCGGAGGCGTTCACGTGGGAGCACGTGGCCACGGAGCTGTGGCGGCTGCACACGCGGTTCTTCGACATGGCGAGCACCCGGTAGCGGTTCTGTAGGTTTTTCACCCAGTCGGGCAAGCCGGCGATGCTTACAGTCGTAGTCTGCACACGTGCCCGAACCGCGCGTACTCATCGACGCGACCGCCGTGCCCGCTGATCGGGGCGGCGTCGGGCGCTACGTGGACTCGCTCGTGTTCGCGCTCGACTCCGACGGCGCGCCGATCACCGTGGTGTGCCAGCCGCGCGACGTCGAGCTGTACGGCCGCATCGCGCCGCGCTCGCGGATCGTGCCGACGTCGGAGTCCAACGCCACCCGCACCGCGCGGCTCACCTGGGAGCAGACCACGCTGCCGCGGCTGGTCCGGCGGCTCGGCGTGGACGTGCTGCACTCGCCGCACTACACGACCGCGCTGGCCAACCCGGCGGCGTCGGTGGTGACCCTGCACGACGCGACGTTCTTCACCGACGCGGTGCTGCACCACTCGATCAAGGCGCGGTTCTTCCGGGCGTGGACGCGGACGGCGCTCGCGCGTGCGTCGCTGTGCGTCGTGCCCTCGGCCGCCACCGCCACCGAGCTCGCGCGGGTGGCCCGCGCCGACCCGCGGCGGCTGGAGATCATCCAGCACGGCGTGGACAGCGAGCGGTTCCACCTGCCGACGTCGGAGGAGGTCGCGGTCGTGCGGTCGCTCATCGGCCTCGGGCCGGCCGAGCGCTACGTGGCGTTCCTCGGGGCGCTGGAGCCGCGCAAGAACGTGCCCGCGCTGATCCGCGGGTTCGCGGCCGCGTGCCGGGGCCGGTCCGACCCGCCCGCGCTGGTGCTCGCCGGCCAGCCCGGCTGGGACCGCCAGGTGGAGCGCGCGCTCGACGACGTGCCGCACCGGCTGCGGGTGATCCGCGCGGGCTACCTGCCGTTCGAGAACCTGGCCGGGTTCCTGGGCGGTGCCGAGCTGGTCGCGTACCCGTCGCTCGGCGAGGGTTTCGGCCTGCCGGTCCTGGAGGCGATGGCCTGCGGGGCGTGCGTGCTGACCACCCGCCGCCTGGCGCTGCCCGAGGTGGGCGGCGACGCGGTCGCGTACTGCGGCGTCGGCGCGGGCGACATCGCGGCGGCGCTGGGCGAGCTGCTCGACGACCCTGGTCTGCGTGCCTCGCTGGCGGCCGCGGCCGAGCGGCGGGCGAAGGAGTTCTCGTGGCTCACGAGCGCCGAGGGGCACCGGTCGGCCTACGAGCGGGCGCACCGGGTGCATCGCCGCGGGCGGTGACGGGCAGAATAAGAGGCCGTGTCTGCGGATTATGGCTCTGAGCTGGCCGTTGTCGTCGTGACCTACTCGCCGGGCGAGACCCTCGACCGGTGCCTGGACACGCTGGCCAAGGCGACGTCCCGGCGGGTCCACGTCGTGTTGGCGGACAACGGGTCCACCGACGGCGCCCCCGAGCGGGCGGCCTCGACCCGCGACAACGTCGAGCTGCTCCGGACCGGCGGCAACCTCGGCTACGGGACGGCGGCCAACCGTGGTGTCGCGTCGCTGGACCCGTCCTACGGCTGGATCGTCGTGGCCAATCCGGACCTCGAGTGGGGCGACGGCTCGCTGGACACGTTGCTGGAGGCGGCTTCCCGGTGGCCGCGGGGTGGCGCGTTCGGGCCGTTGATCAAGGAGGTCTCGGGGGCGGTGTACCCGTCGGCCCGGCTCGTGCCGTCGCTGGGGCGGGGGATCGGGCACGCCGTCGTGGGGCGGGTGTGGCGCTCGAACCCGTGGACCAAGGCCTACAAGCAGTCGTCCACGTCCGTTGTCGAGCGGGAGGCCGGGTGGTTGTCCGGGTCCTGCCTGCTGATGCGGCGCTCGGCCTTCGACTCGGTCGACGGGTTCGATCCGCGGTACTTCATGTACTTCGAGGACGTGGATCTCGGGGACCGGCTGGGGCGGGCCGGGTGGCAGAACGTGTACGTGCCGTCGGCTGAGGTCGTGCACCTTCAGGGCCATTCGACGGCGCGGTCGTCGGATGCGATGTTGGCGGCGCATCATTCGAGTGCTTACCGGTATATCGCGGACCGGCACCGGGGGTGGCGCTGGGCGCCGGTTCGGTTGGCCGTGCGCGCCGGTCTCGCGGCTCGCCTGAAGCTGGAGACGCGCAAGGCCTAGCGTCGCCTCGCTTCGCTTGCGCGGTCAGCCGTCCAGGCGTTGGGACAGGCTCGAGCGGGTCTGCGGGGGTTGCTTGGTCGTCGGGACCAGGCCGTCCAGTTCTTCGGGTTCCTGAAGGGGCGGCTCGGGCTGGCGCTGGACCGCCGCCTGTTGCTGCCTCGCCCTCGCGTCTTCCAGCCTGCGCTGGCGGGAACGCATCCCCGGGGGCGTGCCCACGACGTCGGTCATGGCCTCCTGGGCGATGGCCGGGATGTTCTCCTCCGACCGTGCCGACAGCAGTCCGTGACCGCGGGCCACTGGTCCGGGGACCACCATCGTGGCGTCCGGGTCGGCATGGCGATCGTCGTTCGCCGAGACGACCGCTCTCGGGATCTGCAGCGTGCTGGTGGCGTCCATCGGCGATACGGCGCTTTCGGGTGTCACCACGAAGGCGCCTCGCGCCCGAGCCCGCGCCAGTGTGGCGTCAGCCCGTTCACGCGGGTCCATGCGTCGACCACTCCCTGCGCCGTGTGGATGTTCGTGCCCCAGCGTATTCCTTTCTGCTCGCCGCGTCAGCGAAGAACGGAAATAGATCACTCACACGTGCGCCACGTGTCCGCGCTCGCGGAGCAGCTCGGTGAGCTTCTTGATGTCCTGGGCCCGATCCCGGCGACAGACGAGCACCGCGTCGGCGGTGTCGACGACGATCAGGTCCGTCACGCCGAGCGTCGCGATCACCCGGGACGAGAACGGCACCGCGATGACGCCGTCGCCGTCCACGACGAGCACCGGCGGGGCGTCTTTCAGGCCCGTCACGTCGACCACGCGGGAGCCGCCGATGTCCCGGCCGAGGAGCTCACCGAGAGTCTCGAAGTCCCCGATGTCGTTCCAGCCGAAGTCACCCGGAACGGTGGCGACCTTGCCCTCCGCGGCGGCCGGCTCCATCACCGCGTACTCGACGGCGACCTTCGGGATGGTCGGCCACGCCTCCGCGAGCACCGTCTCCTGCTCGGTGGTGTCCCACGCCCGGGCGATCGTCCGGATGGGGTCGTGCACGTCCGGCCGGCGGGCGGCGAGCTCGGCGAGAAAGACATCCGTGCGCCACAGGAACATGCTGGCGTTCCACAGGTAGCGCCCGGACGCGAGGTACTCGGTGGCCACCTCGAGCGTCGGCTTCTCCTTGAACTCCAACACGGTCTGCACGGTCGCGGGCTTGGCCGGCTCGCTGCACCGGAGGTACCCGTAGCCGGTCTCGGGCCGGTTCGGGGTGATGCCGATCGTCATCAGGCGGCCGGCCGCGGCGCCCTCGACGGCGTGCCGGACCGTCGCGGCGAACGCGGGGATGTTGGTGATCAGGTGGTCGGCCGCGAAGGACGCCATCACCGCACCGGGACTGCGCTCCTCGATGACCGCGGCGGCGAGCGCGATGGCCGCGCACGAGTCGCGGGCGAACGGCTCGACCAGGATGTTGCGCTCGGGCAGCTCCGGCAGCTGGCGGATGACCGACGTGGCATGCGCGGTGCCGGTGACCACCAGCAGCCGCTCCGGCGTGCACAGCGGGGCGAGGCGGTCGAAGGTGGCCTGCAGCAACGACCGGTCGGTGCCGGTGAGCGCGTGCAGGAACTTCGGGTTGGCGGCGCGCGACAGCGGCCACAACCTGGTCCCGCTGCCTCCGGCGGGCACCACCATGTGCAAATCGGTCGGCCTCATTCCAGTGACGATATCCGGGGTACGGTCGGGTCCCATGAGGGCACCTGCCGAGCGCGCCTTCACCCCGGACTTCCCGCTCGACGTCGCCGGGGTGCTCGCGCCCCTGCGCCGCGGGCACGCGGACCCGGCGTTCCGCCGCACCGAGGACGGCGTCACGTGGCTGGCCGCCAACACCCCGGAGGGCCCGGGCACGCTCGCGCTGCGCCGCCCGGGCGGTGACGTGCGGGCGTCGGCGTGGGGGCCGGGTGCCTCCGTGTTGCTCGACGGCGTGCCCGGGTTGCTGGGCGCGCACGACGACGACTCCGACTTCCGGGCGCACCACACGCTGGTGGCGGACCTGCGCCGGCGCCTGCCGGCGTTGCGGCTCGGGTCCACCGGGCGGGTGTGGGACCTGCTGGTGCCCTCGATCCTGGAGCAGAAGGTCACCGGCTACGAGGCCCGCCGGTCGTGGCGGGACCTGTGCCGCCGGTTCGGCACGGTGCCGCCGGGTCCGGCGCCCGCGGGGATGCGGGTGCCGCCGACCCCGGCGGCGGTCCTGTCGATCGCCGACTGGGAGTGGCACAAGGCCGGCGTCGACGGCGCCCGGCGGCGCGCCCTGGTGGCGGTGGCCCAGGTGGCGCACCGGCTGGAGCGGGCCGCGGCGCTGCGCGGCAAGCCCGGCCGCGACCTGCTGCGGACGGTGCCGGGTATCGGCTTCTGGACCGCGGCCGAGGTGGCCCAACGCGCCTGGGGCGACGCGGACGCCGTCAGCGTGGGCGACTTCCACATCCCCGGCGTCGTCGGCTACGCCCTGCTGGGCCGCGAGCTCGACGACGCGGGGATGCTCGAGGTGCTGGCGCCCTACGCCCCGCACCGGCACCGGGTGGTCCGCTACCTCGAGGCCGGTGGGATCTCCCGGCCGCGGTTCGGTCCCCGCTACGCGCCGCGCGAGTACCGCGACATGTGATCGGGGAGGCGGCCCGCCGCGGTGAGCATGTCGGCCAGGCCGCTCGTGCCCGCCGGGTCCGGCAGGTCGTCGACGGGCCACCAGCGCAGGTCCAGCGACTCGTTGCTGCGCACGGGTTCCGCGCCCGCCGGGGCGTGGACCAGGAAGCGCACGTCGAAGTGGCGGGTCGGCACGCCGAGGGAGCAGGTGATCGGGTGGACGTCCACGTGGACCGGGGCCGGCTCGATCCGCAGGGCCTCGATGCCCGACTCCTCCGACGCCTCGCGCAGCGCGGCGCCCACGAGCGTGCTGTCGGCCGGCTCGCAGTGCCCGCCGAGCTGCAGCCACGCGCCCACCCGCGGATGCAGGGTCAGCAGGACGTGCGAGCCGGTCGAGTCGAGGACCAGCGCCGACGCCGTGACGTGCCCCGGTTCGCACGAACGCGCACACGCGTCGGGGCGGGCGGCCAGGAAGCCCAGGAACGCCTCGCGCAGCGACTGCTGGGACCGCGACGACGGGCGCCAGCCGGTCAGCGTGGCCACCGCGTCCGCATGGAGGGTCATCGCTGCAGGAACCTGTCGTCGGGGTCGTCCTCGGGGCGCGGGGTCAGCGGGGCGTCCGCGGGGTGACCGACGGCGATCGCGCCCAGGGGCCGCCAGTCGCCGGGCAGGTCGAGGAGAGCGCGGACCGCGCCGGGGACCGAGGGCACCCAGCAGGAGCCCAGCCCCTCCGCGGCCAGCGCGACCAGCAGCGCCTGCACCCCGCCGGCGGCGTCCGCGGGTCCGACGGCGAACGGCAGCACGAGCTCCGGCGCCCCGTACAACACGTCATCGGCGTCGATCTCGTCCAGCAGCCGCTTGCGCCGGTCCCGGTCCGCCAGGTGCACGAACCGCAGCGACTCCGACCCGGGCACCCCCAGCGCGGCACCCACCGCCCCGCGCAGCGCGGACAGGTCCACCGGGGTGTCGTCGAACGACAAGACCGGCCGGGTGAGCCGCACTGCCTCGCGCCGGCCCTGCGCCACGGCCTCCTCGGTGCCCAGCCGGAACAGGTCCTCGTCCACCGGCCGCACCAGGTCACGCGCCCGCGACTCCGAGTCGCCGATCATGAGGCCCCGCACGACGGCCACCGGCACCGCGCCGAGCTTGCCCTTCACCAGGTCCGCGGCCCCGGCCACCTCGTCGGCCACCGCGATCTCGGTGACCGCGAGCTCGTTGCCCTGCCGGTCGACCTGGCCGCGGTACGCGTGCAGCACGCGCAGGCCCGACGAGCCGATCGCGACGTCGGTCTGGCCGACCCGCCACGCCCGGCCCATCGTGTCGGTGATGACCACGGCCACCTCGACGCCCATCCGGTCGCGCAGGCCCCAGCGCAGCGCGATCGCCGACGCGTCCGGGTTGCTGGGCAGCAGGGCCAGCTCGTCACCGGCCACATTGGACGCGTCGACCCCGGACGCGGCCTGCACGATGCCCAGGTGGTTCTCCGTGATCAGCGTCCGCGCGCGGCGGGCGAGGATGCGCACCGACTCGTCGAACACCAGCTTGCGCCGGATCCGGTCGCGCTCCTCGGGATCGGCCGGCACCCGCACGAGCCGACCCTCTACTTTGGACACGACCTTGCTCGTCACGACGACGATGTCCCCGGAGCGCAGCCAGCGGGCCGCGGCGGCGATGGCCCCGGTCAGGTCGTCGCCGGGGCGGAACTCCGGCAGCCCCTCGACCGGCAGGATCTCGATCCGCGCCGCGGAGTGATCACTCAACGGACACCCCGGCGAGCGCGAAGGCGGCATCGACCATGCCCGCCGTGGCGTCCACATCGGACATCAGCAGCGGCACGGCCCGCACGTCGACGTCCGGCACGGCGCCGGGCTGGGCGGCCGGGTCGCCGGTGTGCACGAGCCAGCCGTCCAGCAGCCCCTCGGCCGACTGCCGGCGCGAGCCGTAGTGCCTGCCCACCGCCGCGGCGGTGGTCTCGACGCCGATCGCGGTGAGGCAGGCGTCGGCCATGCCGCGCACCGGCCGGTCGTCGACGATCGGGGACACGCCCACGATCCGCGCGTCGGTCTTGACCAGCGCCGTCCGCACGCCCGGCACCGACAGCACGGTCCCGACGCTGACCACCGGGTTCGACGGCGCCAGCAGCACGACGTCCGCGCCGGCGATCGCGTCGAGCACACCCGGCGCGGCCGAGGACTCCTCGGCGCCGACCGGCACGATCGAGTGCGCGGGCAGCTTCGCCTGGTGCCGGATCCACCACTCCTGGAAGTGGATGGCCCGGCGTTCCGCGCTGTCGGGGTCGCCACTGTCCGGGTCGTCCACCACGACATGGGTCTCGACCCGGTCGTCGGACATCGGCAGCAGCCGCACGCCCGGCTGCCAGCGCGCGCACAGCGCCTCGGTGACCGCCGAGAGCGGGTAGCCGGCGCGCAGCATCCGGGTGCGGATCAGGTGGGTGGCGATGTCCTTGTCGCCGAGCCCGAACCATTCCGACCCGGCGTCGTAGGCGGCCAGCTCCTCCCGCACGGTCCAGCTCTCCCCGGTCCGGCCCCAGCCCCGCTCGGTGTCGATGCCGCCGCCGAGGGTGTACATGCAGGTGTCCAGGTCGGGGCAGATCCGCAGGCCGTGCAGCCAGACGTCGTCACCGGTGTTGACGACGGCGGTGATCTCGTGCGGCGACTCCCCGGCGCCTACCGGCGGCATCCCCAGCGCGTGCTTCACGCCCTGCAGGAACCGCGCCCCGCCGACCCCGCCGACAACGACTACAACCTTCACGCCACGATCCTGCCTCAGTTCCAGAACCGGAACGCGCTGCCCCCGACGGAGGCCATCCCGGGGATCCCGCCGATCAGGCCGAACACGTTGTAGGCGAAGTCGCTGAACGCGTAGCCGATCGCGGGGATGCCGATGAGGCAGGCGAAGAGGATCAGCGGCGCCCACGGGCGCGCCTTGGCGCCGAACCGCTGGGCCTCGGGCTGGAGGAACGGCTCGATCGCGCCCCAGCCGTCCAGGCCCGGGATCGGGAGAATGTTGAGGATGAACGCGAAGATCTGCAGCAGTGCCAGGTAGGACAGCGCGGCGGCCAGCCAGAAGGTGGGCTGGAAGATCGTCACCGCCGCGATGAGCAGCCCGCCCAGCACGAGGTTGAGCAGCGGGCCGGCGAGCGACACCAGTGACTCGATCTTCTTGGAGCGCAACGCGTGGTGGTTGATCCACACCGCGCCGCCCGGCAGCGGGATGCCGCCGATCGCGAGGATCAGCAGCGGCAGCAGCAGGCTGAACACGGGGTCGGTGTACCGGCGCGGGTCGAGCGTGAGATAGCCCTTGAAGTACACCTCGCGGTCCCCGCCGCGGTAGGCGACGAACGCGTGGCCGAACTCGTGCAGGCACAGCGAGACACCCCAGCCGGCCAGGACCATGAGGAACGTGCCGCCCTTGACGGCGGCGTTCGGCGAGCCGGTGGGATCGCCGCCGAACACGATGAGCAGGCCACCCGCGATGGCGAGCACCAGGATGCCGAGGAAGACGGGCGAGGGCCGGACCGCTGATCGCTGCACACCACGAGTCTGCCAGTCTCGGCGGGACCACCCGTGGGGGTAGGTCGTTTTCCCGTTGTACGGCCAAGTGGTGGGTCTGTTTCCGGTTGCCCCATAGGGCATCACCCGCCCGGGTACTCCGCTTGACGCGCCGCGATGACACGGGTGTAATCACATCGATGTCATTCGCCGGTTGAGATGGTGAGTGGTGTCCGCCAACCCGGGGAGCGCGAAAGGCGAGGAGGCGGACGGGACATGCACATGCAGGGAATAGCCGATGGGAGTCGCGTCGTGGAGTGGGGGGAGCAGCCGAACGAGGAGCTCGGCGTGCTCGCCGACCTGTTCGACGACGCGGAGGAGCAGGAGTGGCAGGAGCGCGCCCTCTGCGCGCAGACAGATCCGGAGGCGTTCTTTCCAGAGAAGGGCGGCTCGACCCGCGAGGCCAAGCGCATCTGTCAGGGGTGTGAGGTGCGCTCGGAGTGCCTGGAGTACGCGCTGGCGCACGACGAACGGTTCGGGATTTGGGGCGGACTGTCCGAGCGTGAGCGGCGCAAGCTCAAGAAGCGCGTGATCTAACGGAGACCTATCCAGCGCCGAAGCCCGCGGGCTTTGCTGCGGGCGAGGATCGCGACATGGCATGTTGTGCCAATGCCACGCCACGGCCCTCGCGGTAGCACCCCGGTGCTGCGCACCGCGCCGGTGCTCGCGGTGCTGGTGTGCCACGACGGCGAGCAATGGCTGCCCGCCGCGCTGGCGGCGCTGCGTACGTCGACGCCGCGGCCGCGGCACGTGCTGGCCGTGGACACGGGCTCGCTCGACGAGACGCCGCGGCTGCTCAGCGAGGCCGCCCGCGGCGAGGACCGGGTGCTCGACGGCGTGCTCACCCTCGACCGCCGCACGGGGTTCGCCGCCGCGGTGCAGGAGGCCGTGTCCGCGGCCATCGAGCGCTGGGGCGACCCCGGCGGCTGGATCTGGGTGCTGCACGATGATTGCGCGCCCGACCCGGACTGTCTCGCGACGCTGCTGACCGCCGCCGACGCGTCGCCGTCGGCCGGCGTGCTCGGCCCGCTGGCCCTGGACTGGGACGACCCTCGGCTCGTGGTCGAGGCCGGCTTGTCGACCGACGCGTCCGGGCACCGGCAGACCGGCCTCGGACCGTCCGAATTGGACTGGAGCCGGCTCGGCCGGGGCCACCACTTCGGGCAGAGCACCGAGGTGCTCGCGGTCCCGTCGGCCGGCATGCTCGTGCGGCGCGAGCTGTGGGAGCGGCTCGGCGGGTTCGACCCCGAGATCCCGTTGCTGCGCGAGGACATCGACTTCGGCTGGCGCGCGAACCGGGCGGGCGTGGTGGTGCTGTGCGTGCCGGCCGCGCGGATGCGGCACGTGCGTGCGGTGCCCGGCCGGCTGCGTGGCACCGAGGCGCGCACGGCGGCGCTGCGTGGCTCGGTCCGCACCCTCGACCGCGCGCAGGGCCTGCGCACGTTCCTCGTCAACTGCTCGTTGCTGTCCTTCCTCATCGGCATCCCCCGGCTCGCCGTCCTGGCGCTGGTGCGCGCGCTCAGCTTCGCCATGCAGCGCCGGATCGACGAGTGCCGCGGCGAGCTGCGCGCGATCGGTTACGTGCTCGGCGGCGGCGCGGGCCTGCTCGAGGCGCGGACGCTGCGCCACGCCACGGTCCGGGTGCGCAGCGTGCGGGGGCTGTTCACCAGCCGGCTCACCCGGCTGCGCAACGCGAGCCGGGCCGCCGTCGCGCACCTCGTCCGCCGCAGGCTGCAGGCCGACGCGGCACTCGGCAGGCTGCCCGACGGCACCGACGGCGACGCCGTCTGGCTGCCCGGCGAGGCGGACACCACGCCCACCCGGCTGCCCGTCGGACCGCAGGCGCTGCCCGCGGGGGCGAGCGGCCGGCCCCGCCGCCCGGCGGGTCTGCGCCGGCCGGCCACCGCGGTCGCCGTGTCGCTGGAGCTGCCGGAGGCGGAGCTGGCGCCGGGGTTGCGGCCCTCGCCGGTGCCCCGCCCCTCGCCCGTGCCGCGCGACGGCTCCGCGCCCCCTCAGCCCGACCTGGTGATCGTGCAGGTCAACCGGGCCCGGCTGGCCCGCCAGGTGCTGCTCGCGCCGCCGGTGCTGCTGGTGGTCGGGCTCCTCGGGCTCGGGCTGTGGCTCAACTCCGGGCGCCTGGGCATCGACCTCGCCGGTGGCAGGTTGCTGCCGGCCCCGGACCTGGCCGCGACCTGGTCGGCCTACCTCGCCACCTGGCACCCGGTCGCCGGGGGCACCGCGGCACCCGCGCCGGCCGCGCTCGCGGTGCTCGGCGGGCTCGGTGCCGTGCTCGCGCCGGTCGGCGGCGCGCAGGCGGCGGTCGCCGTGCTGCTGCTCGGCGACCTGCCGCTGGCCGGGCTCGCCGCGTACGTCGCCACCAGGAGCATGCCCGTGCACCGCTGGGTGCGGGCCCTCGTCGCCGCCGCGTACGCGTTGCTCCCGCCGGCGACCGCGGCGGTCGCGCAGGGCCGGCTGGACGTGGTCGTCGCGCACATCCTCCTGCCGCTGGTGACCGCGGGCATCGTGGCGTTGCTCGGGCGGGCCCGCACGGAGTCCGCGCGCTGGCTGTCGATCGCGGCCGCGACGGCGTTCGGGCTGGCCGTGCTGGGGGCGTTCGCGCCGCTCGTGCACCTGCTGCTCGTGGGCTACGCGCTCGCCGGGTTCGTGCTGGTGCCCGGCCGGCGCGGGGACGGCCGGCGGCGGGTGACGGCGCTGTTCGTCCTCGTGCTGATGCCGCTCGCGCTGCTGCTGCCGTGGCCGGCGGTGCTGATCCAGCATCCGGCGGTGGTGCTGCACGGTGTCGGCGGGCACGTCGGCCCGGTGGCGCCGACGACGCTGGACCTGCTGAGTCTCGACCCGGGCGGGCCGGGCGCGTGGCCGCTGGTGGGGCTGGTGGTCGGGCTCGCGGTGCTCGTCGGCGTCGCGGTCCGGCCGCGGCGGGCGGTGTTGCCGGGCCTGTCGCTCGCGCTGCTCGGCGGGCTGGCGGTCGCGCTGGTGCTGCGGGTCCCGGCGGTCCCGCTGATCGGCGGTCCCGCGGAGGTCGGCTGGGCGGGGGCCGGGCTGCTGGTCGTCGGGTGGGGGCTGCTGCTGGCGCTGCTCGGCGCGTGCCGGGCCGCCGCGCCCCGCCGCCTCGTGTCGGTCGGGCGGCTGCCGGTGCGGCGTGCCGGGGTGCTGGTCGCCGCGGTCCTCGGGGTGGTCGGGGTGGGGGCGCTGGCCACCGGCGCGCTGGTCGCCGGCCGGGCCGGGCCGCTGGACGACGAGCAGGCGCCGCTGCTCGCGAGCACGCTGGCGCGGGAGCTGGCGGTGACCGGGCGGTCCGTGCTGGTGCTGCCGGCCGGTGCCGCGCCGCCGCGGCTGACCGCGGCCCGCGCGCCGCACTTCGGCGACGACGACATCGCGCCGGTCGATGGGGGCGTGAGCCTGGCCCGGCTCGCCGACGGGCTCGTCGCCGACGGCGGTCCGGGCACGGGTGCCGGTGGCGCGGGGACCGACCCGGTGCGCACGGCGGTGGCCGAGGCGGCGGCCGCCGGGGTGCTGTTCGTGGTGGCCCCCGACGAGGCGGCGGGCAAGCGGCTCGCCGACGCGGCGGGCGACCTCGTCGCGCCCGCGCCGCCGACCTCCGACGGCCGGCCGGTGCTGCGCCTGCAGCCGGCGGCGGGCCAGGTGACGCTGCTGTCCCCGGAGCAGGCGCGGCGGGCGATCACCGCGAGCCCGCCGCCGACCGAGCTGGGCGCGCCCGGCATCGTCCCGGTCGAGGCCGCGCCGCCCGCGGTCGCGGTCCGCGTCTCCGACGGTCCCGCCGGCCGGCTGCTGGTGATCGCGGCCGAGGAGGAGCCGGGCTGGCAGGCCACAGTGGACGGTCGAGCGGTGCCCGTGGTGCGGGCGTGGGGTCACCTGGTGGGGGTGTCGCTGCCGACCCGCGCGGCCGACGTCCGGGTGGAGCAGCCCACGGCCCTGCGCAGCGTCCTGCTGCTGACCCAGGCGGCGATGGTCCTGTTCGTCCTGCTGACCGCGTTCCCGAGCCGCGAGCGGGAGCGCCGTGAGCGGGAGCGCCGTGAGCGGGAGCGACGGAGCGTTCGCCGTCTGGACTGACGAGCGCGCGCAGGCGCGTCAGCGCCGAGCACGGGAGGAGGGAAGACGGCGAGTAGCGGAGAAGCGAAGCGAACAGTTCAACACAGGAGCGTTCGCCGTCTGGACCCGTGAGCGAGAGCGACGGGGCGAGTAGCGGAGGAGCGAAGCGAACAATCCAACACTGCGCGGAGCCAACGACCAGATAGAGCTCAGCCGTCGCCTTCGATGACGCCTGGGTCCAGGTTCAGGTAGGTGGCCACCTGCTCCACCAGCACGTGATGCACGAGGTCGGCCAGGTCGGCGCCGTCCCGGGCGCGGGCCTCCAGCGGCCGGCGGAACAGCACGATCCGCGCCTTCGTCGGCATCCCGCGCCGGTCCATCCCCGCCGGCACCAGCCGGGCCAGCGGCACGCCGGCGTCGGCGAGCAGGCCGTCCTGCGGGGTCTGCGACCGCTCCGCCCCGCGCACGTCCGGCACGTCGTCCACCGCGATGTCGAGCTCGGTCAGCTCCGTGCGCCACCGCGCCTCGATCGGCTCGAGCGCGGCCAGCACGAGCGCGTCGAACCGCTCGCCGCGCGTGGAGGCGGCCGGCAGCGTCGAGGGGTAGAGCGAACCGCGCAGCCCCCGGCCGTGCCGGTCCCGGTTGGGCCGGCGCCGTCGGTGCCGTTCCCGGTAGCCGCGTGTGGTGGACACCCGCCGAGCCTACTGAGCCCGGGGTGACACGAAAACCACACGGTGCGCCTACCTGCCAGGAAGCCCGCGAAGCGCTATCGTCCTCGATCGTGCGGAGCGTGCGGAAGTGTTCGCGAACCGGGTGCGCCAACCCGGCGGTCGCGACGCTGACCTACGCCTACGCCGACTCGACCGCGGTCGTCGGCCCGCTCGCCACCTACTCCGAGCCGCACAGCTACGACCTCTGCGAGGAGCACGCGCTGCGCCTCACGGTCCCGCGCGGCTGGGAGGTCGTCCGGCACGACGGCGAGTTCGCCGCCCCCGAGCCCTCGGTCGACGACCTGACCGCGCTCGCCGAGGCCGTCCGCGAGGCGGGCCGCCCGGACCGGCCCATCGAGCCGCCCGAGCCGCAGGCCGCCGGGCGCCGCGGGCACCTGCGGGTTCTGCCGGACCCGGTCACCGAGTAATACCCCGACTCACCCACGCCTCAGGTGCTCGCCGGTAGGCTGCCGGGCAAATCCGCTGACCTCTCGGGGAGCACTGGTGCGTGACCTGTCCGGCGTCTTCAAGGCCTACGACATCCGCGGGATCGTGGGCGAGCAGCTCGACTCGGACCTCGTGCGCGACACCGGTGCGTCGTTCGCCCGCCAGGTCGGCGGGCCCGCCGTCGTCATCGGCCACGACATGCGGGCGTCCTCGCCCGGGCTCGCCAGCGCGTTCGCCGACGGCGTGCTGCAGGAGGGGCTCGACGTCGTCATGATCGGGCTCGCCAGCACGGACATGCTGTACTTCGCCTCCGGCAGCCTCAACCTGCCCGGCGCGATGTTCACCGCGAGCCACAACCCGGCCAGGTACAACGGCATCAAGCTGTGCCGGCCCGGCGCCGCGCCCGTCGGCCAGGACACGGGCCTCACCGAGATCCAGCGCGAGGTCGAGGCGGGCGTCCCGCCGACCGCCGGCAAGACCCCGGGCACGCTCGAGACCCGCGACCTGCTCGCCGGCTACGTCACCTACCTGCGCCGGCTGGTCGACCTCTCGTCGAGCCGGCCGCTCAAGGTCGTCGTCGACGCCGGCAACGGCATGGGCGGGCACACCGTGCCGGCCATGTTCGACGGGCTGCCCATCGACGTCGTGCCGATGTACTTCGAGCTCGACGGCACCTTTCCCAACCACGAGGCCAACCCGCTCGATCCCAAGAACATCGTCGACCTGCAGGCCAAGGTCCGCGAGGTCGGCGCGGACGCGGGCGTGGCGTTCGACGGCGACGCGGACCGCTGCTTCGTGGTCGACGAGCGGGGCGAGCCGGTGTCGCCGAGCGCCATCACCGCGCTGGTCGCCGCGCGCGAGCTGGCCAAGGACCCGGGCGGCACGGTGATCCACAACCTCATCACCTCGCACGCCGTGCCGGAGATCGTCGCCGAGCACGGCGGCAAGCCGGTCCGCACCCGCGTGGGGCACTCGTTCATCAAGGCCGAGATGGCCGCGACCGGCGCCATCTTCGGCGGCGAGCACTCCGCGCACTACTACTTCCGCGACTTCTGGAACGCCGACACCGGCATGCTGGCCGCACTGCACGTGCTGGCCGCGCTGGGCGAGCAGGACGGCCCGCTGTCGGAGCTGACCTCGGCCTACAGCCGCTACGCCGCGTCCGGCGAGATCAACTCGACGGTCGATGACCAGGCGGCCCGGATGGCCGCGGTGAAGGAGGCGTTCGCCGGCCGGGAAGGCGTGCGCTCCGACGAGACGGACGGGCTCACCGTCGAGCTGCCCGACGGCGGCTGGTTCAACCTGCGGCCGTCCAACACCGAACCCTTGCTGCGCCTGAACGTCGAGGCCGCCGACGACGCCGCGGTCGCCGCGCTGCGCGACGAGGTGCTGGCGATCGTTCGCGGCTGACACATCTGGCGGCTGACACATCTGGAGGAGAAACCATGGCAGTCGAGCTCGACCCGCAGCTGTTGGAGATCCTGGCGTGCCCGTCGGACGACCACGCGCCGTTGACGGTGGGCAGCCCCACCGACCCCGAGGCCGACGTGCTCACCTGCACGTCGTGCGGCCGGCAGTTCCCGGTCCAGGACGGCATCCCGGTGCTGCTCCTCGAGGAGGCCATCGAACCGCCCGACGGGACAGCCGACAAGTGAGTTCCGCCGTCGACGACACGCTGCTCGACGACCTCGGCCGGCTCAGCGAGGTCGACAGCGACGGCCTGCTGCACGCCGCGGCGCTGTCCGGCGCCCAGGTGCGGGCCACCGTCGAGGCCGCGCAGGAGGCCGGCATCGCCCGGCTCGCCGGCGCGCAGCCGCGGGCGCTGGTCCTCATCACCCGGCCGGGCCTGAGCCCCGCGGTCGCCAAGCTGCTGCTGGCGCTGCTCGGCAAGGCCTGCCCGGTGCCGGTGGTGCTCACCGACACCGCGCCGACCTGGCTCGGGCCGCTGGACGTGGTGATCGCGCACACCGACGACGCCGGTGACACCGAGCTCGCCGAGTCGATCGACCGGGCCCGCCGTTACGGCGCGGGGGTCGTGCTCACCGCGCCCGAGGACGGCCCGGTCGCGGCGGCCGCGGCCGGTCAGGCCGTGCTGATCACGCCGCGGGTGCCGGTGCCGCCCGGGTTCGGCTTCAGCCGGGCGCTGGCTGGCGGGCTCATCGCCGTCACCACGCTGGAGCTGCTGCGCACCGACCTGGGCATGGTCGCCGACGAGCTCGACCGCGAGGCCGAGCGCGGGCACATGCAGCACGAGTCGTTCGTCAACCCGGCCAAGTCACTGGCGCTGCGCCTCGCCGAGCGCACGCCGCTGCTGTGGGGCCTCGACGACGTGGCCACCAGCGTCGCGATCTTCGCCGCGCAGGTGCTGGGCACGCACACGGACCTGGTCTGCGACGTCGCGGCCTACCCGCAGGCCGCCAGCCGCACCGCGCTGCACCGCGCGGCCACCCGGGCCTCGGCGGTCCACGACATCTTCGCCGACCCCGACGACCTCGACCCGGCGCAGGTCTCGCCGCTGCGGGTGTTCCTGCTCGCGGTGAGCGCCGTCGCGACCGACCCGGTGCGCCGGCTCGCCGTCGACGCGTTCCCCACCGCCGACGTGCTCGCGCCGGCCGACGAGATCACCGCCGACGAGACCACCTACGCCGCAGTGCTCGCCCTGCGCTTCCAGCTGGCCGCGCTCTACCTGGGGCTCGCGGCCGGCACCACCGGCGGCACCACCCGCTACGCGCCGGCCAGGCCACGGGAGTGAGTGCCTGATGCAGCTGCTCAACAACCGGGTGCGCCCGTATGCGTGGGGGTCCCGCACCACGATCGCCGCGATGCTGGGCCGCCAGGTGCCCGCGCCGCACCCGGAGGCGGAGCTGTGGCTCGGCGCGCACCCCGGCGACCCGTCCGTGGTCGTGTCGGCGGACGGTACCGAGCGGTCGCTGCTCGAGCTCCTCGCCGAGGACCCCACCGGCCAGCTCGGCCCGGCGGTCGTCGGGCGCTGGGGGGACCGGCTGCCGTTCCTGCTGAAGGTGCTCGCGGCCGAGGAGCCGCTGTCGCTGCAGGCGCACCCGTCGGCGGTCCAGGCGGCGGAGGGCTACGCGCGGGAGGAGAAGGCCGGCATCGCGCGCGAGGCCGGCAACCGCAACTACCCCGACCCCACCGCCAAGCCCGAGCTGCTGTGCGCGCTCACCGAGTTCCACGCGCTGGCCGGGTTCCGCTCGCCGGACCGGACGGTGGAGTTCCTGCGTGCGATCGAGACGCCGGCGCTGGCCGGGTACGTCGACCTGCTCGCCGCGGAGCCGGACCGGGAGGGCCTGCGGGCGCTGTTCACGACGTGGATCACGCTGCCGCAGCCGGCGATCGACGCGTTGCTGCCGGACCTGCTCGACGCGTGTGTCGTGCACGTCAAGGAGCACGGCGAGTTCGAGCTGGAGTGCCGCACCGCCCTCGAGCTCGGCGAGCGGTACCCGGGTGACTCCGGGATGCTGGCCGCGCTGCTGCTCAACCGGCTCGTGCTGGCGCCGGGCGAGGCGATCTTCCTGCCGGCCGGCAACCTGCACGCCTACCTGCACGGCACCGCGGTCGAGGTGCTCGCCAACTCGGACAACGTGCTGCGCGGCGGGCTCACGCCCAAGCACGTGGACGTGCCGGAGCTGCTGCGGGTGCTGGACTTCGGGTTCGACGACATGAACGTCCGCACCGGCGAGCCCGTCGGCCCGCGCCGGGTGTACCGCACGCCCGCGCCCGAGTTCGAGCTGTCCCGGATCGAGTGGGCCGCGGCCGACCCGCGCGCCGAGGTGAAGCTCGAGGGCGGGGCGCCGCGGGTCATGATCTGCGTCGACGGCGGGGTCCGGGTGGCCGCGGTCGACGGTCAGGAGCTGTCGCTGGGGCGCGGGCAGTCGATGTGGCTGCCGGCGCTGGATCCCGATGTCGTGCTGTCACCACTGGGGGACTCGGCCGTGCGGTTGTTCGCCGCGACGGTGGGTAGTGAGACAGCCGGGGTGTCGAGTCTCTAGGCTCGGCATGCTTTTGCGACAAATCCGACTTTCGTAGGGAGTAGCCGTGGCTACAGGGGGCGGGACCAGGGCGATCCTCGCCGCGCTGGGGGCGAACGCGGGGATCGCGGTGGCCAAGTTCATCGGCTTCGCCATCACCGGGTCCTCGTCGATGCTGGCCGAGTCGGTGCACTCGGTGGCGGACACGTCGAACCAGGGCCTGCTGCTGCTCGGCCAGAAGACCTCGCGGCGCAAGGCCACGAGCGAGCACCCGTTCGGCTTCGGCCGCGACCGGTACTTCTACTCGTTCATCGTGGCCCTGATGCTGTTCACCCTCGGCTCGGCGTTCGCGATCTACGAGGCGATCCACAAGCTCCAGCACCCGGAGCCGCTGACGTCGCCGATCGTCGCGGTGATCATCCTCGTCGTGGCGATCGTCCTGGAGTCCTACAGCTTCCGCACGGCCATCGTGGAGTCCCGCAAGATCAAGGGCGACGTCTCGTGGTGGGGGTTCATCCGCCAGTCGCGCACGCCCGAGCTGCCGGTGGTGCTGCTCGAGGACGCGGGGGCGCTGCTCGGTCTCGTGTTCGCCCTGTTCGGCGTGGGCCTGTCGGTCATCACCGGCGACGCGGCCTGGGACGGCATCGGCACGCTCATGATCGGCCTCCTGCTCGGCGTGATCGCGATCATCCTCATCGTGGAGATGAAGAGCCTGCTCATCGGCGAGGGCGCCACCCCGCAGGAGCTCGCCGCGATCTCGTCGGCCGTCATGGGCGGCAGGGTGCGGCGGCTGATCCACATCCGCACGCAGTACCTCGGCCCGGAGGAGCTGCTGGTGGCGGCGAAGATCGCGCTGGAGCCGGGCCTGCCGCTGGCGGAGGTCGCCGCGGAGATCGACGCCGCCGAACGCCGGATCCGCGAGGCGGTCCCGGCGGCGCGGCTGATCTACCTGGAACCGGACCTGGACCGCACCCCGGCCGAGGACCACCCGGTGACTCCCGCCTGACCCGGCGCAGCCCAGGGCTGCTTCGCCTGGTGACCGACTTCGCCGGTGTTCGTCGTGCGGAGATGGGGTGCTGATCCCACTATGGTCTGAACTGGTCAGGCGTCGGAGTGAGGAGGCTGCCGTGCCCGGTAACGGTCTGTGGCGCACGAAGTCCGTCGAGCAGTCCATAGCGGACACCGATGAGCCGGGGTCCCGGCTGCGAAGGAACTTGAGCGCCTGGGACCTCACGGTGTTCGGCGTCGCGGTGGTCATCGGGGCCGGGATCTTCACGCTCACCGCGCGTACCGCGGGCGACCTGGCCGGGCCGTCGGTGTCGCTCTCGTTCGTGCTGGCCGCGATCGCCTGCGCGCTGGCCGCGCTGTGCTACGCCGAGTTCGCGTCGACGGTTCCCGTGGCGGGCAGCGCGTACACGTTCTCCTACGCCACGTTCGGCGAGCTCCTCGCGTGGATCATCGGCTGGGACCTCGTGCTCGAGTTCGCGGTCGGCTCGGCCGCGGTCGCCACCGGGTGGTCGGAGTACCTGCAGACGGTGCTGGGCTACCTGTTCGGCGGCGGCGTGAAGACGACGGTCGCCGTCGGCGGCCTCACGGTCAACTGGGGCGCGCTCGTGCTGATCGCCGCGCTGACCGTCCTGCTGGCCGTCGGCACCAAGCTGTCGGCGCGGGTCAGCATGGTGATCACCGGGATCAAGGTCGCCATCGTGCTGTTCGTGATCTTCTTCGGGCTCACCTTCGTCAAGGCCGCCAACTACCACCCCTACATCCCCCCGGGCGAGACCGGCGGCTCGGCGTCGACCGGCGTCGACCAGACCGTCTTCTCCTGGCTGGCAGGCGGGGCGAACAGCGCGTTCGGCGTGTTCGGGCTGCTCGCCGGCGCGTCGCTGGTGTTCTTCGCGTTCATCGGCTTCGACGTCGTCGCGACCACCGCCGAGGAGACGCGGGACCCCAAGCGCGCGGTGCCGCGCGGCATCCTCGGCTCGCTCGCGATCGTCACCGTGCTGTACGTGGCGGTCTCGCTCGTCGTGACCGGCATGGTGAAGTACACCGAGCTGGCGACCGGCAACGGCGAGGCCAAGACGCTCGCGACCGCGTTCGCGCTGAACGGCTCCGACTGGGCGGCCAACGTCGTCTCGGTCGGCGCGCTCGCCGGCCTGACGACCGTGGTGATGGTCCTGATGCTGGGCCAGATCCGGGTGTTGTTCGCGATGTCCCGGGACGGCCTGCTGCCGCGCGGCCTGTCGCGGACCGGCGAGCACGGCACCCCGGTCCGCGCGACGATCCTGGTCGGCGGCCTCGTCGCTGCCGCGGCCACCTTCTTCCCGGCCTCCAAGCTCGCGGAGATGGTGAACGTCGGCACGCTGTTCGCGTTCGTCCTCGTGTCGGGCGGGGTGATGGTGCTGCGCCGGACGCACCCGGACCTGCCGCGGGCGTTCCGGGTGCCGGCGCTGCCGGTGATCGGCGTGGCGGCGATCCTCGCGTGCCTGTGGCTGATGCTGAACCTGACGATCCTCACGTGGCTGCGGTTCTTCGTCTGGATGGTGATCGGCGTGGTCGTGTACTTCGCCTACGGCCGGCGGCATTCGTTGCTGGGCCTGCGCGGCGCGTCGTCGCCGCCGGTGCAGGGCGCGGCCCCCAAGGCCACGTCGCCTTGACCTTCCTCTGCCTGGACGTCGGCTCGACGTGGACCAAGGGCGTGCTGGTGTCCGGGTCCGGTGCGGTGCTCGGGGTGGCGCAGCACCGGACGACCCCGCCGGAGGTCCTCGACGGGGTCGCCGCGGTCACGTCCTCCCTGCCCGCGGCCACCGAGGTGCTGGCGTGCTCGTCGGCCGGCGGCGGCCTGCGGCTCGCCGTCGTCGGCCAGGAGCGGCTGGTCAGCGCCGAGGCCGGCTACCGGGTGGCGCTGTCGGCCGGGGCCAAGGTCGTGCACGTCACGACCGGCCGGCTGACCCCGGCGGCCGTGCGCGAGCTGCGTGCCGCGGCGCCGGACGTGCTGCTGCTCGTGGGCGGCACCGACGGCGGCGACGAGAAGGTGTTGCTGCACAACGCCTCCCGCCTCGCGGCGGCCCGCGTCGCCGTGCCGATCGTGCTGGCCGGCAACGCCGCCGCGCGGCCCGCCGCGCTCGCCGCGCTGGCCGGGACCGGTCGCCGGGTCGTGCCCGCGGCCAACGTCCTGCCCGACGTCGGTGAGCTGGCCCCCGGCCCGGCGCGGGCGGCGATCCGCGAGGTGTTCCTCCGGCACGTGATCGGCGGCAAGGGCCTGTCCCGCGGCCCGCGGTTGCGCCGGCTGGTGCGCACGGTGACCCCGGACGCCGTGCTGTCGGGCGTGTCCCGGCTGGCCGGAGTCCTTGCCGCGCGGGAGGAACAGCCGGGCGCGGTGCTCGTGGTGGACGTCGGCGGCGCGACGACGGACGTCTACTCCGCGGTGTCCACAGTGGACTCCTCGGTGCACGCGGTGGCGCTGCCGCCGGACCGCCGGACCGTCGAGGGCGACCTGGGCATGCGGGTGAGCGCCCCCGGCGTGGTGGCCGAGGCGGCGGCCGAACGCCTGGCGGACCCCGCCGGCCTGGAGGGGGCGGCGGCCCGCCGGCACGCCGACGTGGACCTCATCCCGTCCACAGTGGACGAGCAGCGGGCGGACCTGGAGCTCGCGTCGCTGGCGGTGATCCTCGCGGTCCGCCGGCACCTGCGGATGGTCGACGGCCAGCTGGGCCCGCACGGCGCGGGCATCCTGGTCCTGTCCGGCGGCGTCTTCCGGCACGCCCCCGACCTGACCGACCTCGAGGCACGCCTGCGCGAGCACCTGGGCCCGGTCCTGCGCAACGCGCTCGTGACGGTGGACCGGCAAGGCCTGCTGGGCCCGGCGGGCCTGCTGACCCAGGCAGCTCACCCCGACGTGGCCGACGCCGTGCTGGCCGGCCTGCCCGCGCCGGTGGACTCAGCGCGGTGACGGCAGCAGGGACTCGAACGAGCCGACCGTCGGCTCGGCCGGGTCCAGGCCGGCGGCCATCGCGATCGCGCGGTCCCACTCCGGGTCCGCCTGGTAGTTCCCGTGCCGCTGCACGCCCGGGGTCCAGCGCCGGCCGGGGATCGGGCCGGCCGCCGGGTCCGGCAGCCAGTGGTCCAGCCCCAGCACCAGCGCCCCGGTCGGCCCGCGGGTGGCCGCCGCCAGCGGGCCGGACGTGCCGTCCGCGCGGAAGCCCGTGCCGAGCAGGCTCGACCCGTACACCTGGTGGCCCCACGTGGTCACCGCGCCGCCGAGGGGATCCGTCCCGCGGCACAGCGAGCGCCACCGGGTCCCCAGCTCGCCGGCCAGCGTGCCCAGCGCCGCGAACGGCAGCACCGCGGGGAACGCCCGGCAGTACGCCCACTGCAGCTGCGACCCCACGGTCACCAGGCCGATCCGCCGCCGCTCCGGCTCGTTGAGCGAGTTCAGCAGGCGCGCCGCGGCAACGGCGACGAGCAGGCTCCCGTGCGAGTCACCGGTCAGCACGACCCGGGTGCCCGGCGTCCGCAGGTGCTCGACGGTCCGCGCGGCCAGCTCCGGCGCCACCTTCATGGCGTAGCACGGCGGCACGATCGGGTGCGCCTCGCGCGGCCAGAAGCTCGCGAGGTCGGTGATCACGCCCAGCTGCCGGCCCGCGGCCGGGGCGCGCGCCGCGTTGTAGACCGCCCGCAGTAGCGCGCCGGCCAGCACGCCCAGCGACACGACGCCGACCGCGGACAGCGGGTCCGTCCACGTCGGCAGCGCCACCCCGGAGACCCGCACGAACAACGCGACCGCCGCGCCCACGCACAGCACGAGGGCGCAGGCCAGCAGGATGTGGTGCAGGTGCGCCCGCCGCCACCGCGCCGCCCGCCACGCCCGCGCCGCCACCGGCAGGTCGCGCACGCTGTCCTCGTGCAGCAGCCGCACGGTCGCCTCGCCGTCGGTGAACCGGCCGGCCCGCAGCCGCATCAGCGTAAACAACGCCACCACCCCCGCGCCCGCCGCGGCCACCACGCCGAGCGCCGCGCTCGCCCCCCACAGCAGCTCCACCGGCCGGTACCCCTGGGGCAGCGTGCCGGACGCGCCGACCAGCTGCTGCACCGCGACCGCGAGCCCGACCCCGAAGCCGCCACCCAGCAGCGCGGCCACCGCCAGCACCGGCGCCGACATCCACCCGCCGGCCCACGGCCGCAGCTCCGGCGGCTGCCCGCGCCACTCCTGGCGGGCGATCACCGCGGCCGGCACCAGCAGCACGCCGAACAGCACCACCAGCGCGATCAGCGCCGCGGCCAGCGCCTCGACCGTCGAGTCCGTGCCCGACAGCGCCCCGGGCAGCGGGTTCTGCGCCGCCGCCGAGGCCGCCACGAGCACGCCACCCAGGCCCAGCAGCACCCGGCGGGTCACCGGCCCGAGCGCGGCCCGTAGCCAGCGGCCGGCGCGGACCGGATGCGCCCCGGTCGGGTCGTCGAGCAGCAGCACGCCCAGCAGGGCGACCACCAGCAGCGCCAGCGCGCCGGCCCACAGCACCGACAGTGCCCCGCCCGGCGCCGCGAAGGGCCCGCCGAGCGGCAGCAGCGCCACCGTCGCGAGCGCGGCCAGCAGGTGCAGCGCGCGCAGCGTCGGCGTGTCCGGGTCGGCGACGAGGTTGGTGCCGGGCAGCTGCACCCGCGCGTTCGGTGGGGTCTCCGGCGGGTTGCGGGGCGCGCTCGTCTCCCACGCCACGCAGGAGATGCGGAACAGTATGTAGATCAACAGGAGTACGGGCAGCAGCCCGATCAGCGGGCGCACGAGGTAGACCTCCCGCAGCCACTCCGGCACCGTGCGGGCCAGGCACGGCGAGCCGGGCGCGAGGCACTGCGCGGCGATCAGGTCCAGGCTCACCACCGCGGCCTGGGTGACGAGCAGCATCGTCAGCAGCACGGCCGCGAGCCGCAGCAGCGACCGGTTCACCAGCCCCAGCCGCCAGGCGAGCCGGTGCCCGGACGGCATCGGCGGCAGCATCCAGTGCGCGACGTTGGCCAGGGAGAACGGGAACAGCAGCGCCCACGCGGCCTTGACCGCGCCGCCCGAGGTCATCCCGCCCCAGACGTACCCCTCGACCACCCGCGGGACCGACTGCCCCTCGGCCCGCAGCATCGGCCCGGGCGCGGGCCGCAGCAGCCGGTCCGCGGGCTGCACGAGCCGGCCGACACCGTCGCCGGCGACGTCCACCGCGGCGACCGAGGAGACGAGTGACTCAGGCGTCGTGCCCATGAGCCCGTGGACGCGCAGCTCCACCACGCGGGTGTCCGGTCCAACGGCTATCACGGCCTTGTCCTCCGTCGCTTGATGGCCACTCGAGTCGATCAATTTCGGGTAACGGTAGTGTTCCCGCGAAGGCCTTGAGTTTGGAGGATGTACGGGATGACCGCAGTAAACAGCCAGGAAGCGACCGCGGCTCGGTTCGCCAGGAAGGTCGGCGACCTGGACTTCGCGGTGGCTGACCTCGCACTGGCCGAGTTCGGCCGCAAGGAGATTCGCCTCGCCGAGCACGAGATGCCCGGTCTGATGGCGCTTCGCCGTGAGTACGCCGAGGTCTACCCGCTGCGCGGGGCGCGGGTCTCGGGCTCGCTGCACATGACCGTGCAGACCGCCGTGCTGATCGAGACGCTGATCTCGCTCGGCGCCGAGGTGCGGTGGGCCTCCTGCAACATCTTCTCCACCCAGGACCACGCGGCGGCCGCGGTCGTCATCGGTCCGCACGGCACTCCCGAGGAGCCCCAGGGTGTCCCGGTGTTCGCCTGGAAGGGCGAGACGCTGGAGGAGTACTGGTGGTGCACCGAGCAGATGTTGACGTGGCCCGGCGGTGCCGCGCCGAACATGCTGCTCGACGACGGTGGCGACGCCACCCTGCTGGTCCACAAGGGAACCCAGTACGAGGCGGCCGGCGTCGTCCCGCAGGCGGAGGCGGACGACCCCGACGAGTGGAAGATCATCCTCGAGACGCTGCGCAACTCGCTCGCGGCGGACGAGAAGAAGTGGACCCGGACGGGCGCCGAGATCAAGGGCGTCACCGAGGAGACCACCACCGGCGTGCTGCGCCTGTACCAGCTGGCCGCCGCGGGTGACCTGCTGTTCCCGGCCATCAACGTCAACGACTCGGTCACCAAGTCCAAGTTCGACAACCGCTACGGCATCCGCCACTCGCTGGTGGACGGCATCAACCGCGGTACGGACGTCCTCATCGGCGGCAAGGTCGCGGTGGTCTGCGGCTACGGCGACGTGGGCAAGGGCTCGGCCGAGTCACTGCGCGGCCAGGGCGCGCGGGTCATCGTCACCGAGATCGACCCGATCTGTGCTCTCCAGGCCGCCATGGACGGCTACGACGTGCAGCGCCTCGAGGACGTGCTGCACAAGGCCGACCTCGTCATCACCACCACGGGCAACAAGAACGTGGTGATGGCCGAGCACATGGCCAAGATGAAGCACCAGGCCATCCTGGGCAACGTGGGCCACTTCGACAACGAGCTCGACATGGCCGGCCTCGCGCGGTACCCGGGTATCCACAAGATCAACATCAAGCCGCAGGTCGACGAGTGGGTGTTCCCGGACGGGCACTCGATCATCGTGCTGTCCGAGGGCCGCTTGATGAACCTGGGCAACGCCACCGGGCACCCGTCGTTCGTGATGTCGAACTCCTTCTCCAACCAGGTGATCGCGCAGATCGAGCTGTTCACCAAGAACGAGGAGTACGACAAGGAGGTGTACCGCCTGCCCAAGAAGCTGGACGAGAAGGTCGCGCGCATCCACCTGGAGGCGCTGGGCGGCCAGCTCACCAAGCTGACGAAGGATCAGGCCGAGTACATCGACGTCGACGTCGAGGGCCCGTACAAGTCGGAGCACTACCGCTACTGACGGTCTTTCGCGAGGAGCCGGTCCGCTGCGCGCGGGCCGGCTCCTCGGCGTTGCGGGTCGCCCGTGCGGGTCGCCCGAAAATGTCGGTGCGCACCGGTAGCGTTGAAACCGGGGGACCCCTGGGCCGTGCGAATGGGCCGTTCGCACGGAGTTCGCCCGATCGGGTGCGGACCGTGAGCGAATGCCTAGTGGATGGTCTCGCCGCGTTCGAGCATGCCGACGAACTTCTCGATCCGCCGCGCGCGGGTCTCCG
>NZ_DASWSJ010000186.1:0-3893 GCF_036402745.1 Actinophytocola sp. | reverse complement strand
GGGGCCATCTCGTCGGCGCGGCGGCGCCAGGTCTGGCGGCGGAAGCGCCACACGATCGCGAACAGCAGGCCCGCGCCCACCACCACGCCGGCGATCACGAGCAGCGGGTTGCCCATCAGCCCGCCGGCGACGACGGTGATCAGGCCGAGCGCCACGGTGAGCACCGCCAGGCTGACCGCGATGCCCTCCGGCGCCCAGGTCCACCGCCGGCCCATCGCGACCTCGTTCAGCAGGTGCTCCGCGCCGCGGTCGAGCTCGTCGTCGCCGGTCTTCAGGGACAGGATGCGCTCGGCCGCCTGCTCGCAGATCAGCAGCTGCTGCTCGCTCGTGATGACCAGCGTGTCGTCGTCGGTGCGGGCCCGGCTCTGCTCGGCGACCGAGTACCAGGCGCTCGCCAGGTAGTAACGCAGCGTCGGGTCGTGCGGGCGGTCGGCGACCAGGTGCTCCAGGTCCGCGACCGCCCCTGCGGCCCGGCCCTCGCCGATCTGCACCTGGGTGATGCCGAGCCGGGCCAGCAAACCCGCCACGCCACCCGCGAGCAGCGCCCGCTGGTAGTGCTCGTCGGCCCGGTCCCAGCGGCCGCGAGCAAGATGCACGTCGCCGATTCCCACCTGATCGAGTGGATGATCGCGTAACCGGGCGGCGTGCTCGAACTCGGTGAGAGCGTCGTCCAACCGGCCGCCGAGCAGCGCGGACCTGGCCAAATCGGCGTGCTGGGCGCCCGCCCGGTCATCCTCCGGGAGGTCGTCGGGCACCAGCCGCCATTTGACTATCACGTCCTGCCACGCTCGAAGCATTGGATCACCCCGCGCGGCACGTTACTCTGAGTAGACCCATGTCGGGGGTGGTGTACGAGGTGAAAGTCGTGGCGAGCGTCCGGACGTTGAGCTCGAGGTGGCTCGCGGTCTGCTGCGCCGTTGTGTATCTCGTGGTCAGCGCCGTTTTGGGGGCCGCTTTACTGATCAGACCCGAGGTCCCCGCGGTCGCCGTCCCAGGCGGCACACCCCCCACGTACGTGGCCGATCAGGGCTCACGCGGTGAGACCACCACCGTGGTCACCACTCCCCCGCCGCCGCAGGGTTACCAGCGGGTGGCCGGTCCGGCGAAGGTCGAGACGGTGATCCCGGTCGGCTGGACGATCGCGCGGGCCGGCGGTCCCGGCGCGATGCGGGCCACCGACCCGTCCGACAGCGGCCGGTTCGTCGGCTACGGCGGCGCTCCGGCGACGTCGACCGACATCGCGAGCATCCACGTCGCGCAAGAGACCAAGTTCGCCCAGCGCACGTCGGAGTACAACCGCATCAGCCTCAACCGCGCGACCTACGCCGGCCACCCGGCGATCGAGTGGGAGTACGAGCACAACGACGGCAGCGGGACCCAGCACGTGCGGGCGCTGTTCTGGATCGTGAACGGCGTCGAGTTCTTCATCTTCGCGTCGGGTCCGCAGGTGCAGTGGTCGCGGATGCTCCCCCTCTACGACGAGATGGTCGCCAGCTCCCGCCCCTAGGCGTGGCGGGCGGTGACGAAGCGGGGCCGGCCGGCGAGGTCCTGGTGGTCCTCGATGTCGGCGAGGACCCGGCGGGTCGCGAGCAGGGCCGGCACGGACTCCGCGTGCGAGTCGTCGTGCTCCATCGCGAACGCGCCGCCCGCACGGAGCAGCCGGGCCGCGCAGCCGACGACGTGCCGGACGACCTGCAGCCCGTCCGAGCCGCCGAACACCGCGCGGAACGGGTCGTGCTCCCCCACCTCGGGCGCGACCGTGGTGCCGACCGGCACGTACGGCGGGTTGCAGACCAGCAGGTCGACGCGGCCGTCGAGGTCGGTGAGCAGGGTCGGGTCGGTGACGTCGCCCTTGTGCAGCACGATCGGCCGGTCGCCCGCCTCGACCCGGATGTCGGAGTTGCGGCGGGCCCAGGCCAGCGCGTTGACGTCGAGCTCGACGCCGTGCACGGTGGCGTCCGGCCGCTCGTGCGCGAAGGCGAGCGCGAGCGCCCCCGAGCCGGTGCAGAGGTCGAGGATCAGCGGGCCGTCGGTGTCCTTGATGGCGCCGAGGCCCCACTCGAGCAGCAGTTCGGTCTCCGGCCGCGGCACGAACACGCCGGCGCCGACCTCGACGGTGACCGCGCCGAGCGACGCCCAGCCGAGCAGGTGCTGGAGCGGGATGCGCTTGGCCCGCCGGTTGACGAGCTGCCCGATGGCGTCGATGACCTGCGGGTCGACCAGCGGCACCAGCGGCAGCTTGCCACGCTCGACACCCAGCACGTGCGCGGCGATGAGCTCGGCATCCACCCGAGGCGAGGAAACCCCGGCGGCGGCGAGGATGCGCTCGGCCTCGATGATGGCCAGGCGAAGCGGCTGTCGGGTCACGGGGTCACCCTCGCACACTCCCGCCCTGGTCAGACGGATTGGTGCGCGGCGAGGCGCTCGTCGCGGTCCGCTGAGGCCAGGGCGTCCAGCACGCCGTCGAGGTCGCCGTCCAGGACGTGGTCCAGGTTGTAGGCCTTGTAGTTGACCCGGTGGTCGGAGATGCGGTTCTCCGGGTAGTTGTACGTCCGCACGCGCTCCGAGCGGTCGACCGTCCGGACCTGGCTGCGCCGGTTGTCCGCAGCCTGCTTCGCCGCCTCCTCGTCGGCCAGCGCCGTGAGGCGGGCGCGGAGGACCTGCATGGCGCGGGTCTTGTTCTGCAACTGTGACCGCTCGTTCTGACACGACACCACGATGCCCGTCGGCAGGTGGGTGATCCGCACCGCCGAGTCCGTCGTGTTGACGCTCTGGCCACCCTTGCCGGAGGACCGGAACACGTCGATCCGCAGGTCCTTCTCGTCGACGTCGACCGCCACGTCCTCGACGTCGGGGTAGACGAGCACGCCGGCCGCGGACGTGTGGATCCGGCCCTGCGACTCGGTGATCGGCACCCGCTGGACCCGGTGCACGCCACCCTCGAACTTCAGCCGCGACCACACGCCGTCCGCCGTCGCGGTCTTGCTCTTGACGGCCACCGTGACGTCCTTGTACCCACCCAGCCCGGTCTCCGTGCCGTCGAGCACCTCGGTCTGCCAGCCGTGCCGCTCGGCGTACCGCAGGTACATCCGCAGCAGGTCGCCGGCGAACAGGGCCGACTCGTCGCCGCCCTCCCCCGACTTGATCTCCATCAGCAGGTCCGAGCCGTCGTGCGGGTCGCGCGGCAGCAGCAGCTCGGTCAGCTTGGTCTCGAGCACGGGGACCCGCTCCGCCAGCGACGCGGCCTCGGCGGCGAACGTCTCGTCCTCGGTCGCGAGCTCGCGGGCCGCGGCCAGGTCGTCGCGGGCCGACTCCAGCTCCCGCAGCGTCTTCACGGTGGGGGTGAGCTGGGCGTAGCGGCGGCCGAGCTTGCGGGCCTTGTCCTGGTCGCCGTGCACCGCCGGGTCGGCCAGCGCCTTCTCCAGCTCGGCGTACTCGTTCAACAGCTCACCGAGTGACGATGAGTCCACGGCAACCTCCCTTCGCTAGGACATGAAAACGGCGCCCACCCGGATGCGGGTAGGCGCCGTGAACGAAGCTACTTGGACTTCTGCCGCTTGCCGTAGCGAGCCTCGAAGCGGGCGACCCGGCCGCCGGTGTCGAGGATCTTCTGCTTGCCCGTGTAGAACGGGTGGCAGTTCGAGCAGATTTCCACGTGGATGCTGCCCGACTTCTTGGTGCTACGCGTGGTGAACGTGTTCCCACAGCCGCAGACGACCTCGGTCGTGACGTACTCGGGGTGGATACCGGTCTTCACAGATCTTGCCCTTTCTCACTGGCCGCCGGGTCCCCGTTGGTTCGGGGTGAACCGGAGCCGGACTCGACCTAACAGTCTGCCAGATGGCCAGACGTACCGTTCAACATGCCCCTATCAGGGGATATTCCGGTACAGC
>NZ_DASWSJ010000185.1:0-1810 GCF_036402745.1 Actinophytocola sp. | reverse complement strand
GTCACCGGCCAGGGCCCGAACGCCGACCTCGCCGCACTGGACGACTTCGTGGCCGCCGAGATCGCCCGCCGGTTCGGTGTGGACGCCGCCCTCGCCGGCGGCCGCAGCGGGCCGGCCCGGCTGATCGACCTGATGCTCCGCGCCGGCCCGTACGAGCTGACCCTGGCCGACCTGGAGGCCGCGCCGCACGGCGTCGACCTCGGCCCGCTGACGTCGCGGCTGCCGGAGGTCCTGTCCACGGCGAGCGGTCAGGTCGAGTTGGCCCCGGCGCAGATCGTGTCGGACGTGCCGCGGCTGGTGGCCGTCCTGGGCGAGCCGGTGTCCGAGCAGCTGGTGCTGATCGGCCGGCGGCAGCTGGGGTCGAACAACTCGTGGATGCACAACCTGGAGCCGTTGGTGCGTGGGCAGAACCGGTGCACCGCGCAGGTCCACCCCACCGACGCCACCCGGCTTGGCCTGGTCGACGGCGGTCGCGCGGTGGTGCGCTCGCGGGCCGGCAAGGTGGAGATCCCGGTGGAGGTCACCGACTCGATCCGGCCCGGCGTGGTGAGCATCCCGCATGGCTGGGGCCACGACGTGGCCGGCACGCGCACGGCGGTGGCCACCGCGCACGCGGGTGTCAACACCAACCTGCTCACCGACGACACGCTGCTCGACGCGCTCTCGGGCACCGCGGTGCTCAACGGCATTCCCGTGGAGGTGGAGCCGGTCTAGTGTCCCGGCGCGGGACACCAGTCACCACGCCTTGCCGAGGTCCGCGTGCTGGCGGACCCAGCTGTGCATGACGATGCCGGCCGCGACCCCGGCGTTGATCGAGCGGGTCGAGCCGAACTGGGCGATCGAGACGACGGTGGTGGCGGCCTCCCGCGCGGCCACGGTGAGACCGGGACCCTCCTGTCCGAAGAGGAGCACGCAGCGGCGCGGCAGCGCGGCGGTCTCGACCCGCTCGGCACCCGGCGTGTTGTCGACCGCGACGAGCGCGAGGTCCTCGGCGGCGGCGAACTTCAGCAGCGACTCGACGTCCGGGTGGTGCTCGACGTGCTGGTAGCGGTCGGTGACCATGGCGCCGCGGCGGTTCCAGCGGCGGCGGCCGACGATGTGGACGGCCTTGGCGGCGAACGCGTTGGCGGTGCGGACGACGGTGCCGATGTTGTGGTCGTGCTGGAAGTTCTCGATGGCGACGTGGAAGTCGTGGCGCCTGTGGTCGAGGTCCGCGACGACCGCGCCGCGGCGCCAGTAGCGGTAGGCGTCGACGACGTTGCGGCGGTCGCCCTCGGCCAGCAGGGTCGGGTCGTAGTGGGCGTCGGTGGGCGGGTCACCGGGCCAGGGCCCGACGCCGACGGGCTCGCCGAACTCCCACTCGGTGGGCCCGGTCCCGGGGTTCACCGCGACGCCGCGAGGGCCTGCTGAGCGCGCCGGCTGCGCCACCGCACGTAGACGCCGACGTAGGACACGACCAGCAGTATGACCGCGACGACCGCGACGACGGGCAGCAGGCCGCGCGGGATGAGGTGGTCGTAGATGTAGTACTCGTTGAACCCGCCGGGGAGCGGACCGAGCCCTTGCTGGCGGCGGAAGGAGTCCTCGAGGGCGGTGAACGGGCAGGTGATGGGAAGGATGTTGATCGCGATCCCCCAGAGCGCGAAGAACACGTGCAGGAAGATCGACCTGGGCCACCGCCAGGCGAGAAACCCCCCGAGTCCGATGTAGAGCAACGCCGCGAAGTGCACCACCATCGTGACATCGGCGAGGAACCCGGCCATGCCCCCAACGTACCGGGAAACACCTTGTCAGGTGGCCGATCCGCGGA
>NZ_DASWSJ010000184.1:0-33803 GCF_036402745.1 Actinophytocola sp. | reverse complement strand
GGCCTGGCGAGCGAGGTCGTGCCGCACGACGAGCTGCTGGCGAGGGCACGCGCGGTGGCCGGCGCGATCGCGGGCAACGACCGCCGTGCCGTGCGGGCGTTGCTGGCCTCCTACCGGCGGGTGGAGGCGGAGTTCGTCGGCGGGTCGTACGCGGTGGAGGAACACACCGCGCGGGACTGGAACGCGCGGAACCTCGATCTCGCGGAGTCCGGCAGACGTCGGGCCGAGGTGATCGACCGCGGTCGAGGGCAGACCGCACGCGACCGCTCTTGACATTGCCGGTCACAAGATATGACATAGACGTCAGATTCACTTCAGCTTCGGGTGACAGGAGTGCGCGACGATGCTCACCGGCCGGCAGTACAAGGAGTCGCTCAACGACGGGCGCAAGGTCTACTTCGACGGCAGGCTCGTCGAGGACCTCTCGTCGGAGCCGGCGCTCGCCGTCCCGCTGGAGGCCATCGCGGCCGGCTACGACAAGTTCCACAGCGACGCCCCGGACGCGGTGAACCCGCTGACCATGGCGCCCCGCAGTGCGGCGGAGCTGCGTGAGCGCATCCCGGTCATCATCGAGATGGACCTGCTGCTCAACGTCACCTACCAGGCGCTGATGACGCTGCTGGTCGCCGCCGGCAGGCTCGCCGACGACAACCCGGAGTTCGTCCCGCGCATCAAGGCCTACGTCGAGGACGCCCGCCGCAAGGACATCCGCATCACCGAGTGCATCACCGACGCGAAGGGCGACCGCACCCTCGCGCCCGCCAAGCAACACGACCCGGACGCCTACGTGCGGGTCGTCGAGCGCAGGCCGGACGGGGTGGTCATCCGCGGCGCCAAGCTGCACATCACCGCCGCCGCGTTCGGGCACGACCTGATGGTCATGCCGACCAAGTCGATGAAGCCGGGCGAGGAGGACTACGCGATCGCCTGCGCCGTGCCGGTCAGCTCGCCCGGCGTGCACATCACCAACACGACCTACCACCCGCGCGGCGTCGACCCGCGCGACTTTCCCGTCAGCTCGAAGGAGAGCATGCCGGACAGCATGGTCATCTTCGACGACGTGTTCGTCCCGACCGAGCGGGTCTTCCTCGACGGGCAGACCGCGCACGCCGCGGTGTTCGCCCACTCGCTCGGCCTGTGGGAACGGCTCGGCGGGGTGTCCTTCATGATCAACCAGGCCGACGAGCTGGTGGGCCTCGCGCACCTGATCGCGGAGGCCAACGGCACCGCGCGGGTCTCCCACGTCCGCGAGAAGATCGACGAGATGATGATCCACGCGACGCTGCTGCGCGCGGGGCTCGAGGCGGCGCTGACCCACGCACACGCGACGCCGGACGGGTTCTACTACCCGGACGACATGTTCACCAACGTCACCAAGTACCACGGCGCGGCGAACTTCAACGCGATGGTCCGGCACCTGCACGACATCGCGGGCGGCGCGGTGGTGACCGCCCCCTCGATGGCCGACTTCGACAACCCCGACCTGAAACCGTTGCTGGACAAGTACATGGGCACCGGGCCGGACGTGTCGGGGGAGTACCGCACGAAGCTGTTCCACGCCATCCGCGACACGACCGCCGACGCGCTCGGCGGCTGGCACCAGGTCACGAACCTCCAGTCCGGCGGTGGCCTGTTCGCCCAGCGGCTGGTCACCCGCAAGAACTACGACATCGAGCGCGCCCGCGCGCTGGCGCTGAAGGCCGCCGGGCTGTCCGGGGCGTGAGCGCGGTGTCCGGCGCTCAGCCGGCCTCGCCTGCCGCGCTGCGCAGGAGCTGCACCAGGGTGAAGATCTCCTCGGCGGCCCGGTCGTCGACGCCGAGCGAGAGCTGTTCGCCGATGTCGCGGGTGGCTGGCAGCACGACCTTGCGGCCCTTGCTGGTGATCTCCGCGAGCGTGGTGCGGCGGTCGCGGGGGTGCGGCACCCTGCGCACCAGCCCGTCACGCTCCAGCCGGTCGACGAGGTTGGTGACGGCCGCCTGGTGGATCATCAGCCGGTCCCGCATGCGACCGAGCGGCATCGCCCCGCTGCGGGTCCACGACAGGAGCAACAGCACCTCGAACCGGGCGAAGGTGAGCCCGAACGGCCGCAGGATCCGGTCGATGCGGCCGGTGGCCACCCCGGCGGCGCGCATCAGCGTGGCCGCGGCGTCGAAGGCGGCGCGGTCGTCCGCACCGAGACCCGCCCACACCTGGTCAGGCGGGCTGCTCATCGGGCGAGCCTATCGCGCGCCGACCCGGCCGGGGCCATGACAGGCGCGGGTGACGCCTGGGTGCGTGCGGTGGCGCGGTATGGCTCCCATGTGTTCCTCCGTGCCAGTGACCGGGACTGGACCTATGCGGAGTTCGACGACTGGGCGCGGGTCGTCGCCGCCCGGCTGTCGACACGCGGCGTGCGGGCGGGCACGCGCGTCGCGCTCGTCCTCGACGCCAACCCCGGTCACCTGGCCACGCTCGCCGCACTGACCCGGCTCGGCGCGGTGGCCGTGCCCTTCGACCCCGCGCTGCCCCCGGTCGAGCTGGCGGAGCTGCTCGTACGGAGCGGCGCGGGTGTCGTCGTCACCGAGGGCGACGGGACGACCGAGCCGCCGACACCCGGTGACAGCCGCGCGCCGGCCAGGCCGGTGCGTGTCGGCGCGGACGATCCCTGGGCGGTGCTGTACACCTCCGGCAGCACGTCCCGGCCGCGTGGAGTCGTGGTGCCACAACGTGCTTTCGCGGTCACCGGTGCGGCGCTCGCCGACGCACACGGCTACACCGCCGCAGACACCGTCCTGTGCGCACTCCCGCTGCATCATGCGTCGGCGACGCTCATGGGCTGGGCGCCCGCCACGACGGTCGGCGCGGCGTTCACCCTCACGGGCCGGTTCAGCGTCTCCCGGTTCTGGGACCTCGTGCGTGCCAGGAACGCGACCGTCACGATCGTCGTCCCCACGATCGCCGAGCTGCTGCTCGCCGCACCACCGTCGCCTGCCGACCGGGACCACCCGCTGCGCCTGCTCGTCACGCACTACGACGTGCCCGCGTTCCACCACCGGTTCGGCACCGAGGTCCGGACGCTGTGGGGGATGACGGAGACCAGCGGGCTCGGTCTCACCACCCGCCCCGGCGAGTCCACAACGGACGGTTCGATCGGCGGGCCGTACCCGCCGGACGCCAGGGTGCGGGTCGTCGGCCAGGACGGTGCCGACGTCATGCCTGGCGCCGTGGGGGAGCTGTGGTTCGCCCACCCCGCCGTCATGACCGGCTACGACGGCGAGCCGCCCGCGAACGGCGGGATCGTCTCCGGCGACCTGGTGCGCGAGCTGCCCGGCGGCGGGTACGCGTACGTCGGGCGCGCCAAGGCCGTGATCAAACGCGGCGGCGAGAACATCTCCGCGCACGAGCTGGAACGGGTCGCCGCCGGGTATCCCGGCGTTCGCGAGGTGGTCGTCGTGCCCGTGCCCGACCCGGTGTTCGTCGAGGAGGCGTGCGCGGTCGTCGTGTGGGCGGACGGGCCCGACCCGGTGGGGCTGCGTGCGTACTGCGCCGCCCGGCTCGCCGCGTGGAAGGTGCCGCGCTACGTCGCCACCTGGGACGCGGCCTTGCCCAAGCTCGCCAGCCTCAAGGTCGACCGCCGCGCCGTGCGTGCCGGGCTCGACCTCACCGCGGCCGACGACCGCGGCCCGAGAACGAGGAACCGCACCGAGGAGGACGCCGATGTCTGATGTGGTGGTGACCGGAGCGGGCGTGGTGTCCGCGCTCGGCCACGACGTCGATTCGTTCCGGGCCGGGCTGTCCGCCGGTGACGTCGCGATCCACGAGGCGCCGTGGGCCGACGCCGACCACTTCGCGTGGTGGTCCGGCGTCCACGACTTCGACCCGGCCGCCTGGGCCGACCCGGCCGTGGTCGCGGGCAGCGACCTGTTCGCGCTGTTCGCGCTCGCGGCGAGCGAGCAGGCACTGCGCCAGGCCGGGCTCACCGACCTCGACCCCCGGCGCACCGGGGTCACCCTCGGTACGAGCATGGGCGGCACCCGCGCGCTGATGAAGGCCCAGCACCAGCTGGAGACCGGCGGCCCGGCCGCGGTCGACCGCAAGACGATGATCCGGATCTGGCCGATCATGGCCGCCGCCCAGATCGCCATGCGCCACCGACTGCACGGCCCCGCGCTCACGTTCTGCACGGCGTGCGCGTCGTCGCTCGACGCGATCGGTGCCGCGGCCGACCTCATCCGCACCGGCCGTGCCGACGTCGTGCTGACCGGCGGTGCCGAGGGTGGCTTCGGGCTGCCGGACGGGACACCCGACGGTGCGTTCGTGCCCGCGGTGTTCCACAGCCAGGCCGGGTACGGCGTCACCAACGGTCGTGCGGAGCGGCTGCGCGCGAGCATCCCGTTCGACGTGGCACGTGGCGGCATCGTGGTCGGCGAGGGGAGCGCGATGTTCGTGCTGGAGAGCCGGGCACACGCGGCCGCACGGGGCGCGGTCCCGCTCGGCACCGTCGATGGCTACGCCTCGCTCGCCGACGCCCACCACCCGTCCTCGCCGAACCCGACCGGGGAGTGGGAGGCCGAGACGATGACGCAGGCACTGGCACACGCCGGCCTCCGTGCGTCCGATGTGGACGCCGTGGTCGCACACGGTACGTCGACACCGAAGGGTGACTCGGCCGAGATCCGCGCGATCAACGACGTCTACCGGGGGAGCGCGGTGAAGGTGACCTCGATCAAGGGCAACATCGGGCACCCCGGCGGCGCCGCGGGCGCGCTGAGCGTGGTGGCCGCGCTGTCGGCACTACGGGACGGGGTGCTGCCGCACACGGCCGGCACGTCCACAGTGGACCCGGAGGCGGAGTTCGAGGTCGTCACCGCGCGCCCCGGCGCGGTGGGTTCCGGGCACGCGCAGGTCAACGCGTTCGGGTTCGGTGGCCAGAACGCGTCGCTGGTGCTCGGCGCCGGGTGACCAGGACGGTGATCAGGATGCGGCCGGCGTCAGCTGACGCCGTAGCTCTGGCTTGGAGATCTTGCCGGTCGAGGTCTTCGGCATCGCGTCGCGCACGGTCACCGCCACCGGCCGTTTGATGCTCGGCAGGCGCTCGCGGCAGTGGGCCAGCACGGCGTCGGCGGACACGGTCGCGCCGGGCCGGGGCACGACGACCGCGTGTGGCCGCTCGCCCCACTCATCGTCCGGCACGCCGATCACGGCGGCCTCCAGCACTCCGGGCACCTCGTAGAGCGCGTCCTCGATCTCCTTGCTCGCGATGTTCGCGCCGCCGATGATCAGCAGGTCCTTCTTGCGGTCGACGAGGTACAGGTAGCCCTCCTCGTCGAGGTAGCCGACGTCGCCGGAGTGCAGCCACCCGCCCCGGTAGGTCTCCCCGGTCAGCTCCGGATCGTCCCAGTAGGACTGGAAAAGCCACCGCCCGCGCAGGACGACCTCACCGGTCGTGCCCGGTGGCACCGGCCGGTCGTCATCGTCGACGACCGCGACCTCGACGCCGTAGGTGGCGCGGCCGCACGACGCCAGCACGCCTTCGCGGGCCGTGCCAGCGGCCTCGTGGTCGGCCCTGGTGAGCACGGTCGCGAACGAGCACGTCTCGGTCATCCCGTAGGCCTGCACGAAGATCGGGCCGAACCGCGCGAGCATCTCCCGGACCTTCGGCGCCGGGATCGGCGCGGACGCGTACCCGACGGTGGTGAGGCTGCTGATGTCCCGGCCCCGGTCGGCGTCGGAGGAGAGCAGCCGGAACACCATGGTGGGCACGAGCTGGCTGTGCGTAACGCGTTCGCGTTCGACGACGGCGAAGTACCGCTCGGCGTCGAACCCGCGGACGTCGCCGAGCACGAGGCGCCCGCCAGCCATGAGCACCGGCCCGAAGACGTGGTTCACCGAGCCGGCCGAGTTGTGCGGGTAGGACACGAGGTAGCGGGTGTCCGCGTCGATGCCGAACTCGACGAGCACGGCCATCGCGTTGTCCATGGTCTGCTGGTGGGTGAAGAACACGCCCTTCGGCAGGCCGGTCGTGCCGCTCGTGTAGAGGATGCAGAACCCGGCGTCGTCCGCGACCGGTGGCCTGGTGTCGGGCGCCGCGTCCGCCAGCAGCCGCTCGTACCCGTCCGGGTCGTCGAGCCCGACCCACGACTCGACCGGGATATCCGCACCGTCCACTCCCGACAGCCGGGCGACCTGGTCGCGGTGCGACGCGCCGAAGAGCACGACGCGGGAGCCGCTGTGCCGCAACAGGTGCGCGGCGGCGCGGTCGTCGAGGCGGAAGTCGAGCGGCACGAACACGAGGCCGGCCTTCGCCACGCCGACCATCACCTCGACGCACTCCAGCCGGTTGTCGGTGACCAGTGCGACCCGGTCGCCGTCGGCGAGTCCCGTGGCGCGCAACGCGTTCGCGAGCCGATCGGTGCGTTCGTCCAACTCCCGGTAGGTGCGGGTGCGGTCGCCGTCCACGAGTGCGACGCGCTCCGGGTGGCGGGTCGCGTGACGGCTGACGAAGGTCCCGTAGTGCATCCGGCCGGCCTCCCTGCCTGAGCGGGTGCCGGAAACATATCTCCGCTCTCTCAACTGTTCAATAGGCGTGTAGTCGTCAGGCCTCGATGATCGGGTCCGCGAGCGCGGTGAAGCGCCGCGCGTCCTCCGGTGCCCACCCGGTGAGGCCGAAGCCGATGCCACGCAGGTCCCGCAGCGCGGCGTTGACGACCGCCGCGCCCCGCTCGCTGAGCCGCACCCTGGTGACCCTGCGGTCGGTGTCGTCGTCGGCGCGTTCGACGTACCTGGCCCGCTCGAGCCGGGAGACGGTGCGCGCCGCCGTCGTCGGGTGCAGGCGGACCGCGGCCCCCAGCTCACCCATCCCCAGCGGTTCCGGCCGCTCGGCCAGCCGGACGAGGATCTCCAGCTGCGCGAAGGTGAGGTCGTGCTCGGCGAGGACCCCCGCCATCCGCTGGGTGGCGATCTGCTGGCCCCTGGTGAGCACCGTCGCGGCGGTCACCTGGTGTACCGGGCCGGAGTCGTGGGCGAGCCAGTTGCGCCTGCCCTCCTCGATCGGGTCCATCGCGCCAATCTAGCAGCGGAGAACTGTCCGCCTGGTCAACTGTTCAGACGGCACGCAGTGGCCGTCCGAACGCGGCGCGTGGACCCGTGACGTGAGCCTTGACACGCGAACAGGCGACAGCGCAAGATTTGACATCGACGTCAACAGCTAGTGGATCCGCGCTTACCCTCACCGCCCATCCGCGGACAAAGGACGGTTCTTCAATGAGGAAGAAGACGATCGCGGTGCTCGCCGCCATCACTGCTCTGGTGCTCGGCGGGTGCGAGGCGGCGCCATCGGACTCCGCCGCCGGCTTCGGCACCGAGAACCCCACCGGGGAACCGATCGTGCTGGGTGTCATGGCGCCCACGACCGGCGCGACCGCCTACCCCGACACCGCCTACGGCGCGCAGGGCGCCGAGTACTACGTCAACCGGGTACTCGGCGGGATCGACGGCAGGCCGATCAAGCTCGACATCTGTCGCGGCGACGGCAGCCCGGAACACGCCATCAACTGCGCCAACAGCTTCGTGTCCAAGAAGATCCCCGTGGTCGTCGACGCCTACGAACCCGCGCTGCAGGGCGCGCTCCCGATCCTCGGCGCCGCGGGCATCCCGCTGATCGGCACCCTCGCGGGCACCGGGTCGGCCGACCGGGTCGAGTACGGCAAGGCCTTCTTCTACACCGGACCGACCGAGGTCAGCGCGCTCGGCTCGCTGAGCATGCTCCACTCCCTCGACGTCAAGAAGGCGGCGCTCGCCGTCACCGACGCGCCCGCGTCGCACACCTACGTCGACGAGATCATCAAGCCGATCGCCAAGGAACTCGGCATCGACGTCGCCATCCAGTACCCGCCGGGCAACGGCGCGAACTTCAGCGTCCTCGCCGCCACCCAGCTGGCCGACCAGCCCGACTCCACCGGCGTGATCGCGCTGCCGGAGGACTCGTGCACCGAGCTGTTCAAGGCGATCCGCCAGCAGGGCTTCACCGGCACCTTCTTCGCCGGCTCCTGCTCGAAGTTCATCAACGAGCTCGGCGGCCAGGCCGAGGGCGCGGCCACCCAGCCTCGCCTGTGGGTCTACGCCGCGCGCGACCACGCGCCGGCCGAGGTCAAGAAGCAGCTCGACGACTTCAAGAAGTCGATGGACGCGACCGGCCACGGCGACCAGCTGTCCACCCGCGCGATCTACGCGTTCGCCGGTGTGGTCAACACCGTCAAGGCGATGGGCACCATCGGCGGTGACATCACCGCCGCCTCCGTCACCACGGCCATGAAGCAGCTCAAGGACTTCCCGACCTTCGCAGGCCCGACCGTCACCTGTGACGGCAAGGTCTGGCCCGGCATGCCGACCGCGTGCAGCAAGCAGGCGATCTTCTTCGAGGTGCAGTCCGACGGCTCGCTGAAGCCGGTCGACGACGCCGGCTACGTCGACCTCGACCTGTCGGTCATCCCCGGCACGTCCTCCTGACCCCCAGCGACGCGGAGCCCACACCGTGAGCACCTACCTCCAGTTCATCGTCCTCGGCCTTGGCCTCGGCGCTGTCTACATCGGACTGACCACCGGGCTGGTGCTGGTCTACCGGGCGACCGGGATCATCAACTTCGCCCAGGGCGCCATGGCGATGTGGGGCGTCTACGTCTTCGCGCAGCTGCGCATCGACGGGACGCTGGTGCTGCCCATCGGGCGGATACCGCTCGGCGCGCGGCCGGTGCTGCTGGTCGCGGCGCTCGTCGGGATACTGATGAGCGTCCTGCTCGGGATCCTCGCGCACTACCTGGTGTTCCGGCCGGTCCGGCACGCGCCGGTGCTGGCGCAGGTGGTCGTGTCGGTCGCGTTGATGCTCACCCTCCAGGCGCTGGTGATCATCCGGTTCGGGCCGAACAACATCGTGGTCGAGTCGATCGTCCCGCAGGGGAAGGCCAGCCTCTTCGGTGTCGGGGTGTCCAGCCGGGAGCTCGTGATGACCGCGGTCATGGTCGTCCTCGCGGCACTCGTGTGGGCCTACCTGAGGTTCACCAGGGCGGGGGTGGCGACCAGGGCGGCGTCGGAGAACGAGCGCGGCTCGATACTGATGGGTTTCGCACCCGATCGGCTCGCCGGCGTCGCGATGGTGCTGGCCTCGGCCGTCGCCACCGTCGGCGTCCTGTTCGGGTCGAGCCTCACGGGTCTCAACTCGGCCAACTACACGCTGCTCGTCGTGCCGGCGCTGGCTGTGCTGCTGGTCGCGAAGATGGAGTCGATCGCCGTCGTCGTGGTGGCCTCGCTCGTCCTCGGCGCGTTCCAGTCGGTGGTCAACCTGCTGGTGAGCAAGCCGTGGTGGCCGCAGTGGGCACAGTCCGGAGTGGACCAGGTGATCCCGTTCATCCTGGTGATGGTGATCCTGTTCCTCTTCGGCCGGCGGCTGCCGTCCCGGGGGACGCTGCAGACGATCCGGCTGCCCGACGTGCACGTGCCGAAGATCCGGCCGGTGCCCGCCGCGGTCCTGGTCGGCGTCGCGGTGCTGGTGCTCGCGCTCACTCAGGACACCTACCGCTTCGGTGTCACGTACTCGATCGTGCTGATGCTCGTCGCACTGTCCTATGTGGTCGTCACCGGCTACCTCGGGCAGATCTCCCTCGCGCAGACGTCGTTCGCTGGTGCGGCCGGGTTCACGCTGTCGAAGGTGACAACGGGCTGGAGCATGCCGTTCCCGCTCGCGGTGCTGTTCTGCTCGCTGGTGGCCGCGCTGCTCGGCATGATCGTCGCGTTGCCCGCGTTCCGCATCCGTGGCGCACAGCTCGCGATCGTGACGATCGCGGCCGCGCTGGCGATCGAGCGGTTCGTGTTCAACAACTACGCGCTCACCCCGCCGTCCGGCAACCCGATCGCCGACCCGACGTTCTTCGGGCTCGACGTGGCCGTGCGGGAGGGCAGCGAGCTGAGCAGGATGGCGTTCTCGATCACCGTGCTCGTCATCGCGGTGCTGGTCGTCCTCGCGTTCGTACGGCTCGCGTCCGGCACCACGGGCCGGATGTTCCTCGCCGTGCGCGCCAACGAACGCGCGGCCGCGTCGGTCGGCATCGACGTCCGGGTCGCCAAGATCATCGGGTTCGGGCTGTCCGCGTTCATCGCCGGCGTCGCGGGGTGTCTGATCGGGTACAGCGCCGGCCAGCTGTCCGCCGAGTCGTTCACGGTCTTCGTCGGGTTGCAGATCCTCGCCGTCGCCTACCTCGGCGGCATCACCTCGCTCGGCGGCGCGGTCATCGCCGGCGTCATCGGCCCGCTCGGCATCGTCTACGTGGTGCTGCACGAGGTGTTCGACCTCGGCGACTACTACGCGCTGATCTCCGGGCTCGCGCTGATCGCCACCGCGATCCTCAACCCGGTCGGCGTCGCGGGGGAGACCCGCAGGCAGCTCGACCGGCTGCGGGAACGCTTCCGGCGAACCCCCGAGGCCGTGGCGCCCGCCAAGGCTTCTGGGGACCGGACCGAGAGGAAGGCCCTTTCCGATGCGCGTTGAGGACTCCGCCGGGTTGCGTACGACCGACCTTTCGGTGCGGTACGGCGGTCTGGTCGCCAACGACCGCATCAGCCTGAGCGTCGCGCCGGGCGAGATCGTCGGGCTGATCGGGCCGAACGGCGCCGGGAAGACCACCTTCGTCGACGCGGTCACCGGGTTCACCGCGGCGGCCGGCGAGGTCCGCCTCGGCGCCGACCGGGTGGACGGGATGCCGGCCCACCAGCGCCGCCGCCACGGCCTGTCGCGGACGTGGCAGGCCGGTGAGCTGTTCGGCAACCTCACCGTCGCGCAGAACATCGAGGTCGCGGTCGCGCACGGCGGCTTCGGCGCGATCCTGCGCGACCTGTTCCTGCCCCGCCGCGGCTCGCTGCGGACGACCGTCACCGAGGCGTTGTGGGCCGTCGGGCTCGAGGGCATCGAGGACACCGTCACCCGGGACCTGTCGCTGGGGCAGCAGAAGCTGGTCGGTGTCGCCCGCGCGCTCGCGGGCAGCTGTCAGGTGGTGCTCCTCGACGAACCGGCCGCCGGGCTCGACAGCCAGGAGAGCCTCGAGTTCGCCGAGCGCGTGCGCGGGATCGCCGACGGCGGGCCCGGTGTGCTGCTGATCGACCACGACATGTCCCTCGTACTCGGCGTCTGTGACCGGGTCTACGTCATGGAGTTCGGCAAGGTGATCTTCACCGGCACGCCGGCGCAGGCCAGAACCGATCCGCGGGTCATCGCCGCCTATCTCGGTGTTCCCATGGAGTCCGCCAATGCCTGACACACTGCTCCGCGCCGAGGGGCTCACCGCCGGGTACAACGGCGTGCCCGCGATCCGCGACCTCGACCTGTCGGTCGGCGAGGGCGAGGTCGTGTCCCTGCTCGGGCCCAACGGTGCTGGCAAGACCACCACGCTGCTCGCACTGGTCGGGCTCGTCCCGGCGATGGCTGGCACGGTCACCGCCCTCGGCGAACGGGTCACGCACAAGCGGCCGCACCTGCTGGCGCGGCGCGGTGTCCGGCTGGTTCCCGACGACCGCGGCATCTTCTACGGCCTTTCCGTGCGTGATCACCTGCGGCTCGCGCGCCGCCGTGCCGACTCGGTGCGCCGCGCCGCCGTGCTCGACCGGTTCCCGGCACTGGCCGAGCTGGAGTCTCGCAAGGTCGGCCTGTTGTCGGGCGGCGAGCAGCAGATGCTCGCGATCGCGGTGGCGCTGCTTGCCGCGCCGAGGGTACTGATGGTGGACGAGATGAGTCTCGGGCTCGCACCCAAGATCGTCCAGGCGATGCTTCCCGCGATCCGCGACCTGGCACGGGAGGAGGGCATCGCGGTGCTGCTTGTCGAGCAGCACGTCGAGCTCGCGCTCGCCGTGTCCGACCGGGCGGTCGTGCTCAACCACGGCCGCGCGGTACTCGCTGGGCAGGCGGCGGACCTGCTCGCCGGGCGGGACCGGCTGGAGTCGGCGTACTTCGGCGCCGACGAGTTCGCCGCCGACTCGGTGGTCGAGGGGGTTTCGTGACGTACCGGCCGATGCTTCGCCTTGGTGACCACTTGCGCCTGTCCGCGCGACGGTCGCCGGACCGGGCGTGCTTCGTCCTCGGCGACGGCACTTCGCAGACCTTCGCCGAGACCAACTCACGGGTGAACCGCCTCGCCGGATCCCTTGCCGCGCAGGGGATCGGACTCGGCGACCGGATCGCGATCCTCGCCGTCGACAGCGTCGCCTACTACGAGGTCATCCACGCGAGCATGAAGCTCGGCGCGACCTACGTGCCCCTCAACAACAGGCTTGCCGAGGAGGAGGTCGAGACTCTCATCCGGCGTGCTGGCCCGGTGGCGGTGTTCGTCTCCAGGCGGTACGCCGACACGGGCCGCGCGGTTGTCGCCCGCGTCGGCGGTGTACGGCTGCTGGTGAACATCGACGAGGAGTACGAGGCGCTCGTCGCGAGCGGCTCCGACGTCGAGCCGGACGTGCACGTCGCCGACACCGATATCCTCGGGCTCGCGTTCACCAGCGGCACCACCGGGCTGCCCAAGGGGGTGCTGCAGCCGCAGGGCATGCTCAAGGCGCTCGTGGCGATGGAGTCGGTCGAGTACGAGATGCGGCCCGGCGAGTTTCGCTACACGGCGTCGCCCGCCTTCCATATCGCGGGCCAGGCCATGATCTTCCTACACGTCGCCCGTGGCTTCCCGACCCTGATCCTGCCCCAGTTCGACGCGGAGACCACGCTGCGCTGGATGCAGGAGGGTGGCCTCACCGGCTGCTTCCTCGTGCCGACGATGATTCGCAGGCTGCTCGACCTGCCCGGCGTCCGCGACAGTGCCTACCCGCACCTGCGCACGATCATCTACGGCGGCGAGCCGATGAGCGCGGCCCTGCTCCACGAGGCGATGGACGTGTTCGGCTGCGGCTTCATCAACGCCTTCGGTGCCGCCACCGAGGGCGGCCTGCAAGGCGTGCTGTCCACAGTGGACCACGAAAGGGCGGCGGCGGGGGAGCCTCGACTCCTCGGCTCCATCGGTCTCCCACCAACGGGCGTGGAGGTCCGCATCGTTGACGCGGACGACAACGACGTGCCCCCCGGCGTGGTCGGCGAGGTGATCTCCCGCAGCGACGCGGTGATGGCGGGCTACCTGGAGATGCCGGCCGAGACCAGCCGAGCCCTGCGCGGCGGCTGGTTCCGCGCCGGCGACCTGGCCTACCGCGACGAGGAGGGCTACCTGTACATCGCGGGCCGCGCCACCGACATGATCATCCGCGGCGGCGAGAACATCTATCCGGTCGAGATCGAGACTGTTCTCAACCGGCTGCCCGCCGTGGCGGAGGTGGCTGTGGTCGGCAGACCGGACGACCTCTGGGGCGAGCTCGTCGTGGCCTTCGTCCGCCTTGCCGACGGCCACACCCTCGACACCGGCGACGTGCGCGCCCACTGTCGAGCCCACCTGGCCGCCTACAAGGTCCCGGAAATCGTCCACTTCGTCGACGAGATGCCCCTCAACGCCAGCGGCAAGATCCTCAAGCGCGAGCTGCGCCGCAGCCTCCTCGAGACACCAGCCTGACCACGGTCCCTCGCCACCCGAGGGTCTGTTCAGCGCCCAAAGCCGAGTGACGCAGCGACGGACTGAACATGGTGTCCGATCTCGCCAACAAACCACCTGGCCGTGGGGCTCGCGGAACTCCCCGCGGCATCTCGCCTCGAAGCGGTCCTCCGCTGAGCCGCGCGCCGGGATGTCACTTGTGGGTGAGGCACACGGTCACGGCCGTGAAGTAGTCCGGGTAGGCGGGCTCGAACCTGCCAGCCGCGTCCCAGCCAGGGCTGTCCTGGCAGAACTTCAGCGCGTCGGCGGGGGTGGTGCGGTTGGTCGGCCCCAGGATGCGCCGGAGCCCGATATTGACCACGAGGTAGGTGGCGGCTTTGTACCAGCACGGCACCACGTACCAGCCGTACTTCCTCCTGGTCGTCCCGACGCAGTCGCCGACGTGGGCGGCCGAGATGTCGGGGGCGTCGTCCGGGACGTTGGAGTCCAACGGCCCGACGAGGATGAAACCCGCGGCGATGAGGGCGGCGCCGATGCCGAGAGCGCCGATGCCGAGAGCCGCGTCACGCGCCTTCGGCCGCTTCTTCGGTTTCGTGTGTTCGGGTTTCGGCGCGGGTTCAGGGTCAGGGTCCGGCCGTGTGCGCTGCTGGAGGTGAGCGGCGACGAGCGCGGCAAGCAAGCCCGCAGTGAGCCAGTGCCACGACGCCTGGCCCTGGACTTGGCCCACGTAGGCCACGCCAACTGCCGCGAGGAACAGCAGCAGTTCGAGGATCCTCGTAGCCCGTTTTCGTCCCACTCCCGCCTGGTCCTTCTGCTAGTCGGGTCCCACAAGTCGCTGAGGTGAGCTTGCCAGATCGGCCGGTCCGAAAGCCGGCGTGAAAGACTCGCGCACTTCCTCCGGCGAGCTTTCCCGCCACCTGCGGGCATGGTCGAGCAGCCTCAGCCAACTCGGCGGACATACACACAACCGAGTACGGCAGCCCGGGTTCGTCAGGTAGATGCTCGGCGATGAGGCCGGGGTAGTTCGGGCTGCTCGCGTGTCTGCGCTCGCGCGTTCGGGAGTGGCGCGAGGCCGTCGAAGACAATGGCGAGTACCCGGGCTCGCACCTCTTGGTCGAGGTGCGCGTGCGCGGCGGTTCGTGATGTGGCAACCAGCAAGGCGTAGACCTCGGGCAGTTCGACATCGTCTCGGACGGCGCCGGCGTGCTGGGCGTGCCGCAGCAGAGCAGCGACAGCTCTGCGCAGTCCGTTCGATGCCTGAGCGGCGTCGCCGTCGCTGTCACCGCCGGCGTCAAGTAGAGCCTCGCCTATGGCGATTTTGGTCGCCGCGTCGGCGACGAGGTGGCTGAAGAAGTCGAAGAACGCCCTGCCCGGATCCGTGGCATCGAGCAGTGTTTCGGCCTGCTCGCGCAGGCGGTCAAACCGCCTCACGAGAACGGCCTCCAGCAGCGCCGCCTTGGTGGGGAAGTGGCGGAAGACTGTGGCAATGCCAACGCCGGCCAAGCGGGCCACCTCCTCGGTCGACGCAGACTCGCCGCCCTTGCCGAAGACCTCTTCGGCGACGTCCAGGATGCGGCCATGGTTGGTTCGCGCATCGGCGCGTTGCGGCCGCCGGCTGCCGGTGTCTCGCTTGCCCGGGGTGCCCATCGCTCCTTCGCCCACGCGTTGCCATCCGAAGTCGCGACTCCATATAATCGGAGTCGACACTTCGGATGGTATCCGATCCGACCGCACGCCGATGACAGGAGAGTGCCGTGACCCAGCCCCGTAGCCCGCAAGAGGTCTTCCGCGCACTCGTGGACGGCGTTGCGGAGGGCCGTTGGGACGAACTACCCGGCCTGTATGCGGAACAGACCCACGTCGTGCACCCGTTCGACCCGCTTCGCGCCGCCGCGCTGCGTACCCGCGACGAACTTCGCGAACACTTCAGGCCGACCGACACCGGTCCCCGGTTGCATCGTCGGGCAGCCAACATCACAATCCACGAGACGACCGATCCCGAGGTCATCGTCGCCGAGTTCGAGTATCAGGGAACAGTCGCCGAGACCGGAGAGCCCTTCGCGCAGCCCGCCATCTTCGTGCTCCGTGTGCGCAACGGTGAGATCGTCACCTCCCGTGACTACTTCGACCACGTCACCGCCGCCCGAATCCGTGGCCAACTCGACGCACTTGTCGCAGCCCTCAACGCTGACAGCACCACCTCGCACTAGGTAGGCAAATCGCGACACGACAATTGAGCGGGGACAAAATGCCGCAGGCAGTGCGGCACCAGCTCGCTCGGCAGTCCGAGCTCGTCTCGGTAGGACACGAACCGGTCCTCGACCTCCCGCGGCATCACGCTCGCCACCGTACGGCGGCGCGGCGGAGACCCCGCGCCTGCCCGGATCGGTCTCCGCCGGGCGGCGAATGCGAGCAAGCTCGTCGTGAGGGCGGCGTTGGGGCACGGCGAGTCGTTGGCAGCGATGTCAGGCCGGCATGGGCCGGACCGGCTCGGTCGATTCGGCACCATGCCGGGAGATCGATAGAGTACGGCCGTCGCCCGGACCAATGGAGGTTGCGCCATGTCCGACGGACCCCGGCAACGACCGGAGGACCTGCGGTTTCTCTCCGGGATCATCCTGACCTCGGCCGAGCCGAGGCGGCTCGTCGACTTCTACCGCGACATTCTCGGTGTGCCGCTGGTCGATGAGCAGCACGGTGACACCGAGCCGCACTGGGCCTGCGAACTTGGTGACGTGCACTTCGCGATCCACCCCGAGGCCGACTATCCGGGCGAGGAGACCGCGGCAGGCGCGGTGAAGATCGCGTTCATGGTCTTCGACCTGGGCGCGTTCGCTGCGTGGTTGGCCGAACGGGGCGTTGAGCTGTGCTACGAACCGCGCGCTTTCGGTGCCCAGTCCCGTATCACCGCGGTGCGTGACCCGGACGGCAACCTCGTCGAGTTGACCGAGCTGGGACCGGTGTGGCTTGACCACCTGCGCGCGCACCGTGCCCGCGGCGGGGATCTCGTCGCGGTGTGGGGCGCTCGCGCCGGGGACACAACAGCACCGCTCCCGGATTAGTGGCGGTGCGGTCGATCTCGATATCGAGACGACCGGGTCCCATAGAAAACCTATAGCGATCGACGCCGTTCTGGCCCTGCGCTCTCCTTGCCGGTGAACCCGAACTACTGCTTCCCCCGGAAAACGAACAGCGGCGTCTGCTGCTGGCGTGAATGCTATCCCGGGGGAACTACTGGAATCACTAGTACCGGACAAGAAACAATTTCCAGACATTCCGTCGCACGTCAGGAGAACGCCATGAGCAGTGTACGGGTGGTGCTGTCGGGTGGACCGGCCGAACTGCCGGACAGCGCGCGGCTGCCGGAGGTCGCGGACCTCGCGGACAAAGTGAAGATTCCGTTCGCGTCCGGCCACGAGCACTTCGTGTACCGCGGCGGGAACCGTGACATCGACGGTGTGCCGGTGCCGGTATTCGAGTGGTGCGACCGCACGCGCGTGGCCGAATAGCGCGGACCAGTTCAGGCCATGACCAGCTGCGGGCCGGCGGCGGTGATCTCCCGCAGCAGGTCCGGGTCGGCGTCGGCTTCCGTCACGAGGGTGTCGACGTCGGCCAGCGTCGCGAACGTCGCCGGGTAGGCCCGGCCCACCGCGGTGTGGTCGGCGAGCACTACCACGCGCCGGGACGCGGCGACCGCCACGCGGTTGAACGTGGCCACCTCCTCGTCGGCACTGCTCGCGCCCTCGGCCGGGGTGACGCCGTCCGCGCCGAAGAACGCGATGTCCACGAAGCTGTTGCGCAGCGCGAGCCGCGACCACGGCCCGACCACCGCTGACGACCCCGGCCGCAGGTGCCCGCCGACGAGGCGCAGCTCCAGCTTCGGTCGCGTGCTGAGCAGCGTCGCGACGTCGAACGAGTTGGTGACCACGATCAGCTCCCGGTCGGCGGGCAGCAGCGCGGCCAGGTGGAGGCTGACCGGCGAGGAGTCGAGCAGGATCGCGCCGTCCGCGGGAAGTGCGGCCAGTGCCGCCTTCGCCATGCGCTCGATCGCGTCCATGTCCCACCGTCCTGAGGTCGGCCGTCCTGAGATCCGGAACGAACGAGCGTACAAGGCCAGGCGCCTCAGCAGTGGTCGGCGAGCGTGGCGGCCACCTCCGCGCAGACCTGCGCCTGCTGCCCGAGGAGGTAGAAGTGCCCGCCGGGGAACACCCGGAGCCGGAACGCGCCGTTGGTGTGTGCCGCCCAGCCGCTCGCGGTCACCCGGTCCACCTTCCCGTCGGTGTCGCCGAGCAGTGTGATGATCGGGCACCGCAGCACCTGGTCGCGGCTCGCGGCGTAGGTCTCGATGGCCCGGTAGTCGGACCGGATCGCGGGCAGCGCCATGCGGAGGATCTCCTCGTCGGCGAGCAGTGCCGCGTCGGTGCCGTCGAGTCCGCGGATCTCGGCGAACACGCCGTCGTCGTCGCGCCGGTGCACGCCCTCGTCGAGCGGGTCGGACGGTGCCCGCCAGCCGGACGCGATGAGCGCGCGGGGCCCGAGCCCGTCCCGTTCGAGCCGCCACGCGGTCTCGAACGCGACCGCGGCGCCCATGCTGTGTCCGAAGTAGACGCTCGGTTTCGGTGGCAGTGCGCGGATTTCGGCAGCGACCAGTCCGGCGAGCGTCCTGATGTCGTCGACGCACGGCTCGTGGCGGCGGTCCTGCCTGCCGGGGTACTGGACGGCGACCACCTCGACGCCGGGGCTGAACCGCGCGGACACCGGATGGTAGAAGCTCGCCGAGCCGCCCGCGTGCGGGAAGCAGACGAGGCGGCGGTCGCCCGGGTCGGCGGGGTGGTAGCGGCGCAACCAGGCGGTGGTCGGTACTGCGGTCGCCACGGTCAGGTCCCCTCCTCAGGTCGGCGGCCGGGGCAGTCAACCCCGAACCGGACCGGGAAATCCTCAGTCATCTTGAAAACCACATGAACCCACGCATACGGTTGAAAATCCACATCAGTCGCCATAGACTGCCCGGATCACCGCGTCACCCAACGATGGAGTGATCGCCTTGGCATTGCTCGAACGTGATCACGAGCTGGCCACGGCACATACGGTGGCGACGGCCGCGGCCCGCGGCCGCGGCGGTGTGCTGGTGGTCGGCGGGCCGCCGGGCGTCGGCAGGACTGCGCTGCTCGACGCGCTGTGCGCCAGGGCGCCCGCCGAGTTCCTGCAGCTGCGCGCCGACGCCGCGGTCGCCGAACAGGGCTTCGCGTTCGGCTTGGTGCAGCAGCTCTGCCAGCCCCTCGTCATCGACGCGTCACCGGACGACCTCGACCGCTGGCTGCGTGGCCCGGCCGCGTCGCTGCGCGGGCTGCTGCTCGACGAGCCGTGGTCGCCCGACCACGAGATCTGCGAGACCGTGCTGCACGGCCTGCACACCTTCCTCGTCAACGTGAGCGAGGACCGGCCGGTCCTGCTCGCCGCCGACGACCTGCAGTGGGCCGACGCGCCGTCGTTGCGGTGGCTCGGCTACCTCGGCAGGCGCGTGCGGTCCGCGCGGATCCTGGTCGTCGGCGGGCTCTGCGAGGGCCGGGACGTGCGGGAACCGCGCCTGCTGGGTGACTTCTGCGCCAGCGCGGGTCACGTCCTGGAGCCGGCGCCGCTGTCGCCGCACGCCGTGCGCGCGCTGCTGGCCGAGGAGTCCGGGTGGGACTGTCCACTCGCGGCGGCGGTCGCCTGCCACGAGGTCACCGGCGGCAACCCGGCTGCGTTGCGGGCCGTGCTCGCCGGCCTGCGGACCTCCGGCGCGTGGTCGTTCCGGCCGCAGGACCTGCAGCCGCTGCTGCGGGAGCGCAGGCTGGCGGAGCTCGCGTCCGCCCCCGTCGCGGTGCGCACCATGGCCAGCGCGCTGGCCGTGCTCGCCGACGCGGCTGAACCGGAACTCCTGTGTGGACTGTCCGGAATGGACCAGCTGGCATGCAAGTCCGCGCTGTCCGCGCTGGAGCGGGCCCGCCTGCTGGCCGACACGGCGACCCCGCGCCTGGTGCACGCCACGGTCCGCGACGGCATCCTCGCCGCACTGCCCGCGTCGGTCCGCGCACGGCTGCACCGCACGGCCGCCCGGCTGCTGCGTGACGCCGCGCATCCGGCGGAGGACGTCGTGGAGCACCTGATGCTGGCCGGCCGCGGGTACGACCACGCCGAGACCGCCGTGTTGCGCGCCGCCGCCGGCGCCGCGCTGGACCGGGGCGCCGGCGAGACCGCCGCCCGGTACCTGCGGGTTGCGCTGCTGAACCACCTGGAGGAGAGCCCGGAACGGTCGCAGCTGCTGGTGGCGCTCGCGGCGGCCGAGCGCAGCGCCGACCCCGGCGCCGCGGCCCGGCACGTCACCATGGCGCTGCCGCACCTCGCGGCCGGGGTCGAACGGGCCGTGGCCGCGCTGTCCATCCCCCCCGCCCTCGCCGCCGCCGCGCCCGCGCTGGGCGACATCGTGCGCGGTGCGTGGGCCGACCTCGCCGCGCACGACCCGGAGGGCAGGCACCGGCAGCTGACCGCCCGGCTCATCGCCCGGATACGCCTGTTCGCGCTGCATGACCAGGTGGCCGGACCGGTCACCGGCGCCGACCTCGACCGGATCGCGGTCGACGACCTGCTCGGCTCCGGCGCCGGCCGCGAGCTGCTGGCGGTTCGCTGCTACGACGCCGCGCTCGGCGGCACCCGGCCCCGCGCCGAGGTGGCCGACCTGCTGGCGCGGGTGCTCGCCCGCGAGCCGGCCACCCCGGCGCACGCCCACACCGCGCTGCCCGTGCTGGTGCCGACCGCGGTCGCGGCCGACGCGGTGGCGGAGCTGGCTGACTGGCTCGAGCTGGCCAAGCGGGAGGCCAGGCGCACCGGGTCGCCTGGGGAGCGGACACTCCTGGACGCGGAGCTCGCGGTGCTGCACGCCGCCACCGGCAAGCTCGGGCTCGCGCAGGAGACCGCCACGGCCGCGCTGTCGGCCGCCGGGCCGGATTGGCCAGAGACCACCGCCCTCGCCGTCACCGCCCTCACTTCGGTCGCGCTGCGCACCCAGGACGTCGAGCTGGCGGGCCGGATCATGGCGAACGGGCCGCCGTCCGCCGACCCCAGGGTCGCCACGTCGGCGACCATGCTGCGCGGCATGACCGACGCGCTCGCCGGTGACTGGGCGACCGCGCTGGACCGGTTCCTCGACTGCGGGCACCGCCTGCGCCACGTGGGCTGGACCGGTGCGGCCGACCCACCGTGGCGGGCGTGGGCGGTGGCCGCGCACCGCGCGCTCGGCGACCCCGGCGCCGCGGCCGGGCTGGCCGACGAGGCGCAACGGGCCGCGGAGGCCTGGGGGAGCCCTGGTGCGGTCGGCAGGGCGCTGCTGCTGCGGGCCTCGCTCACCGACGGCGCCGAGGCGCTCGCGCTCGCGCGGTCGGCGGTCGGCGCGCTGCGCGACTCCGCGGACCGGCTGACCCTCGCCGCCGCGCTGACGGTCCTGGGCCGCCGGCTGCGGGCCCGCGGCCGCTCCGACGACCAGGCGGTGGCCGAGGGGGAGCGGATCGCGGCCGAGTGCGGCACCTACTGGGGTGCGGAGGACTCACCGTACGGCGGTCCGGTTCCCCGGCTGCGCCGCTCCGAACACGTGCCGCTCACCAGAACCGAGGAGGCGGTGGTCGCCTTGGTGCGGGAGGGCTGGACGAACCAGCGGATCGCCGACGACCTCGGCGTCACCCGGCGGGCCGTCGAGAAGACACTGACCGGCGCGTACCGCAAGCTCGGGGTGCCCGGCCGTGCCGTGTTGCTGCGCGAGCAGGAGCAGCAGGAGTAGCGGTACGGAGGCGCGGCGGCGGGCGGATGGTCCGTACCGAACCAGCCGCCCCCGAGATTCCGCACCGTCCGAACCCCGGCCAGATAAATCCCCGGAATCAACCGCCCGGCGGGCGATCGCATTGCTGCGCGCATTTCCCGTCCATAGTCTTCGGAATCGATTTGTACCGCGCAGCGAAGCACAGGACGGGTCGATTTCATGGGCAACGAATCCGCAATCGACGATCCGTACGACATGTTCGGCGGGGATACCGAGCCGCGCGACGGCGTGTTCCGCACCGTGTTCGACCGGGCGGGCGTGCGGGTGGCCGCACTCGACCACAACCTCCTGATCGCTGACGCGAGCTCCGACTTCGCGGGCGAGTTCGGCCGCACCGTGGCCGGGCTGCGGGGTGTCTCGTTCCCGGCACTGCTCCATCCGAGCGTCCGGGAACGGCTGGTCCAGCAGCTGATGCGGCTGGTCGAGGGGCAGCGGCAGCGGTTCGTCGAGCGAGTGCTCGCGCCGCTGTCCGGCAGCGCCGTGTTCGGCGGCGAACTGACCGGCTTCGTGGTGCACAGCGAGGCGAACCGGGTCAACGGCCTGCTGATCGTGCTGCGCTCCGAGCCGATGGAGCGTGGCACCGTCGTGGTCGGCAAGCGCAAGCTGCTGTCGGAGATGGACGCGCGGATCCTCGAGGGCGTCGCGGCGGGTGCCTCGACCGTCCAGCTGGCCGCTCTGCTGTACCTGAGCTGCGGCGGAGTCGAGTACCACCTCACCGCGCTGCTGCGGGCGATGAAGGTCGGCAACCGCTCCGCGCTGGTCTCCAAGGCGTACTCCATGGGCCTGTTCGGTGTCGGCACCTGGCCGCCGAGGGTGCTTTCGGACTACGTCGGGTAGCCGTCTGCGCGTCCTGTGCCCGTTTCTGTGGGTCCGTCGTGTCATGCCGATGGTTCTCGCTGGTCAGTGGGCTGCGGTTGGATGTTGAGTTCGCGATAAACAACGTAAAACCAACCAAATAGCTTGCTAATCAACATCTGCTCTTCTACACTTCGTGATGACGGGTTCACCGCGAGCGGTGGTGGACAGACCGTCCGGGTGGTCAGCACATGGCCCGGATTCGGCGCCCGCAATGCCGCCGAACGGATTCGGTGCGGGCTTGTGCAAGCTGCATAAAATCGCGGCATTTCGCAGTGCCGCAGAAAGGTCCTGCGCGAATCAATTTCGGAACGAGGAGCGCCAATGATTGTCGCACCGAATGGACCCGGAATTGCCGGGGTGGCCGAGTTCCTGGTGGAACGTGGTCCGGAGCTGCACCGGCTCCGCCACGCGGTCGGCCGCCTCGCCGCCCATCGGCGCTCGGACCCACTCGTCCTCACCGGCACGCGCGGCGCGGGGCTGAGCGCGCTCCTCGACGTCGCGGTCGCCGAGGCCGGCGCCATCGGCATCCCGGCCGCGGTCGCCCGCTGCACGCCCGCCGAGGCCGACCTCCCGTACGGCGTCGTCACCCAGCTCGCCGCCCAGCTCGCGGGTGCGGGCCACCGGCTCCCGCTGCGGATGCTCGGCGCCCCCTCCGCGGCCGCGGTGCCCGGCCTGTGTGCCGAGTTCCTCGAGGTCGCCCGCAGGCAACCGCTCCTGCTCGCCGTCGACGACGTCCACTGGGCGGACACCGCTTCGCGCCGCTGGCTCGGCGCGCTCGCGGGCCGCGTGCGCCAGGCACCACTGCTGCTGGTGCAGGCGGGCGCGATCGGACAGGCGCGCCCGTCGGTCGACGTGCTGCACGTGCGGCCGCTGGGGGAACAGGCGGTGCGCGAGCTGATCGGCCTGCTGTGCGACCGCCCCGCCGACTCCACGTTCGTCACCGGCACCGCGCGTGCCACCGGCGGCAGCCCCGCCGTGCTGCGGGTGGTGCTCGACCGGTTCGCCCGGCTCGGGCTGCCGCCCACGACCGAACACCTCGCCGCGGTCGCCGAGCACGCCGCTGAGGTCCTCGGCGACCGCGCCGCCCCGGTGCTCGACCGGCTCCCCACCGACGCGCTCGCGCTGATCCGCGCCATGGCCGTGTGCGGAGACGCGTTCGACCTCGACCTCGTGTGCTCCCTCGCCCCGCCGAGGCAGCGGCCGGCCTCGGCCTCGCTCGCGTTGCTCGTCCGGCTCGGCCTGGTGCCGCCGCAGGAGCGGCCGGTGCCCGACCCCGCGCTGGCCGCGCGGGTGCTCGCCGGGATGCCCGCCGCGGCACGCGTCGGCCTCGCCCGCCGCGCCGCGGAACTCGGTCACCGGGTCGCGCTGCCCGACGATCGGCTCGCGGCGCTCGTCGCGCAGGCGCCGCCGCTGCACACCGAGTGGGCGGTACACACGCTGCGCACCGCGGCCGCCCGCCGCCCCGCCGCCGAGGCGGCCGCACTCCTGACCCGCGCCCTGCGCGAGGACGTACCCGCGCAGCGCGCCGCGGTGCTCGTCGACCTCGCCCGCGCGGAGTCCGCGGCACACCGCGACGTCAGCACCCGCAGGCTCGAGGAGGTCCTGCTCGGCAGCGGTCCCGAGGTGCCGGACCGGGTACTGGTCACCGCCGCCGACCTGCTGCAGACCGGTGGCGACGCGCAGGCCGCGGACCGCGCCATCGCGGCCGCGTGCGCCCGGCGCCCCGAGCAGGCCGCGCTGGCCGCCATCGGCTGGCTCGCCGCCAACGACAGCGCCGGCGAGCCGGTCCTGCCCGCCCCGGTCACCACGCAGGCGGAGCAGCTCACCGACCCGGTGCTCGCCGCGGTCGCCGGGTGGCGGCTCGCCATGCGCGGCCGCGAGCGGGCCCGCGCCCGCCAGTTCGCCGTCGCCGCACTGGCGGGGGCCGACCGGGACGGGCCGCTCGGGCCGAGGATCCTCGCGTGCCGGGTGCTGCGCTGCATCGGCGACCTCACCGAGGCCGTGGTCGGGCTGGACGACGTGCTCGCCGACGCCCGCCGCGCCGGCGCGCGCCAGGCCGCCGCGCCGGCGCTGGTCGAACGCGCCCGCTGCGAACTGTCCCGCGGCAGCCTCACCCGCGCCGCCGACGACCTCGCCGCCGCACGCACCGAGCTGCCCGCAGACCGGTGGCACCCGAGGCTGCTGCCCGCGCTGGTCGGACTGGACGCCATCCGCGCGCTCGTCGAGGACGACGTGACCGAGGCCGAGCGCGTGCTCGCCATCCCGCTGCCGGACACCGCCGCGAGCGGCACCGCGTGGGCCTACTACCAGTACGCGCGCGGCTGCCTGCGGCTCGCGCTCGCCGACCCGGCCACCGCGTTGCCGCTGCTGCTGGACTGCGGCCGGGTGCTGACCGTGCGGCGGTGGACCAGCCCCGCGCTGTCCGCGTGGCGGTCGATGGCCGCGATCGCGCACGCCGGGGTCGGCCAGCCTCGCGCCGCGGCCGATCTGGTGCGCGACGCGGTGGAACGCGCGCGCAACTGGGGCGACCCGACCACCCACGGCATCGCGCACCTGCTCGCCGCCTACACCGGCGGCGACACGCTGACACACCTGCGCGCCGCGGTCGGCCTGCTGGCCGCATCGCCGGCCCGCCGGCATCGCGCACTGGCCACGAAGGAGGCGGCCCGCGCCCGGCGCGCGCCCGGTGCCGCCTTCGCACTGTCCATCGAGGACCGCAGGGTGGCGCAGCTGGCCGCCACCGGCCGGTCCAACACGGACATCGCCCGGCTGCTGTCCCTCGGCACCCGCACCGTCGAGGCCCGGCTCACCGGGATCTACCGCACGCTCGGCCTGTCCGGGAGGCGAGGGCTCGCCTCGGTGTTCCGGCCGCCGATGGTACTGGGGTGACACCGGAGTCCCGGTGCGGCAACGAGATACGTCCGACAAGAGTGGAGAGGTCATGAGAAGGCCCTGTGTCAACTTCGCGGTTCGCAACCGCACCTCAGGGGAACGTGACGCAACCCAGCTACAAGCACGTGACCAAGCAGAACTGTTGTTCCCCAACGTAACCATCACAGTGAAATCCGGGGAGGCGGACCAGTCATGAGCAGCGGCATTGCCATGTACGTCAACGATGAGACGAGCTTGGGCCGAGGGTTGGCCGGCAGCACCAGCTCCTCGCGGGGCTTGGGCACGGCTCTCGCGAGCAGGCGCCCCGACTGCGGGGACGTGTTCCGTTCCTTCTTCGAGCGGTCCGGGGTGTGCGTCGCGCGGCTGGACCGCGGCAGGCGGGTCGTGCGGGCGAACGCCGACTTCCAGCGCCGCTTCGGCCGCGCGCGGCAGGACGTGTGGGGCCGGGAACTGGTCGAGCTGCTGCACCCGGACGACCGGACCCGCGTGACCCGGCAGCTGGACCGCCTGGCCGACGACCCGTCCGCCCGGTTCGCCGAGCGGGTGGCGGCCGTGCGCTGCGGCGCGGCGGCGTTCACCGGTGAGCTGACCGGGCTCGGCATGACCGACGACGACGGCCGCTTCGACGGCGTCATGGTTCTCGGCGACCGGCCTGCGCAGGAGCAGGACGAGGCCACCGCCGCTGTTCGTCGCCAGCTGATGCTGAGCGACGTGGACGCCCGCATCCTCGAGGGTGTCGGCGCAGGCGTGTCCACCGTGCAGCTCGCCGCGAACCTGTACCTGAGCCGGGGCGGCGTCGAGTATCACGTGACGACCCTGTTGCGCCGCTTCAAGGTGAAGAACCGCCCCGCGCTCATCTCCAAGGCCTACTCGATGGGCATCTTCCGCGTCGGCTCGTGGCCGCCCAGGATGCTGCCCGAGTACGTGAGGTAGCGGGGGCGACCTCGGCGTCCACAGTGGACTACGGCACGAACACCGTGGCCGACGTCCGGGCATGGCTCGCGGACCGCTCGCGGGAGCAGCCGCACCACGTGGACCTGATCCCGTTCCCGGACCTGCGGTCTGGCGGTTCGACGACGACAGCGGCGACGCATCGGGTGCTCGCGGTGGTACGCAGGCCGTCGCGGGTATGGCCGGTGCGCCGAAGACGGTCATGGCGATGCGGCACGGCACCGTCCCGGAGACCCTGCACGCCGACGCGCCGCGGTGTCCTCGTTCGCGATCAGCGGCACCAACGCGCACGGCATCCTCGAACAGCCCGCCTCTCGTCCCGCGCCGCGCACCGAGTCCGGCGACGTGCTGCCGTGGGCGCCTCCAAGGCCTACTGGATGGGCATCTTCCGGGGGAAGCAGCGCGGCCGATGGGAAGTCTTGTTCACCGGCTTGTTCACTGGCTTGTTCACCACGAGGCGACGAGTGCCAGGTCGGCGTGCCGCTGTTCCTGCTCCGACTGGCGCAGGTCCGACTCGACCATCATCTGGATGAGGTGTTCGAAGGTGACGGTCGGCGCCCAGCCGAGCTCGGCGTGGGCCCGCGACGGGTCGGCGCACAGCGTCTCCACTTCGGCCGGCCGGACGAGGCCGGGGTCGATGGTGACGTGGTCGCGCCAGTGCAGCCCGACCGCCTCGAAGGCGATGCGGGCGACCTGCTCCACGGTGTGGGTGCGCCCGGTCCCGATGACGTAGTCGGTGGGCTGATCCTGTTGCAGCATCAGGTGCATGGCACGTACGTAGTCGCCGGCGAAACCCCAGTCGCGGACAGCGTCGAGGTTGCCGAGGTAGAGCTTTTCCTGGCGGCCGAGCTTGATGTTGGCGGCGGCGAGGGTGATCTTGCGGGTGACGAACTCAGGACCGCGGCGGGGTGACTCGTGGTTGAACAGAATCCCGGAGACGCCGTACATGCCGAACGACTCACGATAGTTCCGGGTGATGAAGTGGCCGTAGGTCTTGGCCACCCCGTAGGGGCTCCTGGGGTGGAAGAGGGTCGTCTCGTGCTGGGGTGTCTCGGCGACCTTGCCGAACATCTCCGACGAGGACGCCTGGTAGAAGCGGATCTGGCCGCCGGATACGCGGGACTTGTCGAGTCCGCAGACGATGCGGATCGCTTCCAGCATCCGGAGGACGCCCATCCCGTTGACCTCGGTGGTCAGCTCGGCCTGCTGCCACGACATGGGGACGAAGGAGATGGCGCCGAGGTTGTAGACCTCGTCCGGCTGCACGGTGTCCACCACGGACACCAGACTGCCCTGATCCATCAGGTCGCCATACACAAAGGACAGATCGGCCATCAGCCTGCTGATGCGCGACTTCCGTGGGTTGGCCTGGCCACGGATCATTCCCCATACCTGGTAGCCGAGTCCGAGTAGATACTCCGCGAGGTAGGAACCATCCTGCCCGGTGACACCGGTGATCAAGGCACGCCTGCTCAAAGGATTCCCCTTTCGTGCGCCCGGGAGGGATTCAACGCCATCGAAACTAAGGTTTCCTCCAGCCGACGCCGGTCATTCTTGGTACCGGAGTCCGCGCAGATGGCACGTCCGTGCTGCCGGAAGGGGAAGCACAGGTGCCTTGATCACCGCCCGGGCTTTCTCTTGCGGGCCAAGGTGATCCCGTCCGCCATCGGCAGCATGGCGAGGTCGATCCGGTCGTCGTCGCGGAGGTGGGCGTTGAGGCGCTGGATCGCCCCGGTGTCCTGGTCGGTCGCCCGGCCGTCGAGGACGCGGCCGAAGAATACCGTGTTGTCGAGCACGACCAGCCCGCCCGGCCGGACCAGCTCGAGCGCGTGCTCGTAGTAGACCTGGTAGCCGGCCTTGTCGGCGTCGACGAAGACCAGGTCGGCGCTGTCCGGGCCGTACTCGGCCAGCAGGTCCGCCAGCGTGCGGCGGGCGTCTCCGGTCCGCGTCTCGATCCGGTCGGCCACCCCGGCGCGGCGCCAGTGGGGCAGTGCGATCGGCGACCACCGGTCGGTGATGTCACAGGTCACCAACCGCCCGCCCGGCGGCAGCGCCCGCGCCATACAGAGCGTGCTGTAGCCGGTGAACGTGCCCACCTCGACGACCAGCCTGGCGTCGGTCAGCGACACGAGCAACGCCAGGAACTGCCCCTCCTCGGCCATCACCTGCATGGCCTGGCCCATCGGCAGCTCCGACGTCGCGTGGCGCAGGTCGCGGAGGATCTCGTCGTCCCGCAGCGACATGTCGCGAACGTAGGCGAGCAAGGCCGGTGAGAAGTCGGTCTGCTGGGACATGTCCCGCTACTCCCTGGTGCTCAGTGCGCGAGGACGGCGCTCGGGTGGAGCCCCGGTGAGCGTGGGGGCGGCCAACCGCATGGTGGTCGGCGCGCTGCGCGGGCCGGGCACCAGGTGGAGTCGCTGGACATCGGGTGCCGGAAGGTCCTGCTCGGCCATGCACGAGCAGGCGTGGTCGGCGAACCCGGCGAAGCGGTAGGCGATCTCCATCATGCGGTTGCGGTCGGTGGCCCGGAAGTCCGCCACCAGATGCACGCCGGCGCGGCTGGCCTGGTCGACCAGCCAGTTGAGGATGATCCCGCCCGCCCCGAACGACACCACGCGGCACGAGGTGGCGAGCAGCTTGAGGTGCCAGCTGCCGCGGTGCTTCGCCAACAGCACCAGGCCGATCGCCCCCTGCGGCCCGAACCGGTCGGACATCGTGGCGACCAGCACCTCGTGCCGTGGGTCGGCCAGCAGACCACGGAGGACGGTGTCGGAGTAGTGCACGCCGGTCGCGTTCATCTGGCTGGTGCGCAAGGTGAGCTCGTCGACGCGGGAGAGTTCTTCCTCGCGGGCCCGGGTGATCCGCAGGACCAGTTCGAGGGACCGCAGGAAGTCCTCGTCCGGCCCGGTGAAGGACTCCTGCTCGGCCTTGCGGCGCAGGTTGGCCTGGTACATCGTGCGGCGATTGCGCGCGTCGACGGTGACGGTCGCCGGACTGAACTCGGGCAGGCCCGTCAGCAGCGGGACCTGCTCGTGGCTGTAGCAGCGGACGTCCGGGAGGTGGTGGGTGACCTCGGCCCGCTCGGCGGGCTGGTCGTCGACGAAGGCCACCGCGCTGTGCGCGAACCGCAGCTCGTCGGCGATGCGGCGCACGGAGTGGGACTTGGGGCCCCAGCCGATCATCGGCAGCAGGAAGTACTCGGCCATCCCCAGTTCCTCGAGGAGGCTCCAGGCGTGGTCGTGGTCGTTCTTGCTGGCGATCGACTGGACGATGCCACGCGAGTCGAGCGTGGCGACCGTCCGGCGGACCGTGTCGGTCAGCCGCACCCGCTCGTCCTCGAGCAGGGTGCCCTGCCACAGGGTGTTGTCCAGGTCCCAGATGAGACACTTCGCCGGTCGGTCGTCGGTCATGGCGTGGTCCTCTTTCCTTCTCCCGGGCCGATCGGCGCGTTCATCGGGTCCGCCGCGACCGGGCGATCGCGTGGTCGGCCAGCACCAGCTGGCAGATCTCGTCGGTGCCTTCGATGATCTTCATGAGCTTCGCGTCGCGGTGGGCCCGCGCGACGACGTGACCGTCGGTCGCGCCGGCCGAGGCGAGCACCTGCATGGCGGTCGCGGCGCCGCGCGTGGCCTGCTCGGCGCTGACGTGCTTGGCCAGCACGGCGGTCACCGCGGTGTCCGGATCGCCGGCGTCCCAGGCCCGGCTGGCGTGCTCGCACTGCCGGGTCGCGATCTGCTCCGCCACCAGCAGCTCGGCGAGGTGCCTGGCGACGAGCTGGTGTTCGGCGAGCGGCTTGCCGGACTGCCGGCGGGTGGTCGCGTGGGAGGTGGCCGCCGCCAGGCACGCCCGCAGGATGCCGACGCATCCCCAGGCGATCGACAGGCGACCGTAGGACAGGGCGGTGGTGACCAGCAGCGGCAGCGGGGCGCCGCCGCCGAGGACGTTCCGCGCCGGCAGCCGGACCCCGTCGAGCCGTACGTCGGCGTGCCCGGCCGCCCGGCAGCCGACCGGATCGGCCACCCGGTCGATCCGTACGCCCGGCGTGGCGGTGGGTACGACAACGGCGGCCGCGTGGTCGCCGTACCGGCCGACGATCACCAGGAGGTCCGCGTAGCCGGCTCCGGTCACCCACATCTTCCGCCCGTCGACCACCACCTGGTCGCCGTCCCGGTGGATCCTGGTCCGGATGGCGGACAGGTCGCTGCCGGCGGCCGGCTCGCTGAACCCGACGGCCGCGAGGGTGCCGCTGGTCAGCGGCCGCAGGAACGACTCGCGCTGGCCGGGGTCGGCCAGCCGCTGGATCGACCACGCCGCCATGCCGTGGGAGGTCTGCACGCTGCGCAGCGAGCCGCACAGGCTGCCGACGGACGCGGTCAGCTCGCCGTTGCGCAGACTGCTCATGCCGAGACCGCCATGTTCGGTGGAGACCTGCGCGCACAGCAGGCCCAGTTCGCCGAGCTCGCGCAACAGCGGCTCGGGCAGCCGGCCCGTCGTGTCCCACTTGCCTGCCTGGTCGGCGACCAGGTCGGTGACCAGTGCGATCTCGTCGGTCGGGCGGTCAGCGATCGCCGTCATCGGCGGCATCCGGTGAGCGGAGCCGGCGCACCATGCCGGCCATCGCACGGGCGGACCGGAAGTTGTCCAGCCGCAGGTTCGAGCCGACGACGGCCACGTCGAAGGACTGCTCGACGTGCACGACCAACTCCATGGCGAACATCGAGTTGACCAGCCCGGACTCGAAGAGGTCCAAAGTGGACTCTATGGGCCGCCCGAGCCTGGTCTCCAGGAAGGACAGCAGGGACCGTTCGACGTCCTCGTCGACCGCGGTCGTGTCGTGCCACGTCGTCATGAACTGACCTCCGGATAGGTGTAGAAGCCGCGGCCGGTCTTGCGACCGAGCTGCCCTTGCTCCACTTTGGACAGAAGCTCGGCGCACGGCCGGTAGCGCTCGTCGCCCGTTCGCTCGTGCAGCCGGGCGAGCGAGTCCACCAGGTTGTCCAACCCGATGAGGTCGGCCGTGCGCAGCGGTCCGGTCTGGTGGCCGAGGCAGCCGCGCATCAGCTCGTCGACCGCTTCGGCCCCGGCGACGCCCTCCCCGACGATGCGGGCCGCGTCGTTGAGCATCGGGTGCAGCAGCCTGCTGGTCACGAAGCCCGGCGCGTCCGCGACCGTGATGGCCGTGCGGTTCATCGCCGCGAGCAACGCGGCGAGGCCGGCCATGGTGACCTCGCCGGTCCGGCGTCCCCGGATCACCTCGACCTGGCTGATCAGGTACGGCGGGTTCATGAAGTGGGTACCCACGAGCCGCTCGGGCGCAGGCAGCCCGCCGGCGAGCTCGTCGACGGGAATCCCCGACGTGTTGGTGATCAGCGGCGTGTCCGGCCTCGTCACGGCCGAGATCTCGCTCAGCGCCTTGGTCTTCTCCGCCGGGTCCTCGATCACCGCCTCGACGACGTGCGTGGCGCCCGCCGCGTCCACGACCGACGTGGTGACCACCAGTTCGCCGTCGGCCCGGTCCGGTGGCAGTGCGCCCAGTAGCCGTGCGTGCCGCAGCATGCTGCGGATCCGGGCGGCGGCGCCGTCCAGGGTCTCCGGATCGGTGTCCAGCAACACGACGGGGATGCCGTGCCCGGTGACGGTGGCGGCGATACCCGTGCCCATCACGCCGGCGCCGAGAATGGCCACCTGGTGCTGTCGCATGGTGTGGCGCTCCTTGCGCTGCTCGGTGTCCGGCCGCCCGATGGACGCAGGTGCGTCCGATGCCGACGGTAGGCGGAGATGACTAGGGGATTGCCCAGCGTGCGCACAGAACGATCACGGACTGGCCGAGCCTCACCAGTGGTCCTGGTGAACCGTGGTGTGCAGTGGTGGCCGGCGCGCCGGCCCGAAGGTGGTGCCCAGGTAGTAGGCGGTCGGGATCAGCACGGCCTGGTGGACTCCGGCCGGGATGTCGAGGAGGTCGGCGACCTCCCGCTCGTGCCCCAGATGCAGCGTCGTCCACGCGGTGCCCAGGCCGCGGCTGCGCGCAGCGAGCATGTAGCTCCACGCGGCGGGCAGCACCGAACCCCACAGCGAGGCCTGGTTTCCCTCGGGGAGCGGGCCACCGGTGTCGACGCAGGCCAGGACCACCACCGGGACCTCGTCCAGGTGCTGCGCGAGGTACGCCGCACTCGAGAGGCACCATCGCTTCACGTCGTCCACAATGGACACCTCGGGGTGACCGCCGTGCCGCTCCTGGAACGCCGACCGGTACATCCGGGCGATCTCGGCGAGGACCGCCCGGTCGGTGACCACGATCCAGTGCGTGGTCCCGCTTCCCGTGGGGGCCTGCTGGGCGACGCGCAGGCAGTCCATGACCCGCCACAGCGGCACCGGCCGGTCGAGGTCGAGCCGCCTGCGTACAGCACGGGTCGTGGTCAGCACGGTCTCCGCGTCGAGCATCGGCACGGAGAGGCTGCCGAGGGTCGTGGTCGCGTTCGCCGGAAACGTCATGGGGTTCTCCTTCACCAGGTGACCGGCAGCCGCCACAGGCCGCGCACGAACATGTCGGTCCGCCAGCGCAGCTCGTCGTCTCCGACGGCGATGCGCAGCGCCGGAAACCTCGACACGAGGGCGGACACTCCCACCCGCAGCTCCAGGCGCGCGAGCTCGGCGCCGAGGCAGTAGTGCGGACCGTGCCCGAACGCGACGTGTGGGTTGGGCCGGCGATCGGTGCGGACACGGGCCGGCTCGTCGAAGACCGCGGGATCACGGTTCGCCGCGTCGGGGACGGGCACCACGGTCTCGCCCTCGGGCACGACCACGCCGCCCGCGAGCGGCACGTCGGCCGTGGCGACGTGCGGCATGCCCCCGGTTCCGTTGGCGCACATGAACCGCAGCAGCTCCTCCAGCACGTCGTCGGCGCGCGCGGGTCCCTCCCGCACCTGGGCCATCAGCTCGGGCCGGCGCAGCAGGTGGAAGACGACGGTGGCCAGGACGTTGCTGGTCGTCTCGTAGCCGGCGATGAGCAGGCCGGCGGACAGCACGACGACGTCGTCGCGGCTCAGTCGTCGGCGAGGGTTTCGCGGTGCGAGCAGGTCACCGAGGAGTCCGGGCACGGCCTCGCCCCGGTCGATCGCCGCCCGCGCGGTGTCGACGAGGCCGGCGACGTAGCCGTGGAACCGTTGGTGGCACTCGTCAACCTGCTTCTGCGGGAAGCGGCCGACTGACATCATCTGGTCGACCCACGGCTTGAAGAGGTGGATGTCGCTGCTCGGCAGGCCGAGGACGCGGCAGATCACGCGCACGGTGAAGGGCACGGCGAAGCCCTCGACCAGATCGGCCGGAGTCGGCCCGGCCGCCAGCTCGGTGAGCTGCTGATCGGCCAGCTTCGCCACCATCGGGCGCATTGCCCGCACGCTGCGGCCGGTGAAGGCGTGCGCGAGCGCCGCCCGGCGGTCGCTGTGCACGGGTGCGTCCGTGGTGATCAGCGGCAGCGACTCGGACGACCGCGCGAACAGCGTGCCGCCGGTGGCGGCCGACCGGCTGAAGCGGCGATCGGTCAGCACCTGGGTGACGTGGTCATAGCGGGTCGCCACCAAGGCCTGGCTCCCGTTGTTGAGCCGGACGCGTGGCAGCTCCTGTTGCCCGCGCAGTCGCTGGTACTCGGCCGGCGGCTCGCTGCGCGGGCCTGGCTGGAACGGGAACGACGGGAGCTGTGTCATGGCCGG
>NZ_DASWSJ010000183.1:0-17900 GCF_036402745.1 Actinophytocola sp. | reverse complement strand
TTGGCCACGCTGATCCGGGGTTCATGCTTCGGACCTACACGCACCTCGTCCCGTCCAGCCACGAGCGGGCGCGGGTCGCGGTCGACGGCGTGTTCGGGCGGTCTGATGCGACAGACGGCCTGGAGGCGGCCTGATCTTGAGAACCGGCCAGATGAAGATCACTCAGGAAGCGGCGGACCGGCCATCAAGTCCGATATGGACAGTGGTGGCGGGGTCCGTTTTGGCAGGTCACTTGAGCTGGGCGCTGGTCTTTCCGAGCAGGCGGCGGGCGATGATCAGCTGCTGGATCTGCTGTGTCCCCTCGAAGATGTCCATGATCTTCGCGTCGCGGGACCACTTCTCCAGCAGCTCGTGCTCCGTGTAGCCGATGCTCCCGCACAGCTCCACGCAGCGCAGGGTGATCGACGTCGCGCTGCGGCCCGCCTTCGCCTTCGCGTAGGAGGCTTGCAGGGAGTTCGGCTTGCCGTTGTCGGCCATCCACGCTGCCTGGAGGGTCAACAGGTACGCCGACTCGTAGTCGGCCTCCATCTCCAGGAAGGCGGCCGCCGCGGCGGGCTGGGACAGGGACGGGCGGTCGTAGTCGATCTCGACCCCCGCGGCGGACAGCAGGCGGCGGGTCTCCTCCAGCGCGGCCCGGGCGATGCCCACGGCCATCGCGGCCACCAGGGGGCGGGTGTTGTCGAACGTCTGCATCACGCCGGCAAAGCCCTGCTCAGGCTTGATCTCCGGGCTGCCCAGCAGGTTCGACGCCGGCACCCGGCAGTTGTCGAGCCGGAAATGCGCCGTGTCGGAGGCGCGGATGCCCAGCTTGTGCTCCAGCCGCACCAGCTCGAAGCCCGGCGTGTCCCTGTCGACCACAAAGGACTTGATCGCGGCCTTTCCCTTGCTGCGGTCCAACGTGGCCCAGACGACGACGCAGTCGGCCCGCTCGCCGGAGGTCACGAAGATCTTCTCCCCGTTGAGCACGTAGAAATCCCCGTCGCGGACGGCGGTCGTGCGGATGGCACCCGAGTCCGAGCCGGTGTCCGGCTCGGTGATCGCCATCGCGGCCCACTTTCCCTTGTACCGGGCCAGCTGCGACTCGTCCGCGACCGACGCGATCGCCGCGTTCCCGAGGCCCTGCCGCGGCATCGACAGCAGCAGACCCGCGTCACCCCAGCACATCTCCATCGTGCCCAGCGCGAGGGACATGTTGCCGCCGTTCACGACCTCACCCCGCGGCCGCTTCGACGACGACCGGCGCACGCCACCGGTACCGGCCCCGCCGCCGGAGGCCGAGAGCCCGTCCAGCAGCGCCGCGAGCGTGTCGAGCTCCTTGGGGTACGTGTGCTCGGCCTGGTCGTACTTCCGCGAGTTCGGCCGCAGGAACGCCACCGCCGCCTGCCGGGCCTGGTCGACCAGCGTCGTGAACTTGCGGGGAACCTCGAGGTTGATCACACCAGCACCGCGCCTTCCATCAGCCCGACCGCCCGCAGGTCCCGGTACCACCGCTCCACCGGGTGCTCCTTGACGAACCCGTGCCCGCCGAGCAGCTGCACGCCGTCGCTGCCGATCGCCATTCCCTTGTCCGCACACAGCTTCCGGGCCAGTGCGACCTCGCGTGCGAACGGCTTCCCCTGCTCTGCCCGGGAAGCCGCGCGGTAGGTCACCAGCCGCATCCCGTCCAGCTCCGTGCCGATGTCCGCGACCTTGAACGCCACACCCTGTCGGTGCGACACCGGCTCGCCGAACGCCACCCGGTCGTTCACGTACCCCGTCACGTACTCCAGCACCGCCGCGCCGGTCCCGACCGCCAGCGCGCACCAGCCCAGCCGGGCCAGCCGCACGCAGTCCGCGTACACCGCCGGGTCCGCGCCGCCGAGCAGGGCCGAGGACGGCACCGACACCTGCGACAGCACCAGCCGGCCGGTGGCGGCGGCCCGCAGGCCCATCGCCGGCTCGGACTCGACGGTGAGCCCGGCCGACGAGGACTCCACGATGAACAGGGCCGGCCCGCGCCCGTCCAGCTCGGCCGCCACGACGAACAGCTCGGCGGCCGAAGCCCGCGGCACGAGCGACTTCACGCCCTCGAGCACGAACCCGCCGGCGGTCCGATATGCCTTGGTGTGCAAGGAGAACGGGTCGAACAGCGGCCGCGGCTCCTGCACCGCCAGCGCCGCCGCCGGCACGTCGTCGCCGACGAACGCCGGCAGGTACGTCGCCTGCTGGGTCTCCTCGCCCCACCGCACCAGCGCGTTGGACACCGCCGCCGGCGCCAGGCACGCGAGCGCCAGACCCAGGTCGCCGTGCGCGAGGGCCTCGGCGACCAGGACATTGGTCACCGTCGAGCGCTCGGTGGCCAGGCCGCCGAGCTCCTCGGGCACCCCGACCAGCGTGAGGCCGAGCGACGCGGCCGTGCCGAGCAGCTCCGGCGGCGTCTCGCACTTGTCGTCGGCCACCGCGGCGGCCGGGCGCAGCTGCTCGGCGGCGAACTCGCGGACCGTGTCCGCGATCAGCTGCTGCTCCTCGGTGGGCGTCAGGTCGAACACGCCGCGGTCGCCCGCCGCCGGCAGCCGCTCGGGCCTGCCGAGCTTGCGCGCCGCGACGAACGTCCGGTTCGCCGCGCCGATCGTGCTGAACCCGGCCTTCGTCGCCTGATAGACCGCGCGGTCCACCGGCGCCTTGATGCCAAGGCGTTCCACGACCCGGGCCCCGGCCAGCCGGTTCAGCACCGACATCGCGGTCCCGATCGCGGTGCGCTTGTGCGGCCTGGCGCCAGGACCTTCGCTGGGCGACACCCCGAACCACCCCTACCTACTCGGGAGTAAAGTAACGGTACCTACTGTAGAGTAGGGTAGCGCAGGGCGCTGGTCGGGTGTGGTCGCGGTCACCCGAGGGCGGGGCGTTTTCCTTGCCACGGACGGGCTTCCTCGAACGCCTTGCACGCGGTGAGCACGCGGGCGTCGGCGTGCTTGGGCCCCACCACCTGCAGGCCCACCGGCAGTCCGGCCGAGGTGAACCCGCACGGCAGGCTCGCCGCCGGCTGCTGGGTCATGTTGAACGGGTAGGTGAACGGCGTCCAGCTGGTCCACCGCGCCGCGTCCGACCCGCTCGGCACCTCGACCCCGGCGTCGAACGCGGCGATCGGCATCGTCGGGGTCAGCAGCAGGTCGAAGTGCTCGTGGAACTCGCCCATGATCCGCCCCAGGTCCGCGCGCACACCCGTGGCGGCGACGTAGTCCAGGGCGGACCGGGTGGCGCCCTCCTCGCAGATCTCCAGCAGCCCCGGGTCGAGTCGCGCGCGCTGCGCGGGCGACAAGGCCACGATGGACGCCGCCGCGCCGGCGAACCACAGCACGTGGAACGCCTCCACCGGGTCGTCGATCGCCGGGTCGACCACCTCCACCCGCGCGCCGAGGTCGGTGAAGACCTTGGCGGCCGTGGCGACCAGCGCGGCCACCTCCGGATCGACCCGGGCGAAGCCGAGCGTGGGGCTGAACGCGATGCGCATGCCGGCCACCCCCGCGTCGAGGGTCGCCGACACCGGCTCCTGGCGCGGCCCGGCCGTCCAGTCGCGACTGTCCGGACCGGACAGCACGTCCAGCGCGAGCGCGCTGTCGGCCACCGTCCAGGACAGCGGGCCGACGTGCGCGAGCGTGCCGTAGGGACTCGCCGGGAAGAGCGGCACGACGCCGTAGGTGGGCTTGATGCCGAACACGCCGCTGAACGCCGCGGGGATGCGGACCGAGCCGCCGCCGTCGGTGCCGATCGAGATCGGGCTCGTGCCGGTGGCGACCGCGGCGGCCGCGCCGCCGCTCGACCCGCCGGCGGTTTTCTTGACATCCCAAGGGTTTCGGGTGATGCCGGTGAGCGGGCTGTCGGTCACGCCCTTCCAGCCGAGCTCCGGCGTGGTCGTCTTGCCGACCAGCACCGCGTTGTTCTCGCGCAGCCGGGCCACCGCCGGCGCGTCGACGTCCCACGCCTGCCGCGGGTCGACGGTGTGCGAGCCGCGCAGCGTCGGCCAGCCGCGGCTGAGCAGGATGTCCTTGATGGACACCGGCACGCCGTCGAGCAGGCCGCGCTGCTCGCCGCGGCGCCAGCGCTCCTCGGCCGCGGCCGCGTCGGCCAGCGTCCGGTCCGGGTCGACGAGGCAGTAGGCGTTCACCGCGTCGTTGACCGCGGCGATGCGGTCCAGCGCGTCCCGGGCGACCTCGACGGGGGACAGGCTGCCCGCGCGGTAGGCGGCGAGCAGCTCGATCGCGGACAGCTCGGCAGGGCCAGTCGTCACGATGTTCCTTCCCGGACGTACCCGTGTCGCTTGTCCACGACGTTGCGCAGCGGCCGGCCGTCCAGATACCTGGTCAGGTTGTCGAGGAACAGTGCTACCAGTTCCGCCCGCCACCCCACCACGTCCCCGGACATGTGCGGCGAGACGATCACGTTGGGCAGCACCCACAAAGCGGACGTGTCGGGCAGTGGCTCGTTGGCGAACACGTCCAGCGCGGCGCCGGCGATGTCCCCGGCGACCAGCGCCTCGATCAGGGCGTCCTGGTCCACGAGCGGCCCGCGGCCGACGTTGATCAACCGGGCGGTCGGCTTCATCCTGGCCAGCGCGGCCCTGTCGATCATGCCCCGGGTCGCCTCGGTGAGCGGCGCGGCCAGCACGACGTAGTCGGCCTCGGCCAGCCCCTCGTGCAGCCGCTCCATCGGCAGCACCGAGCCGAGGTCCGGGTCGGACTCGCGGGCCCGCCGGCCGACGCCGGTGACCGTCATGCCGGCCGCGGCCAGCTTGCGGCCGATCGCCCGGCCGATCGGGCCGGTGCCCGCGACGAGCGCGCGCCTGCCGCCGAGCCGCTCGGTCTCCCGGTGCCGCCAGCGCCGCTCGTGCTGCAGGCGCACCGTCGTCGGCAGGTCCTTGGCCAGGGCGAGCGCGAGGGCGAGGACGTACTCGGCCATCGGCTCGTCGAAGACCCCGCGCGAGTTGGTCACGACGACCTCTCCGGCGATCACCTCCTCGCACAGCACGTGGTTCACCCCTGCGCTGCCGGCGTGTACCCAGCGCAACGACTCCGCCGCAGGCCAGGCCGTCGCGAGGGCGTGCGAGCGGAAGTCCCAGACGAACAGCACGTCGGCCCCCGGCAGCGCGCTGGCCAGGTCGTTCTCGGTGACGAAGCGGACCTCGGCGAGGTCGTCCAGCGCCTCCGTGCCCGGGGGTTTGCCGGTATCACCCGAATGCGAGTGCAGGACGACAACAGTCGCGGAGCGTGGCGAGGTCATGGATCAATGCTCCCCTCAACGAGTGGTCCGTGCGCGGGGAGCTGTGAGGGATTGACACGCTAAGAGCCGCTCGTATGATTGTCAACAATCGGCGCGGTCGCTGCAGCCCGCGGGAGAGCACGACCAGAACTACAGGTGCTGCATTTGACCGTTGGGATTGCTGATGTCGAGGTTCATGACGATCTCTTTGGAGCGCCGCGGCGTCTCCTGCGTCGCCCAGCTGCTGGACAAGGACGCACCACGAACCTGTGAGGCCGTGTGGCAGTCGCTGCCCCACGGCGGTCCCGCCCACCACGCCAAGTACGCCCGCAACGAGGTGTACACGATGGTCGAGCGGTTCGTGGACGCGCCGATCGGGCTGGAGAACCCGACCGTCACCCCGATCCCCGGCGACGTGGTGTTCTTCGACTTCCACGGCGGCATGCTCGACCGGGGCTTCAAGGAGGAGAAGGGTCTCGAGGCCCTGCCCGGCGTGATCGACCTGGCCATCTTCTACGGCCGCAACAACATCCTGCTCAACGGCGATGTCGGCTGGGTGCCCGGCAACGTCTACGCCACCATCGTCGAGGGCCTGCCGGCCATGGCGGAGGCGTGCAACGACGTGTGGCGATCCGGCAGCGTCGGCGAACGGCTGGTGTACCAGCGACTCGACGACTGACGGCGGCCGGCATGTTGTATTCCAGAGACAGGGCCGTGGAGATCATCGGCCCGGAGCTCGTCACCCAGCGCGGGGTCGGCGTGGTCGCGCCGTTCGACTTCGCCCTCGATCGTGAGCTGTGGCGCTGGGCGCCCGATGACATCTCCCTCTACCTCACCAGGCTCCCGTTCGTCCCGGTGCCGGTGACCGTCGAGATGGCCATCGAGCTCAGCGACCCCGAACGGGTCCGCCGGGCCACGGCCGACGTGCTCGCGCCGGAGCCGCTCGTGGTCACCTACGCGTGCGCGTCGGGCAGCTTCGTCGGCGGCATGGCCGGCGAGCAGGCGCTGACCGGCAGCATGCTCGCCGCCGGCGCGCCGTCGGCCACCACCACCTCGGGCGGGCTCATCGCCGCGCTGAACGCGCTGGGGCTGCGGCGGATCGCGGTGGTCACGCCCTACATCGACAGCGTCACCGAGCGGCTGCTCTCCTTCCTCGCCGAGCACCGCGTGGAGGTCGTCTCGAGCGTCGGGCTGGGGCTGCTCGACCACATCTGGAAGGTCGGTTACGCCGAGACCGTCCAGGCGGTCACCGCCGTGGACGTGGCGGAGGCCGACGGGCTGTTCATCAGCTGTACCAACGTGCCCACCTACGACATCATCGGCCCGCTCGAGCGCTGGCTCGGCAAGCCGGTGCTGACCGCCAACCAGGTCACCATGTGGTCCGCACTGCGCCAGATCGGCTCGCCGATGATGGCGGCCGGGCAGTGGTTGTCGGAGATCAGCGAGACACATGCCGCCTGAGCGCTAGGATTGTCAACAATCATGAGTCATACCGTCGGTTTCCTGTACCCGGGCTACAGCGCGGAGGACGACTACCCGACCATGGAGCGGCTGCTGGTCGCTGCCGGCCGGCCGGTGCGCCTGCCCGTGGTCCACACCCTGATGCGCGAGGACGCGCACCGGGTCGACGCGCTGCTCGACATCGGCGGCGCGGACGTGCTCGGCGACGGCGCCCGCTCGCTGCGCTCGCTCGGCGTCGACGCGGCCGTGTGGGCGTGCACCAGCGGCAGCTTCGTGTTCGGTTGGGACGGTGCGGCGGCCCAAGTGGACGGTGTGCGCACGGCGGCGGACGTGCCGGCGTCGAGTACGTCCTTCGCCTTCGTCAACGCGGTCCGGCACCTCGGCCTGTCCCGGGTGGCGGTGGCCGCGACGTACCCGCAGGACGTGGCGGAGCGGTTCGCCGGGTTCTTGGACGCGGCCTCCGTGGACGTGGTGTCGTTGTCCTGCAAGGGAATCGTCACCGCGGCGGAGGTGGGCACGCTCGGCCGCGAGGACGTGCTGGACTTCGTCGCCGCCAACGACCACGCCGACGCCGAGGCGGTGCTGGTGCCCGACACCGCGCTGCACACGGTGGCCTGGCTGGACGATCTCGAGCAGCGGCTGGGCAAGCCGGTGCTGACCGCGAACCAGGTGAGTGTCTGGGAGGGGCTCCGGTTGATCGGCGACACCGCGCCACGACCTGGGCTGGGCGCCTTGTTCGCTTGAATGGGAGAGGGCTGGGGTCATGAGTGAGCGTGCGAGCGAATCAGTGATACAGGGCGACCGCGAGCGGCGGCATCGAGCCTGTGAGGGGGAGTCATGAGCGAGCTTGCGAGCGAATCAGTGTCACAGGGTGTCCGCGAGCGGCTCGACCGAGCCTGCGAGGGGGAGTCGTGAGTGAGCTCGGCGAGTTGGAACCGGTGGCCAGGCAGTCGACCGCGGAGATCATCGCTGAGCAGCTGCGCTCCGCGATCATGTACGGCGTGTTCGCGCCCGGCACCCAGCTCGGTGAGGCGGAGCTCGCGGCGCGGTTCGAGGTCAGCCGCGGGCCGCTGCGTGAGGCGATGCAGCGGCTGGTGCAGGAGGGGCTGCTGCGCGGGGAGCGGCACCGCGGGTTGTTCGTCATCGACCTGGACGCCAAGGACGTGCGCGACATCTACCTGGCCCGGCTCGCGATCGAGCGGATGGCCTGCGAGCTGATCATGCAGGGCAACCGCGGCGAGGCGGTCGTGCGGCTGGCGGAGGCGTTGGACAACCTGGTGACCGCCGCCGGGTCCGCCGACCGCAACGCGATGAGCGACGCCGACCAGGCGTTCCACCTGGCGCTGGTGAGCTGCTCGGGGAACTCGCGGCTGGAGCGGATGGCGCAGACCCTGCTCGTGGAGACCCGGATGTGCCTCGCCGCGCTGCAGGAGCACTACCCGCAGCCGCACGACCTGGTGGCCGAGCACCGCATCCTGGTGAACGCCATCTCCGACGGCGACGAGGAGCTGCTGCTCCGCCTGATCGAGTCCCACATGCGCGAGTCGATCGACCGCCTGAAGCCCCCGCCGAGTAGCTCGGCTTGATCGGTTACCACTCGGGTGGACGGGTCCGAGGGGGTTCGGTGGTTGCGGAGCGGTATTTCTGAGCGTGTTCGCGCGCCGGATCTCGGGCAGGGTCCCCCGTGGGGGTTAGCCCGACCGAGGCGCGCTGCTCGATTCGTTATAGATGGCGTCGCGTGGACGGGGCGCCCGAAATGTCCGGTCAGGGTTTGAGCAGGCCGGTGTCGAACGAGCCGTCCACGACCGACGCCGCGAGCTCCGTCATCCGGAGGTTGTTGCTCCGCGCGTAGCGCCGCAGCGCGTTGAACGCCGCGTCCATGCTCAGCCCCAGCCGCTCACCGGTGACGCCCTTCGCCTGCTCGATCGCCACCCGGCTCGTCAGCGCGTGTTGCAGCTGCGACGACACCGCCCCCTGCCGGCGCAGCGCGTCGACCTGCAACAACCCGATGGTCGTCAGGTCCGCCACGGCCTGGCCGACCTTGCCGGTGAGCTTGTCCAGCTCCTCGGGAACCTCGCTGAGGATCGCCAGCGCGCCGATCACCGTGGAGCGCCTGCGCATCGGCAGCGCGTGCGCGCCGGCGAAACCGATCGCCAGAGCCCCCGCGGTGAACTCCGGCCAGCGCAGCGACGTCCTGGTGAGATCCGCCGCGATCACCGGCTCGCCGCTTCGCGCACAGTCGGGTCCGGGGCCTTTCTCCAGCCGCGCCAGCGTCCTCGTGGGGTCGTCCGACGCACCCACCACGCGGGCCCTGCCACCATGGTTCACCAGCAACAACGCCGCCGCCGGCACGTCGAGAATTCGTACGCACCGGTCCGCCAGCATGTCCAGGAACGCGTCGAGGTCGAACTCGTCGACGAGGGCGTCGGCGAGTTCCACCAGGGTTTCGGCCAGCTCTTCCACTGGCATGCCGGTCACGGGATAAGAGTACGGCCGGCACTATCAGTTATGGGCGGCGAATGGTCCGTTTGGAAGTATCCGGCGAAAAACGAAGCCGTCGCGTGACAACCTCGCGAGCAATTTGCAAATATGGCCCGGCCTGCGCATACAACTGACTCCGGTAACGCCGCGAACCAGCCCGGCTGGGTCCGCGCGCCGGTGTCGATCATCGCCGACCAGCCGAACGAGACCGCGCAGTATGCTTTGGGCCCGCAACGCTCGCTGTCGGACACGATGCGTGAGCGGGTCGATAGCCGACCAGGGACTCCGCTATTCGGATGAGCGCCCGCCGCCTCCCGAGAGTAGTCGTGGGCCGAGGTGCTCGCGGATGCGACCGCACAATCTTCACAGGGCCTTTGGACTCTGTTGCCGATCCGGGCGAATTCACGAGTATCACTCACATGCAGGTCATCTCGTCCGATGCTACGGAAATCTTCGCGAGACTGAAGAGCGGAGCGTTCCATCAGCTCGTCATCTCCTCCATGGCTGGCGAGCGGGACGCCATCGCCACCCTCTTCGCATGGATCCGCCCGGCGATTGTTCGTTACTGCCGGTCACGGATCGGTCGCAGCGGCTCGGCCTACTCCTCGGCCGACGATGTCGCCCAGGAGATCTGCGTCGCCGTGCTCGGCGCGCTGACACGCTACAGCGACGAGCCCGAGTCGTTCCTCCCCTTCGTGTACGGCATCGCCGCGCACAAGGTGGCCGACCACTACCGCCGCGCCGGCCGCGACCGGTCCGACCCGGCCGCCGACGTGCCCGACGGCATCGACGTGAGCGCGAGCCCCGAGCAGCAGATGATGGCCGCCGACCTGCGCGAACGCCTGGCCGAGCTGCTGAACACGCTGCCCCCGCGGCAGCGCGAGATCCTGCGCCTGCGGCTGATCGTGGGCCTGTCCGCCCAGGAGACCGCGACCACCGTCGGCCTCACGCCGACCGCGGTCCGGGTCACCCAGCACCGCGCGCTCGCGAAGCTGCGTGCCGCCCTCTCGCCCGCCGAGTGGGTCTAGACGGCCCGCGCCCGTAGGTAGATCTGCACCTCGAGCCGGTTCGGCTCGGCCTCCGCGGCGACCTCGCGCAGCTCGACGATCTCGAAGCCGGCGTCGGCGAGCACCTGGCGCAGCTCGTCCGGCGGGTAGGCGCACACCTGGGTCGGCACGCCGAGGAAGCTGATCTGGAACTGGTCGAAGTCACCCAGGACCATCGCGATCTGCAGCAGCTTGGGTCCGCGCAGCCTCGCGTGCAGCGCGCGGAGCAGCGGCGGGATGTCCGCCTTGGGCAGCATGATCAGCGAGAAGAACGCCACCGCCGCGTCGAACTCGCCGAGGTCGGAGAGGTCGCGCAGGTCGCGGTGCAGGTACGTGGCGCCGGGCGCCTGCTGCTGGGCGAGGTCCAGCATCACCGCGGACTCGTCGGTGCCGACGACCTCGACGCCGGCGTCGAGCAGCTGCTTGGCGGTGGGCAGCCCACTGCCGCAGCCGAGGTCGAGCACCCGGGCCGGCCGGTCGAGCTGGTCGATCAGCCACGCGCCCTCGGCCAGCTGCGCGTCACGCTCGACAAAGGACTCGTCGTACCGTCTGCCGATCTGGTCGAACGCCGCCGACTGTTCGCTAGCCACCAGCTCAGCATGCCGTGCCGAACGGTGCTCGTCCACCGCCGTCCGGCCGTCCTCAGTGCACTAACTGGACGCGCCGCGCTGCTGCACCAGCAGCCGCACGGTGAGCTCCAGCCGCTCCGCCACGTCGCTCGCGGACGCGCGCCGGGTGACCCAGGCGACGAGGTTGGACAGCCAGACGTCGCCGATGACCCGGGCGATCGCCCGGTCCTCCTCGGTGGGGTCGCCCTCGTGCAGCGCCCGGGTGAACATCCGGTCCATGAGCTTGCCGACGGTGTCCACCTCGGACGACGCCGACGCGTCGGCGAACATGAACGCGCGGGTCATCGCCTCGGTGAGGTTGGGGTCGCGCTGCATGGCGCGGGTGATCCGGCCCAGCACGAAAAGCAGCCGGTCGTAGGCGGTGTCGCCGGGGATGGCGGCGCGCTCGGAGCGCTCCTGCCCACGCTCGAGCTCGCGGGCGAGGCCGGAGACCAGCAGGTGGATCTTGGACGGGAAGTACCGGTAGAGCGTGCCGAGCGCGACGTCGGCCTTCTCGGCGACGGCCCGCATCTGCACGGCCTCGAAGCCACCCTTGGACGCCAGCGCGATGGTGGCGTCGAGGATGCGCTTGCGCCGGTCGCGTTGCGCCGCCGAGCCCAGCTCGTCGTCGGTGAGGACGTTCAGCGCGTTCGCCCCCGAGGTGCGCGGTCTTGCCATCGGTACGGTTCCCCTAGTCGAAACGTGTTCCAGCCTGATCGTCGCCAGCTTACCCAACGGCTCGGCCGAATATGCCCTGGACAGGTTAATACCGTGTTGGATCTGGATCACAGCGGATCCGTCGCAAAAACTGGAACACGTTCTATAATGGTGGTCGTGTCGATCGCGATCACCGAGGTGCAGCTCGCCATCCAGGACTCCGTTCGGGACGTGTCGAAGCGGACGGGCGTGCTGGCCACGGTGCGCGGGATGGAGCCAGGATCCGCCGGGTCCGGCGGCTGGCGCACGCACTGGCCGGACCTGGCCACGCTCGGCCTGTTCGCCATCGCGCTGCCCGAACGGCTCGGCGGCGTCGGCGGCACGCTGGTCGACCAGGCCGCCGCGATCGAGCAGGCCGCCGAGGACCTGGTGCCCGGCCCGGTCCTGCCGACCGTGCTGACCGCGCTGCTGGCGATGAGCACGGCCGAGCCGCTGGCCCGCCGCCTCGCCGACGGCACCGCCACCGCGGGCGTCGCGCTCTCGCCCGGCACGGTGAGCGTCGAGCCCGGCGGTCGAGGCAAGGGCAATGGCAACGGTGACGGCGACGGCGGGATCGTCGTGTCCGGCACGACCGACGTGGTGCTCGGCGCGCACGAGGACGCGCACCTGCTGCTGCCGGCGCGGGCCGAGGGCGGCCGCACGGTGTGGTTCGTGCTGGCGCCCGGGGCCGACGTGTCCACAGTGGACCCATTGGACTTCTCCCGGCCGCTCGGCCGGGCCACGCTCGACCGGGTCCGGGTGCCGCCCGACCGGGTGCTCACCGGGCTCACGACCGCCGACGTCACCTCGCTCGCCGCCACCCTCTTCGCGGCCGAGGGCGCCGGTGTCGCGCGGTGGTGCCTGCGCACGGCCGTCGAGCACGCGAAGGTGCGTGCGCAGTTCGGCCGGCCGATCGGGTCGTTCCAGGCGGTCAAGCACCTGTGCGCGGAGATGCTGTGCCGGGCCGAGCAGGCCGGCGCGCTCGCCTGGGACGCCGCCCGCGACCCGGCCTCGCTGTCCGCGCCGGCGGCGGCCGCGGTCGCGCTGGACGCGGCGGTGGCCAACGCGAAGGACTGCATCCAGGTACTCGGCGGCATCGGCTTCACCTGGGAGCACGACGCCCACCTCTACCTGCGCCGGGCGGTCGCCTCCCGGCAGCTCGCCGGCGGGGGCGCGCGCTGGCGGCGGCAGGTGGCCGACCTCGCGCTGGCGGGCGCCCGCCGCTCGCTCACCGTCGACACCGCCGCCGATGATGCGACGGTCCGGCGGGACGCCCGGAAGTTCGCGATGTCGCTGGCCTCCGCGCCGGCGCAGGCGCGGCGGGAGCGGCTCGCCGAGTCCGGCTACCTGATGCCGCACTGGCCGCGGCCGTACGGGCGCGCCGCTTCGGCCCGCGAGCAGGTGGTGATCGACGAGGAGCTGGACCGGGCCGGGATCCGCCGGCCGGACCTGGTGATCGGCGCCTGGGCGGTGCCGACGATCCTCCGGCACGGCACGCTCGAGCAGCAGGAACGTTTCGTGCTGGCGACGTTGCGTGGCTCGCTGCGGTGGTGCCAGCTGTTCTCCGAGCCCGGCGCCGGGTCCGACCTCGCCGCGCTGCGCACCAGGGCGGTCCGGGTGGCCGGCGGCTGGCGGCTGGACGGGCAGAAGGTGTGGACGTCCGAGGCGGTCGGCGCGGACTGGGCGATCTGCCTGGCCCGCACCGACCCCGACGTCCCGAAGCACGCCGGGATCACCTACTTCCTGGTCGACATGCGGGCCGCGGGGATCACGCTGCGCCCGCTGCGCGAGATCACCGGCGAGGCGAGGTTCAACGAGGTGTTCCTCGACGGCGTGCTCGTGCCGGAGGACTGCGTGGTCGGCGAGGTGAACGGCGGCTGGCGGCTCGCCCGGACCACGCTCGCCAGCGAGCGGGTCGCGATCGGCGCCGGCTCCTCGCTCGGCGAGGGGGTCGAGCGGCTGCTCGCGCTGGCCGCCGACCGCGGGCTCGCCGAGGACGACGGGGTCCGCGAACGGCTGGGGGCGCTGGTGGCCCAGGGGCTGTCCGTGTCGCTCGTGGACCACCGGGAGACGCTGCGCCAGCTCGGCGGCCGCGACCCCGGGCCCGGCTCGAGCGTGTGCAAGCTCGTCGGGGTCCGCCAGCGCCAGGACGTCGCCGAGGCCGCCGTCGAGCTGCTCGGGCCGGCCGGCGCCGCGGTGGAGGCGGACTCCGGGCCCGTGCTGCACGAGTTCCTGCTGACCAGGTGCCTGAGCATCGCCGGCGGCACGACGCAGGTGCTGCTGAACCTCGTCGGCGAGCGGATCCTCGGCCTGCCAAGGGAGAAGTGATGGACTTCGGGCTCGACGACACCCAGCAGGCGATCGCCCGGCTGGCCCGCGACACGCTGGCCCGGGAGTCCGATGTGGACGCCGCGTGGAAGGCGTTGGGGCAGGCCGGGTTGCTGTCGCTGGCGATCCCCGAGCGGCTCGACGGCGACGGGCTCGGCGTGCTCGAGGTGGCCGTGCTGCTCGCCGAGGTGGGCCGGGCCGCGGCGGCGCTGCCCGCGCTGAGCACGCTCGCGCTGGGCGTGCTGCCGGTGCTCCGGTGCGGCACGGCCGGGCAGCAGGACGAGCTGCTGCCGCCGGTCGCGTCCGGGGAGCGGCTGCTGACGGCCGCGCTGCGCGGGTCGGTGTCCACCTCGGGGGACACGCTGTCCGGCAAGGCGGTCGGGGTCGGGTACGCCGCGCAGGCCCACCGGATCCTCGTGCCGGCCGGGGACCGGGTGTTCCTCGTGGACCCGACGGCCGGCGGGGTGGCGCTGACCAGGACCGAGTCGTCGAGCGGGGCGCCGGAGTACACGGTCGTGCTGGACCGGGTGGCGGCGGAGGCGCTGGGCGAGGCCGGTGCCGCGGCCGAGCTGCACCGGCTCGCGGTGGCCGGCGCGTGCGCGTACGGCGACGGGCTCGTGGCCGGCGCGCTCGACCTCACCGCGGCGCACGTGCGGACCCGCGAGCAGTTCGGCAAGCCGCTGGCCACGTTCCAGGCGGTGGCCCAGCAGATCGCCGACGTCTACATCTCCGCGCGCACGCTGCACCTGGCCGCGTGGTCGGCGTGCTGGCGGCTCGGCGCCGGGCTGGCCAGTGGCGAGGATCTCGACGTCGCCGCGTACTGGCTCGCCGAGGAGGCGCTGCCGGCCCTGCACACCTGCCACCACCTGCACGGCGGGCTCGGCGTGGACGCCAGCTACCCGCTGCACCGGTACTACTCGGCCGTCAAGGACCTGGTCCGGCACGTCGGCGGCGTGGAGCACCGGCTGGGCCGGCTCGGCGCGCGGATCGCGGGGTAGCGCATGGACATCGAGCTCACCTCCGGCCAGCTGGCGCTACGCGACGACCTGCGGTCCTATTTCGACGATCTTCTGTCCACATCGGAGCGCAGGGCGATGCTCACCGAGCGGCACGGCGAGACCTACCGCGCCGTCGTGCGCCGGATGGGCCGGGACGGCCGGCTCGGCGTCGGCTGGCCGGTCGAGTACGGCGGCCACGGGTTCGGCCCGGTCGAGCAGCAGATCTTCGTCAGCGAGGCGGCGCGGGCCGACGTGCCGCTGCCGTACGTGACGCTGCAGACGGTCGGGCCCACGCTGCAGGCGTTCGGCACCGACGCGCAGAAGGCGTTCTTCCTGCCGAAGATCCTGGCCGGCGAGCTCCACTTCGCGATCGGCTACACCGAGCCCGAGGCCGGCACCGACCTGGCGGCGCTGCGCACGAGCGCGGTCCGCACCGGCGACGGCTACGTGGTCAACGGGCAGAAGATCTTCACGACCGGTGCGCACGACGCCGACTACGTGTGGCTCGCCTGCCGCACCAACCCGGCCGCGCCGCGGCACAAGGGCATCTCGATCCTCGTCGTCGACACCCGCGACCCCGGGTTCTCCTGGACACCGATCATCACTTGCGACGGCGCGCACCACGTGAACGCGACGTACTACGAGGACGTCCGGGTGCCGCTGGACAGGGTGGTGGGCAAGGAGAACGCGGGCTGGCGGCTGATCACCACCCAGCTCAACCACGAGCGGGTGATGCTCGGCCCGGCCGGCCGGGTGGCCGCGCTCTACCAGCGGGTCCACGACTGGGCCGCCGCCCATGAGCTGCTCGACGCCCCCGACGTGCGGCGGGCGCTGGCCCGGACGTTCGCGTCGCTGCGGATCAACGAGCTGCTGAACTGGCAGGTCGCGGCGGCCGGGTCGGCGGTGTCGATCGCGGACGCGTCGGCGACGAAGGTGTTCTCCTCCGACCGTCTCCAGTGGATCGGCCGCGAGCTCGAGTCGGTCGTCGGCGCGCACGGTGACCCGGCCGACCCGGCCACCGCGGACCTGTTGCGCTGGCTGGACGTGCAGGCGAAGCGCAACCTGGTGCTGACCTTCGGCGGCGGGGTGAACGAGATCCAGCGCGAGCTGATCGCCGTGGCCGGCCTGGACCTGCCGAGGGTGCCGCGATGACCGGCATCGAGGACGCCGCGCGTGCGGTGGCCGCGCGGGGGGAGTCCTCCCGGCGGGCCGGCCGGGATCCGGTGAACCTGCCGATGATCCGCAACTGGGTCGAGGCGATCGGCGACGCCAACCCGGTCTACGCCGAGCCGTCGTCTGTCCACGGTGGACCGGTGGCGCCGCCCGCGATGGCCCAGGTATGGACCATGTACGGCTTGCGCGGCGCCCGCCCCGCCGACGATCCACTGTGGGCGATGGTGTCCGTGCTGGACGAGGCCGGCTACCCGTCGGTGGTCGCGACGAACTGCGACCAGACCTATCACCGTTATCTGCGTCCCGGTGAGACGGTCGAGGTCGCGTCCCGGCTGGAGAGCGTGGTCGGTCCGAAGAGGACGGCGCTGGGCGAGGGTTGGTTCGTCACCACCAGGAGCGTCTGGTACGTCGGCGACGAGCCGGTGGTGGAGATGCTGTTCCGCATCCTGAAGTTCCGCCCCGCGGCGGCGCCGCCGGCACCCGCGCCGGACCTCATCCGGCCGACGATCAACCGAGACACCAGGTTCTTCTGGGACGGCACCGCCGCCGGCGAACTGCGGATCCAGCGGTGTGGTGGGTGCGGTTCCCTGCGGCATCCGCCGGGGCCGATGTGCCCGTCCTGCGGGGAGACGAAGCCGGAGTTCGTGGTGGCCGCCGGGCGGGGCGAGGTCTACAGCTACGTCGTGCACCACCACCCGCCGGTGCCGGGGCGTGTGCTGCCGTTCGTGGTGGCGCTGGTGGAGCTGGAGGAAGGGGTGCGGATGCTCGCGGAGCTGGTGGACGTGCCGCCGGAGGACGTGCGGGTCGGGCTGGCGGTGTCGGCCGGGTTCGTGCGCGTGGACGATGAGCTGACCATGCCGGTGTGGAGGCCGCGATGATCGGTGTCGGGGCGACCCTGCCGCCGCTGGTGATCGACGTGACCCCGACCTTCGTGGTCAGCACGGCGCTCGCGACGCGCGACTTCCAGGACGTGCACCATGACCGGGACCTGGCCCAGGCACGCGGGTCGAAGGACATCTTCGTCAACATTCTGACCGACACCGGCCTGGTGCAACGGTTCGTCACCGACTGGGCGGGCCCGTCGGCGCTGATCAGGCGGATCTCGATCCGGCTCGGCGTGCCGTGCTACGCGTACGAGACGCTGACGTTCACCGGCCACGTGGCGTCCACGGTGGAGGAAGATGGTGAGACGCGGTACGTGATCGAGGTGGTGGGCCGCAACAGCCTGGGCGACCATCTCACCGGGACAGTGCGGTTGGCGATGGCGTCGTGAACATCTCGGGCACAGCGGCCGTCGTCGGCATAGGCGCCACCGAGTTCTCGAAGGACTCCGGCCGCAGCGAGCTCCAGCTCGCCGCCGAATGCTCCCGCGACGCCCTGGCGGACGCGGGCCTGTCACCGTCTGATGTAGACGGAATGGTGACGTTCTCGATGGACGCGAGCGCGGAGATCGCGGTGGCGCGGGAGCTGGGGGTGCCGTCGCTGCGGTTCTTCAGCCGCATCCCGCACGGCGGCGGCGCGGCGTGCGCGACGGTTCAGCAGGCGGTCCTCGCGGTGGCGAGCGGGGTGGCGTCGGTGGTGTTGTGCTACCGGGCGTTCAACGAGCGGTCGGGCAGCCGCTTCGGCCGGGTGCAGGCGGCGGCGGCCCAGCAGCCCACGTCCGCGGGGATCGACAACAGCTGGCACTACCCGATGGGCCTGGGCACCCCGGCGGCGACGGTGGCGATGTTCGCGCGCCGCTACATGCACGAGTACGGCGCGACCTCGGCCGACTTCGGCCGCGTGGCGGTGACCGACCGCGCGGCGGCGGCGACGAACCCGCGGGCCTGGTTCCACGGCCGCCCCATCACGTTGGCGGACCACCAGTCCTCCCG
>NZ_DASWSJ010000182.1:0-2222 GCF_036402745.1 Actinophytocola sp. | reverse complement strand
GGGAGCCACGGGACCGCGACGCGGTGCGCGGGAAGTCCGACGTCCGCCGCGGCGGTGAGCCAGCGTTCGCCCGCGGTGCCCACCAGCAGGGTCCACCGGGACGCCACCAGGTCGAGGGTCGAGACCCCGTCGATCCACGCGTGGGGCACCCGTGAACCCGGTGAACCGTCCAGCGCCGCCGCCAGGTCCACTGTGGACGGGAGTTCCGGCCGCGGGTCGACGACGGCGGCCGAGTCGTACCGCTGGCCGAGGTGCACGACCGGTGCCGCCCACACCCCCGCCGCCACCCTGGCGGCGTCGGCCTCGGGTCCGCGTCCCCAGTGCAGTTCGGGGTCGGCGAGTCGGCGCATCGCCTGGTCCAGCGTCGCCGCGGCGACCGGTTCACGTTCGTGCGCGTAGGTGTCGAGCAGGCCGGCGCCTGCCTCATCGTGGTGGACGGCGGCCAGCTTCCACGCCAGGTTGTGCGCGTCGGCGACGCCGGTGTTGAGGCCGAACGCGCCCAAGGGTGACACGGTGTGCGCGGCGTCGCCGACGAGGAACACGCGGCCGACCGCGAAGCTCTCGGCCGCGGCGCTGCGGGGGCGCCAGGAGAGCACGCTGCGCACCTCGACGTCGAGGTCGGGATCGCCGACCGCCGTCCGGACGATCGCGGCGCAGCGCTCGGGCGTGAAGTCCTCGGGGCGTTCGCCGGCATCGACGTCGCAGGCCACGTGGAAGACCCAGTTCGTCTCGCCGTCCACGGTGGCCAGCAGGCCGGGTGCCTCCGGCGTGGTGATGGTGCAGGTGGCGAAGGACATGCCCCGCAGGTGGGGTCGGAGGTCGGCGCGGAACAGGATGTTGATCATCGACTTGCCGAGGTCGCCCGGACCGGAGGTGCCCACGCCGAGCGCGGTCCGCACGGTGCTGTGCGTGCCGTCGGCGGCGACCACGTGCGCGCACCGCAGCGAGTAGCGGCCGTCGGGTCCTTCCAGTTCGATGTCGACCCCGTCGGCGTCCTGCGCGATGCCGACCAGGCGGGTCGACCAGCGCAGGTCCGCTCCACGGCGCGCCAGGTCGGCCGCCACGACGGCGTCGAGCCGGTCCTGGGCACAGACGCCGCGCAGCCTGAACGGCGTCACGTCCAGCTCGTCGGCGGACGGGGTCGGCATGGGCACGGTCACGACATCGCCCGCGCCCATCTCGACGACGGTCCGCGCCACCGCCTTGCCCGCGGCGCCCCGGAGGTCGACCGCGGCGGCGTCCACGGCGGTGTCGAGCCCGAGTTCGCGGAGGACCTCGACAGTGCGCGGCCCGATCCCGGTGGCGCGTGGGTGGACCGACGGTCCGGACCGGCGTTCGACCAGCACCGCGGGGACGCCGTGGTGGGTGAGCAGCGCCGCGGTGAGCAGGCCGACGCTGCCGCCTCCGACCACGAGCACCGGGACTTCTGGATACGCTGTCTCCGTCATGGGTACATCGTAGCCAGAGGGTAGGATGCGGGTCAAACAAGGAAAGGACCGCCCCGATGACCGAACCCGTTCCCTCGTCGGTGTGGACACGGCCGCGCCCCGAACCGCGTCGACGCGCGCCTGGGGTGGACCAGTACGTGGCCGCCGCGTTGGCCGTCGCGGACGCGGAGGGATTGGCGGCGGTGTCGATGCGGAGGGTCGCGGGCGATCTCGGTTCCGGGACCGCCTCGCTCTACCGGTACATCACCAACCGCGACGAGCTGGTGGACCTGATGGTCGACGCGGCGCAGGGCGAGGATCCGCTGCCCGAGTCCGCGCAGGACTGGCGTGCCGATCTGGGATCGGTCGCGCACGCGTTGCGCGCGACGCTGCTGCGGCACCCCTGGTTGGCGGGTGAACTGGCGGGAAGGCCCGCGCTCGGCCCCAACTCGTTGCGGCGGTCCGAGTCCGCGCTGCGTGCCGCCGTCGCGCTCACGCCCGACATCACCCTGGCCTCGCAGGCGCTCGGCGCCGTGCACGCGTACGTGCTGGGTTCGGTCGCCGCCCAGCAGGCCCTTCGACGCGCGGAGCAGCGCACCGGCCTGACCGAGGAGGAGTGGCAGCGCAGCGTCGGTCCCTACATCAGCGAGGTCCTCGCGGCGGGTAAGCACCCGATGCTCGCCCGCCGCGTCCTCGAAGCCGAGGAACTCGACCCCGACGTCGAGTTCGCGTTCGGCCTGGACTGCGTGCTCGACGGGCTCGCGGCCCGGCTGGGTCGCTGAGCGGTCAGTACGC
>NZ_DASWSJ010000181.1:0-4009 GCF_036402745.1 Actinophytocola sp. | reverse complement strand
GGGCCGGCTGGCCGAGCCGTTCCAGCGGGTGTTCGACTTCGCGACCTTCACCGACCTGCCCCGCCCGCCCGCGTTCACCGAGTTCAGCCCTGGTCACCAGCCCCGTCCTTCGCACTGAGCGAAGTGATCACCGATACCGAGAGGTCCAGGAAAGGGTTTTCCTTGCGGTAGCCGTGGTGTTCGGCCGGGTGCTCGCACCGCTGCTGGTGCCGGGTCGCCGTGCGAGGCGATGTTCTCCGCGGGGATCCGGACCCAGCAGGCGTCGACGCGATGACCGTCATCTACCGGGGTCGATGCTGGTACTACTGGTGATCGCGCCGCGGTTCGTGAACCCGACGCAGCTCGTCACGAGGTTGAAGGAGCCAGCATGAGCCAGCGGATCCTCGTCACCGGCGCGGCCGGCGCCATCGGCACGATGCTGCGGCCGCGGCTAGCCCGGACCGGCCGGACCTTGCGGCTGCTGGACGTGGCGCCGCTGACCGCGGGCCCCGGCGAGGAGGTCAGGTCGGGCTCGGTGTCCGACCTGGACCTGATGGTCCGCGCGTGTGCCGACGTGGACGTCGTGCTGCATCTGGGTGGGCACAGCCGGGAGGCGGCCTGGGCGGACATTCTCGAGCACAACATCAACGGCACGTACACCGTGCTGGAGGCCGCGCGGCGGGCCGGGGCGCCGCGGGTGGTGTTCGCGAGCAGCAACCACGCGGTCGGCTTCCGGCCGGTGGACGAGCCGGCGGGGGAGTACCTGTACCCGCGGCCGGACACGTACTACGGGGTCAGCAAGGCGGCGGGGGAGGCGTTGGGGAGCCTGTACCACGACCGGTACGGGCTCGACGTGATCTGCCTGCGGATCGGCTCGTGCGCCGAGCGGCCGTGGAACGAGCGGGGGCTCGCGACCTGGCTCTCGCCGGACGACTGCGCGCGGCTGATGGAGGCCTCGATCTCCGTGCCGTCGCCCGGTTTCCGCGTGGTGTGGGGGATCTCGGCGAACACCCGCGCCTCGTTCTCCCTCGCCGAGGCGCGTGCCCTCGGCTACGCGCCGCAGGACGACGCCGAGGTGTTCGCGGCTCAGATGCCCGCGTCGGAGGGGCTGGACAAGGTGTACCTCGGCGGCGACTTCTGCGCGCCGTCGCTGGACGCCGCATGGGAGTGACCGGGCACGCCTATCCGTGGGACGTACTCGGGGATCCGGCGTTTCCCGCGCGGGTCGCCGACCTGGGAGTGTCCACTGTGGCCCTGGCGGCGGCCTACCACTCGACGCGGGCCGCGACGCCGCTGCATCCCGGGCACCAGCTCGTGGATGCCCGGTATGCGGCGTTGTACCGGCCGGTGCGGTCGTCGGTGTGGTCGGCGCGCCGGTTGCGGCCACTCGCTCCCGAGTGGGTGCCCGCACGCTCTTTCGACACGGCGGCGGCCGCGCTGCGGGCGGCCGGGTCGCGCGTGGCGGCGTGGGTCGTGCTGACCCACAACAGCCGGCTGGGCGCGGCGTTCCCCGATGTGGCGGTGGTGAACTGCTTCGGCGAGCGGTACCCGTACGCGTTGTGCCCGGCGTGGCCGGAGGTCCGCGAGTACGCCGTGGACTTGGCGCGCGAGGCCGCGGCGGGCGCGGACGAGGTGTCGCTGGAGGCGTGCGGCCAGCTGGGCCTGGTGCACGGGTCCCACCACGAGAAGACGGACGGCGCGTGGACCCCGGCGGCGGTGCGGTGGCTGTCGGTGTGCTGCTGCCCGGCGTGCCAGAGGGACTGGGCGTCGCGCGGCCTGGACCCGCCGTGGGTGGTCTCCACCCTGCGCGACGCGGTCCGCACGGAGGTGTCCGTCCCCTTCGCCGACGCCCTCCTGGCCACCCGCCACGCGTCGACGGACCTCCTGCGCGAGGCCGTCCTGTCGTCCATCGACGTCCCGGTGACCCTCCACGCCCACCCCGACCCGTGGGCGACGGGCGCCTCCCCGGGCCTGACCCCGACCGCGGCCGCCTCCGTGTCTGCGTTGGTGGTCCCGGCGTGGCCGACGACCCCGGAGACGGCGGACCTGATAGCTCAGGCCGTCCGCGCGGGCCGCCCGGTCGACGCCTACGTGACCGTCCTTCCGCCAGCCGAGCCGGCCGGCCTGCGCGAGCACGCCCGCCGCCTCCGGACCGCCGGCGCGACCGGGGTGAGCCTGTACCACCTGGGCCTGGCACCGCGCTGGCGCCAGCCACTGCTCCGGGAACTGGCGCGGCTCTGGGCTTGAACCGGACGTGGCGGGAGGCAGGCCGCCCGTTCCATGTGGACGGACAGCGGCGCCGAGCTCAGTGGTCGGCTGCCGTGGCCCGCCGAGCAGGTCATCGAGCTGGTGGCGTTCCTGGCGCGGGTTCGTTCGTCGCGATGACCACGGTCGCGCCGAGGTCGTCGTCGGTGGCCAGGCGCGGGACCAGGCCGGCGCGGACGGCCGCCTCGACCAGGTGCGGCGCCTGCGTCTCGCTGGTCTCGACGAGCAGGTGACCAGCGGGCGCGAGCCACGCGGGCGCGCCGGCGATCACCCGGCGCAGCACGTCGAGGCCGTCGGCGCCGCCGTCGAGGGCCACCCGGGGCTCGTGGAGGCGGGCCTCGGGTGGCATCAGCTCGATCGCGTCCGTCGGCACGTACGGCGCGTTGGCGACGAGGAGGTCGGCGCGCAGCCCGGCCGGCAGCGGCTCGTACAGGTCACCCTCGTACACGTGCGCGGCCGGCAGGTTGCGGCGGGCACAGCGCACGGCCGCCGGGTCGATGTCGACCGCGTACAGGTCGACGCCGGACAGCGTCGCGCCGACCGCGCCGGAGCCGCAGCACAGGTCGACGACGGTGTGACCGGGACGGGCCAACGCGCCGGCCTGCCGGGCGAGGAACTCGGTGCGCCGCCGGGGCACGAACACCCCGGGGTCGACGGCGACGCGGAGCCCGCAGAACGAGACCCAGCCGAGCACGTGCTCGAGCGGCAGGCCCGCGACGCGGCGGGAGACCATCGCGTCGAGGTCGGCGGGGGTGCGCGCGGCGGAGATCAGCAGCTGGGCCTCGTCCTCGGCGAAGACGCAGCCGGCGGCCCGGAGCCTGGAGATGATCGAGGAGAGCATGGGAGCGCCTTTCGGATGCCGTGGGGCGCTCTGGCGGGCACCTACGCGGTGCGGCCGCTCGCGGAGAGCACCCGGCCTGACCTGGCGGAAATGGGGCTCACCTCCTCTGTGGACCCGAGGTGGATCCGACGCGGGCCACCCTACCCGCCGCCCGCTGTGGAATGCTCGGCGCATGGGCCAGGCGGCGGTGCTCGACCAGCTCGAGACCTACCGGGGCGAGCTGACCGGCTACTGCTACCGCATGCTCGGCTCGGCGTTCGAGGCCGAGGACGCGGTGCAGGAGACGTTCGTCCGGGCCTGGCGCGCCGAGTACGACCCCACCCGCGCGCCCGTGGTGGTGACGCACCGCGGGCATCCGGACCGGATCGCCGCGGCCCACCAGGCCCTGGTGGCGTGGGCCGCCGCCGAGGGCGTGCCGCTGGCCAAGGACGGCGAGGTCTGGGAGGGGATGTTCGAGTCCTACCTGACCGACCCCGCGGTGGAGCCGGACCCGACCAGGTGGGAGACCGAGCTGGCCTACCTGGTCAGCGCCGGGCCGCCGCCTCGTTGATCTCCACCAGCGCGGAGGCGGCCTCGGCGGCGGCGGTGGCGAGGAGCTGGGCGACCCGGGCGTCCCCGGTGAGGTTCGGGTTGCCGTCCTTCACCAGCGCCGCGGCCAGGTCGGCCACCTCGGTGGCGGCCGCGGCGATCCGGCGCGGGACGTCGGTCGCCGTGGCCAGGGCGTCGGCGATCCGCCGGCGGCGGGTGGGGTCGTCGGCCGGGATCCGGTAGGCGGCGAGCACCGCGGTGTAGGCGGCCGCGTCGGCGTCGGCGAGGGGCTCCAGCTCGGCCCGGAGCTCCTCGGCCCGCGTGGCCGGCTGGTCGCTGAACCGGGCCGCCATCGCGACGAGGGCGGCGGCGGACGCGGCCGTCACCGCGGCCACC
>NZ_DASWSJ010000180.1:0-48438 GCF_036402745.1 Actinophytocola sp. | reverse complement strand
CGGTCGCGTGCGTCGCACGTGACCACCGGGACCGACTGCTCGATCGTGAGCGCGTCGCGCACGTCGTCGACGCGGTGGTGGAGCACCCGGTCGAAGCAGTTGATCGCCACCACGTAGGGCAGCTGGCGGTCCTCGAAGAAGTCGATCGACGCGAACGCGTCGGCGAGCCTGCGCGTGTCGACCAGGACCACGGCTCCGATGGCGCCGCGCACGAGGTCGTCCCACATGAACCAGAACCGGTGCTGACCCGGCGTACCGAACAGGTACAGGATCAGGTCACTGTCCAGCGAGACGCGCCCGAAGTCCATGGCCACCGTGGTGGTGACCTTGTTCGGCGTCGCCGAGAGGTCGTCCACGTCCACGCTGGCCTCGGTCATGACGGCCTCGGTGGTGAGCGGGACGATCTCGGACACGGAGCCGACAAGGGTCGTCTTGCCGACCCCGAACCCGCCGGCGACAACGATCTTGGCCGAGGTTGTCGGCTGCGGTGACGTGCCGCGCGGGCTGAGGGGACTAGAGCCTGCGGAGACCACTGAGCACCCTTTCCATGAATTCGATCGACGGCCGGTCGCCAACGACCATGCCGCTCTGATGGATCAGGACCAGCCCCATACCGGCCATGTCTCCGATCAACACCCTGGCCACCCCGAGCGGGAGCCGCAGATGAGCGGCCACCTCCGCGACGGACCTGGTGTCCAAGCAAAGGCCACAGATCGACCGGTGCTCAGGTAGCACGGCCGCGTCCGGGGCCTTCCCCCGATCGCTGGTGGACACCAGCGCCTCGATCGCAAGATCATAGTCGGACCTCGTTCGGCCACCCGTCTTGGTGTACGGCCGTACGAGCGATCCGGTCTCGTGGGCGGCGGGAGCGCCGCGGCCGATCGGGCCGCTGCCGAGCAGGTCGGCGCTGGAACCCCAGACGCCGCTGCCCGAGACGGCACCGATCCCACTGTCCTCCGGACCGATACTGGGGATCTCCTTGCTGTCCCAGGCGGACTGCGCCGGAATCCCCGAATCGCCGTACAGCGTCGCCCCGGGCCCCCCGAACAACCGCGCCCGGAAACCGTCGACGTCGAACCGGTTCGGTGCGTCGCCGACATCATGCTCGGGGAGGTCCTCCCAACCTTTCTCCGGCATCTCTACTCGCCTCCGCTCTGACTCTCCGGCGCGCGGCAATCGGCGCTGCAGGTGGCCTCGAGTTGGACGCATAAGGCCCAGCCTCCGCTCCGCTTCCGCTTCCGCGCGGTGAGCATGCTTACCTGCGCTGTGCGCCCTGTAGCTGGGCACGCAATTCCGGAGTCATCTGCTGGCCGACCCGCTCGACCAGCAGTGTCATCTCGTAGGCGACCAGCCCGATGTCGCAGTTCGGCGCGGCCAGTACCGCGAGGCACGAGCCGTCCGAGATGGACATCAGGAACAGGTACCCGCGGTCCATCTCGACCACGGTCTGGTTGACCCCGCCTGCCTCGAAGCACCTCGCGGCGCCTTGGGTGAGGCTGACCAGGCCGGAGGACACCGCCGAGAGCTGCTCGGCGCGGTCCCGCGGTAGGCCCTGAGAGCCGGCGAGCAGCAGGCCGTCCGCCGACACGACGACGGCATGGGCCACGCCGGGAACCTGACGGACGAAATCTGTGATGAGCCACCCGAAACTTCCGGGCTGATTTGCGGACGCGGTCGTCACTCCTGCTCCTCGTCTTGACGGCTGTCCTCGGGACCGGACTGGTCACCAGCGTATGCCTCGATCAAGGCGTGCCGGCCACGCCGGACACCCTGCTGGAAGCTTGACATGCGACCTCGGACGGCATCGGCCGAGCGCGGTGGCAGAGGCGGAGCCGCTGGGGTCTCCGCAGCGGACTCCGCGTGGCGCGGAGCCGCAGAGCCCGGCACGAGGTGTGCCTTGGGCACCCGCTTGGGCAGACCCGCTGTGGTCTGCGCCTCCGGGGTGGTCTCGAGTAGTGCCTGGGCGGCGAGCCACCCGTCGTCACCAGGCGAGGTCCACGCGGCCGGCACCGGCTCCGGCTCGGGCGGCGGCGGTGCCTCCTGGGGAGGCGCCGCGTGGTGCGAGCCGTTGGTGCCGTTGGTGCCGTTCGAACCGTTGGTGCCGTTGGTGATCGTCTCGACCGGCACCCCGGCGGGGGGCTGCTCGGGCGGTTGCGCCGGCTGGCGCGGGGTGGACCCGGTGTCCGCGGCCTCGAACCATTGCGACAGCACGGCCTCATAGATGGGCAGTCGCTCGGTCGGCGCGTCCACGCTCAGGTCGACCCCGTCCTGCACCGGGCGGCCGGCACCGAGCGGCGGGTAGCCGCCGGTTCCCGTGTCCGTACTGTCCGCGGGCCCAGGCTCGGGCAGCGGGTTGCCGAACAGGGCGACCGTGTGCTGCTCGTCCTGCCGGCCGTTCTGCGGGCCCGGTTCGGGCTGGCGAACGGTCGGCGGCTCGGTCGACACGCCGTTGGCGGTGGCCGAGCCGGTGTTGTCGTAGCCGAGGGTGAAGGCCGGGTAGCCGGCGACCTCCTCGGGCGTGCGGTCCTGCCGGGTCTCCTGGCCGGGCTCGCCCGCCGAGGTGCCGTCCGGCCGCAGCCGCGGCATGCCGCCGGTGAACGCGCCGGCGATACCACTGTTGCGGGTGGGCAGGTTCACGTTGGGGCTGCCCAGGCCGATACCGGTCGGCGCGTCGGAGGCGGCCGCGGCGAGCGAGGACGTCGTCGACGTGGCCGACATCGACCTCGGCGCCTGGCCGGCCGGCTGGACCAGCTCCGCCGGCACGTTGATCCGGGCGATCAGGCCGCCCTCGATGTCCTCGTTGTCCCGCAGCCGCACGATGATGTTGTGCCGCTTGGCCAGCCGGGCGACCACGTACAGACCCATGCGCCGGGTCACCGCGACGTCCAGGTCCGGCGGGTCGGCCAGCCGGGCGTTCGCCGCCTCGATCTCGTCCTCGGACATACCGACACCCTGGTCGGTGATCTGGATGGCGAGCTCCTTCTTGCGCGTCATCGCCATCCGGACGATGACCTTCTTCTCCGGCTCGGAGAAGAAGGTGGCGTTGTCGAGCAGCTCGGCGATGACGTGCACGAGGTCGGAGACCGCGCGACCCTGCACCGCGACCTCGGGCGCCGAGGCGACCTCGATCCGGGCGTAGTGCTCGACCTCGGACACCGCCGCGCCGACGACCTCGGACGCGGGCACCGGACGGTTGAGCTGGCGGGACAGCCCGGTGCCCGAGAGCACCAGCAGGCTTTCCGAGTTCCGCCGCATCCGGGTGGCCAGGTGGTCGAGCTCGAACAGGCTCGCCAGCTGGTCGGGGTCCTGCTCGTCCTGCTCCAGCCGGTCGATCAGGGACAGCTGGCGTTCGACCAGCGCCTGGGACCGGCGGGACAGGTTGACGAAGATCGAGTTGATGTTGTCGCGCAGGAGGGCCTGCTCGGTCGCCATCAGGACCGCCTGCTCCTGGACCGCGTCGAACGAGCGGGCCAGCTGGCCGGTCTCCTCGCGGGTGAACACCGCGACCGGCTCGACCGCGTGCTTGGCGGCCTCGGCCGGGTCCGGGTCGGCGAGGATGCGCTGCACCGAGGCCGGCAGCCTGCGGTTCGCGACCTCCAGCGCCTCCCGGCGCAGCACCCGCAGCGGCTTCAGCAGCGACCGGGTGACGATGGTCATGAGGGCGAGGGCGAGCAGCAGGGCCGCGAGCACGATCGCCGAGTCCCGCCACGCCGACTGGGTGGCCTGGTCGGCGAGGGCGTTCGCGTCGTCCCGCAGGCCGTTGAGCAGGTCGGTCTCGACCGCGCGCAGGTGCTCCAGCGTCGCCGAGCCGGTGTTGGTCAGCTTGGCGTCGTCGATGTTGAGCGACACCCGGTTCTCCGGGGTGGACGCCTCGGCGGCGGCGACGGCCTGCGCCTTGATCCGCTGCCGGTCGTCGACCTCGCGGCCGGAGACGGTGTCGGAGTAGAGCTGCAGCTGCTCGGTCGAGGCGTTCGCGCGGTAGTCGGCGAGCGCGCTGGCCGCGCTGGACTGCGCGTCACGGACACGCTGCAGCAGGTCGGCGGGGAACTCGTCGCGCACGGCCGCGATCTGCAGGATCGCGTTCTCCTTGCCGACGTTCTCCTTGGACTCCGCCAGCGACTGGATGACGTTGCTCTCGCGGAGCAGGTCCCGGTCGGTGACCGCGGTGTTGATCTCGCGGCCCAGCCGGACCAGCGCGTCGAGCACCGCGGAGTACGCGGCGAAGACGGCGGAGTCCGGGTACGCGGTGTCGTTGGCGGTACGCCGGATCGCGGTGAGCGCGGACAGCCGCTGCAGGCCGATGTTGTAGCGCTGCTTCGCGGCCTCGTCGCTGGTGTCCAGCGTGCGGGCCGCGGCCTGGGCCGACTCGACGGCCTGGTTGACCAGGTTGATCTGGGTGTCCAGCTCGGTGCGCGCGCCCTGGCGGCCGTTGGCGACCCGGGCGACGGCGATCGTGCGCTCCTTCTGGAGCTCGTGCACGACGCTGGTCACGTTCCGGGCCAGGTCGACCTGGCTCACGGTCTGCCGGAACTCGCCGGCTCGGTCGAGGTCCACCTTCGCGCGCAGCCCGCCGAGGATCAACGCGGTGAGCGTCGGCACGATGATGACGGCGATGACCTTGGTTCGCAGCCGCCAGTTGCGCATACGCAGGCGGGAGCCGCCCTTCATGGCGTTCGGCGGCACCGGACGGCGGCCGGGTGCGGATTTCTGGTCAGGCACGGCGGCACCATAGTCGGTGCGGTTGCCGGCGCGGCGTGGGACGTCAGCAGTGTGGTCGGGCACTCCCAGCACTCTCCCTGGTTGTCAAGCCGGTAGCCCGCCAGCTCGAACGGACAAGTACCCCAGTGAGGACGCCGACCCACCGGGCGCCCCCAGCGGTTGCGCACCCATGCAGCTCCACTTCCCAGCTCCCACTGCCGGGAAGCACGCGCAAGAACATCTGGGCGCGCTCCTTAACCGCTTCGATGAACCTCTACCTCACTGTGGCCACAGAAGGTAGCGGAGTCTACCCGTTGATGTAAGCCCTCCGGACGGATGGTCACACATCAGGGTCTGAAAAGTCACACCCAGACAACGATTTTTCTCGATCGGTTTAGCTCGAGGCGTCCACCAACGGGTGATGAAGGTCCCTCACAGTAGCGGTTGCATCGCAGGTCGTGACGTCTGTTTGTCTCCAACATCCACTCTGTGCATGTGGGATGACGCTCGACATGCTCCGTTTCACCCGTAGTCATCACCTGGATAGCAGAACCCGGGCACTGATTGTGACCTCGGGGAGACACTCTCTAGAGTGGCGACCTGGTGTACGGGGCACCACCCATGTTGGCTTTTCACGACACCCTCACCCACGAGGAGAGGCTCCAATGCCGAACGGCGTCACCGGGCGCGGCCTCCGCTCCCGTCTTCCCCTAGTCGCGACCGCGTTGACGCTGGTCACGACCCTGACCAGCTGTGGGCTGCTTGGCGGCTCCGACGCGAGCAACGCACCCGCCCAAGGCGGGAGCGGCGGTCTCGAGAAGACCTCCATCAAGGTCTCGATCATGAAGACCACCGACCTCGCGCCCTTCCACCTCGCCATGAAGAAGGGCTTCTTCGACAAAGAGGGCCTCAAGGTCGAGTTCGTCCAGGCACCCAGTGGTGGCGAGTCGGTGACCAAGCTGGTCGCCGGCGAGGTGGACATCTCCTACTCCAGCTACACCCCCTTCTTCCTCGCCGAGAGCAAGGGCGCGGCACAGAAGAACGGCGGCATCAAGATCGTCGCCGACGCGGCGTCCGCCGGTCCCGGCAGCACGATGGTCGTGGCCACGCCGGACTCGTCGGTGAAGTCGGTCAAGGACATGGCGAACAAGCGGGTCGCGATCACCGCGACCGGCACCATCTCCGACCTGCTCACGATGTCCACGCTCAAGACCAACAACGTGGACTGGAAGGGCATCACCTGGGTCAAGACCCCCTTCCCGGACACCGCCGCGCGGCTCAAGGCGCACGAGGTGGACGCGGCCTTCGTCACCGAGCCGTTCCTCACCCAGACGATGCGGGTCGCGGGCGCGCAGCCGATCTTCGACACCGCCGTCGGCCCGACCGCTGACATGCCGGTCGCCGGCTGGGGCTCCACCGGCAAGTTCGTCAAGGACAACCCGAACACCATCGCCGCGTTCCAGCGCGCGATGCAGAAGGGCACCGACCTGGCGCTGTCCGACCGTTCGCTGGTCGAGCCGCTGCTGGTCGAGTTCTCCGGCGTCGACGAGGACACCGCGAAGATGGCGACGCTGCTGACCTTCCAGTCCAAGCTCGACGCCACGCGCCTCCAGCGGGTGCCGGACCTGATGCTGGAGTTCGGCGTCATCAAGAACACGATCGACGCGTCGAAGATGGTCGTCGCGTCTGCTCCGTCCAGCTGAGTTCGTTGCGTCCATTCATCAGAAACCTGATTGGGCTGGTCGGCTTCTTCCTGCTCTGGGAAGGAGCCGTCCGGCTCAACCTGATCGAGCGGGTCTTCCTGCCGACGCCGACCGACGTGTTCGCCCGGCTGGTAGGCCTGCTCGGTCAGGAGACCTTTCTCCGTGACGTGATCGCGACCGTGCTGGCGTGGCTCATCGCGCTGGTGGTCGCGATCGCGATCGCGGTCCCCGCGGGCCTGCTGCTCGGCAGCCTCCCGTCCGTGCGGATGGCGACCCGGGTGCTGGTGGAGTTCCTCCGCCCGATCCCGCCGGTCGCGCTGATCCCGCTGATCATCATGACGCTCGGCTCCGGACCCGAGGCGAAGATCACCCTCGCCGTGTACGCGTCCGTGTGGCCCATCCTGTTCAACATCATCTACGCGCTCGACGACATCGACCCGCTGCTCGTGGACACCGCCCGCTCGTTCGGCAACAGCCGGCTGCGGGTCGCCGCCACGGTCGCGCTGCCGCACGCGGCGCCGTTCGCGTTCACCGGCCTGCGGCTCTCCGCGGCGATCGCGCTGATCGTCACCGTCTCGACGGAGTACCTCGCCGGCAGCGACCTCGGCGTCGGCGCGTTCATCATCAACGGCGCCAACAGCGTCGACGGCATGGACGAGGTGCTCGCCGGCACGATCGTCATCGGCCTCGTCGGCTACCTGGTCAACGAGGGTTTCGAGCGCCTCGGCAAGCGGATGTTCCGGTGGAGCGACACCACCCGCGCGGAGGCGCTGTCATGAGTGAGCGTGCGAGCGAGGGGTCGTCGTGAGGCGGGTTTCTGGGTTCGCGACGCGGTGGCTGGTGTTCGCGGTCGCCGTCGTGGCCTGGCAGCTGGTCACGCAGGCCGGCGCCGACCCCTACTTCCCCACCCCGCTGGAGATCCTGCGGCGCTGCAAGGAGCTGTGGCTCACCAGCCCGACCGGCGGGTTCGCCATCGCCGACACGGTCTACGTCGACATCCTCCCGAGCCTGGGCCGGGTGCTGCTCGGCTGGGCGCTCGCGGCGGTGATCGGCATCGTCGTCGGCACCGCGCTCGGCCGGTCGCGGACCGGCATGGACTACGTCGGCCCGTTGTTCGCGTTCTTCCGGGCACTGCCCTCGCCGGCGCTGCTGCCGGTGTTCCTGCTGCTGTTCGGCATCGAGTCCGGCATGAAGATCGCGCTGATCGTGTTCGCCGCGATCTGGCCGGTCCTGCTGAACACGGTCGACGGCGTGCGCTCGGTCGACTCGGTGAAGACCGATACGGCCAAATCGTTTCGTACGCCGCGCAGCCAGTGGGTGATGATGGTGGTGCTGCCGGCGGCGCTGCCCAAGATCTTCGCCGGGCTGCGGCTCAGCCTCGCGATCTCGGTGATCCTGATGGTGGTGTCCGAGATGGTGGGCGTCACCAGCGGCATCGGCTACCAGCTGCGGAACGCGCAGTCGTTGTTCGAGTTCACGACGATGTGGGCCTGGATCGTGTTGCTCGGCATCATCGGATACGGCCTGAACCTCGCACTGCTCGCCGTCGAGCGCCGGGCACTTCGCTGGCAGCCGACCCGGGCCGCCGTTCAGACCGCCAAGGCAGGAGGGTGACATGCCGACCATGCTTGAGGTGCGCGACCTGGCGCACCGGTACGGAGCGGGGGCCGGCGCGCACGTGGCGGTGTCGGACCTCACGTTCACCGTCGCCGAGGACGAGCTCGCGTGCATCGTGGGGCCGTCCGGCTGCGGCAAGTCGACCCTGCTCCGGTGCATCGCCGGGCTGATCAGGCCCACCGAGGGCTCGGTGACCCTGCACGGCGACCCGGTGCAGGGCGTGCCGGACGACCTCGCGGTGGTGTTCCAGGACTACAGCCGCTCGCTGTTCCCGTGGCTGTCGGTGCGCGGCAACGTCGAGTTTCCCTTGCGTACCAGGGTGTCCAACCGCTCGGCGCGGCGCGCGCGGGCACTGGAGGCGCTGGAGTGGGTGGGGCTGTCCGACGCCGCGGGCAAGTACCCGTGGCAGCTGTCCGGCGGCATGCAGCAGCGGGTGTCGATCGCCCGCGCGCTGGCCTGCCAGCCGTCGCTGCTGCTGATGGACGAGCCGTTCGCGTCGGTCGACGCGCAGACCCGGGCCGAGCTCGAGGACCTGCTGCTGCGGGTTCGCCGCGAGCACGAAAGCACGGTGCTGCTGGTCACCCACGACATCGACGAGAGCGTCTACCTGGGCGATCGGGTGCTCGTGCTGTCCCGCTCCCCCGCGTCGATCGTCGCCGACCTCACCGTGGACCTGCCGGCCGAGCGGGACCAGATCACCACCCGCGGGTCGGCCACGTTCGTCGAGCTCCGCACCGAGATCGCCCGGCTCCTGCACGACAAGACGCCGGCCACCACCGCGGAGCCGGCGCCGGCCGACTCGTCGAAGTCGGACGAGGAGCGGGCCGCGGAACGCTTCCTCGAGGCGGAGCGGGAGGAAGCACGCCAGCAGTCCACGCGCTGAGCCGGCCCCTCGGGAGCGGCAGCGCGCCTCGTTCGACGCCGGGTCAGTAGAGAACGGTCGGGTTCGGGTCCACGTGGACGTGCACCACGGTCGGCCGGTCGTCGGCGAGGGCGCTGGTCAGCGCCGCCTTCAGCTCGTGCGGGTGCTCGACCCGGTGGGTGTGGCAGCCCATGCCGGCCGCGAGCGCGGAGAAGTCGATGCCGCCCAGCTCGACGCCGGGCATCTTGCCGTTCTCCGGTCCCGCCAGGATGTCCACGGCCGCGTACTGGGCGTTGTCCACGATCACGAACGTGACCGGCAGGTGCTCGCGGGCCGCGGTCCACAACGCCTGGATCGAGTACATGCTCGACCCGTCACCCAGCACCGCCACCACCTTGCGATGCGGCGCGCCCAGCGCGGCCCCGACCGCGGCCGGCAGGCCGTAGCCCAGCGCGCCGCCGCCGGTGCTCAGCAGACCCGTGCGGGTGGCCCGCACCGGCAGGTACTCCCGGCGCACCAGCAGGTGGCTCGGGATCTCCTCCACCAGCAGCACGTCCTCGGGCAGCTCGTCGGCAATCGTCGCGAAGACCCACTCGGCCGTGATCGGCGTCGACTCCGGCGGTCGCGGCCGGCGGGTGCGGCCCGCGGGGACCGGGCGCGCCGGCTCGGCCACCGAGTCGGCCAGGGCGCGAACCGCGGCCCGCACGCCGGACCGGATGCCGACGCCCTCGCGGGCCCTCGCCAGCACCTGCTCGTCGTCGCTGACCAGGAACAACGCCGGCAACGTGAGGTCGGACGAGCCGCGGTAGACGTGGTAGAGGAACACCGGCGCGCCGAGCACGACCACGAGGTCGTGGCCCTGCAGTGCCTCGACCGTGCCGCGCTCCTCCGGCGGCAGGAAGCCCAGGAACTGCGGGTGGTCCTCGGGGAAGGAGCTGCGCCACGACATCGGGCTCGCCCACACCCCGGCCCTGGCCCGCTCGGCCAGCTCGACCACGTCGGGGATCGCGCCCTCGGCGTCCACCCCCGGGCCCACCACGAGCGCCGGGTTGGTGGCGGCGTCCAGCGCGGACACGAGCGCCGCCAGCGCCATCGGATCCGGGCCGAAGCCGGGGATCGCCGGGCGCTCGGGGTACGGGTCGGTCTCGGCGTCCCAGTCGTCGGCCGGGACCGACACGAACACCGGCCCGAACGGCGGCTGGGTCGCGACGTGGTACGCCCGCGCCAGCGCGGCCGGGACGTCCTGGGCCCGCGCGGGCTCGACGGCCCACTTCACGTACGGGCGCGGGAAGTTGGTCGCGTCGAGCGCGCCCAGGAACGGCTCGCCCGGCAGGAGCGAACGCACCTGCTGACCGGCCAGCACGATCATCGGGGTGTTGTTGCGGTACGCGGTGAACACGTGGCCGAGCCCGTGCCCGACCCCGCCGGCCGAGTGCAGGTTGACCAGCACCGCGCGGCCGCTTGCGTGCGCGTACCCGTCCGCCATCGCGACGACGACCGACTCCTGCAGGCCGAGCACGTACCGGAAGTCCTCGGGAAAGTCACGCAGGAAACCGATCTCCGTGGTCCCGGGGTTGCCGAAGATCGTGGTGAGCCCGAGCGACCGCATGAGGTCCCGGGTGACCTCTCGTACTGTGTTCATGGTTCGCGCCGCTCCTGCGCTACTCGCCGTCTTCCCTCGTCACGTGCCCTGTGTCTGATGGTTCGCTTCGCTCACAGTGTTGGATGGTTCGCTTCGCTCCTGCGCTACTCGCCGTCTTCCCTCCTCCCGTGCTCGGCGCTGACGCGCCTGCGCGCGCTCGTCAGTCCAGACGGCGAACGCTCCGGCGCTCCCGCTCACGGGTCCAGACGGCGAACGCTCCGGCGCTCCCGCTCACGGTCCAGACGGCGAACGCTCCGTCGCTACCGCTCACGTGCCCGGCTTTCGGGGCCGGTTTCGGCGAAGCCGATGACCGGGGCGATCTCCACCCCCAGCGCGCTCGCGCCGATGATCTTGCGGGCGGCCTGGTTGCTCATCGGCATGAAGGTGCCCGCCTGGGCGTCGCGCCACATTCGTTCGTACGGCAGCTTGCGGGAGAAGCTCGCGCCGCCCAGCACGTCGACCAGCCTGCGCAGCACGAGCGTCGCGTTGTTGCTGGCCACGTACTTCACCAGGGCGCAGCGGGCGATGCCCTCCTGCACGCCGAGGTCGAACAGCCGGCGCGAGGCGACCTCCTCGGCGTGCCGGTAGTTCAGCGCCCGCGAGCTCTCCACGAGGATCTCGCACTCGCCGATCGTGTCCTGCACCAAGGGATCCGCGCCCTTGCCGCGGGCCGCGAGCTGGGTGACCGTCCAGTCCAGCGCGCCGGCCGCGATGCCGGTGTACACCGCCGCGAACGCGCCCATCGCCCACGACCACACGGTCTCGAACACCCGCGCGTCGAGGTGGCCGACGGGCAGCGAGTGCACGACGTCCTCGTCGGCGACGAACACGTCCTCGTACACCACGTCGTTGCTCTGGGTGCCACGCATGCCCATCGTGTCCCAGGTCTGGTGGATCGTGACCCCGGGATCGGTCAGCGCCACCCGGCACAGCAGCAGCCGCGGGCCGCCCTCGGCCTCCTCGTAGCGGGCCGTCGTGGAGCAGTGGGTGGCCACCGCGGTGTTGGTGGCGTAGGCCTTGCGGCCGGTGAGCCGGAAGCCGCCGTCGACCTTGACCGCGGCGGTCTTCGCGTCGGTCATGTCGTTGCGCATGCCCGGCTCGCTGGTGACCGAGGCCCAGATCAGCTTGTCCTCCGCGGCCTGGGTGAGCAGGTCCGCGAGCCGCGGGTTCCGGGTACGCCGCCAGACGCCGGCCCACTGGCCGATCGGCGAGATGTGCATCGCCACGGCGAGGGCGGTCGAGCCGTCCCCCATGGCGAGCCGCTCCAGGACCGGCACCAGCTCCTCCAGCGAGGCGCCCTGGCCGCCCAGCTCGGTGGGGACGGTGAGCCGCAGGAAGCCCGCGGCACGCAGGTCGTCGTAGTTCTCGCGGGGGAACGTGTTGTCCCGATCGTGTTCCGGGGCGCGTTCGGCGAACGTGTCCGCGAGCTTCCCGGCGATGTCGACGAGCTCTTGCTGACGTGGGGTGAGACAGCGGTTCACCCGATCAAGCTACCTCACGGAAAGCGTGTTCCCGCCCGAGTCGTCGCCCGGGCGGGAACACGAGTGGAGCTATCCGGCGTTGGCCCCCGCCGCCACCCGGCAGATGGTCTGCTTGGGATCGGAGTAGACGAGCGCGTTGGGCGCGTCCGCCGGTCCGCAGTCCTCCGCCTTGCCCGTGTTGGTCACCTTGGACACCTTGTAGTCCGCCGTGGCGCAGTCGGCCCGGAGGTCCTGCTGGGTGTCCTCCTTGAAGCAGTCGCCCACCTTGCCGTTGAGGGTGAGGCAGAGCTTGAAGCCGCCCTGCTCGGTGTACTCGACATAGTCACCGGCGGGGCACTTGTCGCCGTCGCTCTCCTTCTTGACGCCGACCTTGTACACCGCCTCCTTGGTGGTGCAGTCGATCTTCTCGACGTCGGCGTTGGTGGAGCTGGCGTTGTTGACCTTGATGCAGTCGCCGACCTCGGCGGTGGACGCGGACTTGGTCTGCGAGTAGATCACCGCGGCGATGATGCCCGCGACGATGACCAGGCCGATGACGATCTTGATGGTCCTGCCGCCGCTCTTCTTGGGCGCGGGCGCGGCGGGCGGCGTGGCCACCGGGAAGCCGGCGGGCGGCTGCGGGCCACCCGGCGAGCCGTACGGCTGGCCACCGGGCGGCGTCTGCGGACCGGGCCCACCGGGGCCGCCAGGCCTGTCGGGGCCGGGGCCACCCGGGCCACCGCCGGGCGGGCCGTACGGGCCACCGCCGGGACCGCCCCCAGGCGGACCGTACGGCTGACCGCCGGGCGGGCCGTAGGGCTGGCCACCGGGCGGGGTCTGCGGCGGCCGGCCGCCGGGCTGACCGTAGGGGCCACCGGGCTGACCGTAGGGGCCGCCCTGCTGCGGGCCCCCCTGCGGCTGGCCGTATGGGCCGGACGGCGGGTAGTTGGGGTTGTTCATGAGCACCTCGCGGATTCTGGTCACCGACCAGATGAAGAGAGTCCTGTTCGGAGAGCAGCAATGTACGCGGTAGCACCGACCGCTGTGGGCGGAACCCGACGAACCGCACCGAACGAACACCGTCCGTCATCGGCCGGTCGCGCAGACATCAACCGACCGGGGCTCTGCACACCACCAACGGGGGTTCCGCGTACGTCAGTGCGTTGTCCGCGTTGGCACCGCACTGGCTGGGATCGGCGCTGCCCTCGTGGATCGCGGGCACGGAGTAGCTCGCGTCCGGCGACGAGCAGTCGACCCGCTTGTCCTCCTGCGAGCTCTCGTTGAAGCACTCGCCCTGCTTGGCGTTGAGCACGAGGCAGAGCTTGAAGCTGCCCGTCTCGGTGTACTCGACGTAGTCGCCCTGGGGACAGCTCTCGCTGTCGCTCTCCTTCTTCACGCCCACCTTGTAGACGGCGAGCGGGTCGGCGCAGTCGATGGTCTCGACGTCCGCGTTGGTGGCGCTGGCGTTGTTGACCTTGATGCAGTCGCCCACCGCGGCGTCGGTGACCGCGCCCGGCCCGACCGGGGTGTCCTCTGTGGTCTGCTGGGCCGGCCCGGACTCGCCGGTCGCCGGGGCCGACCGGCCGGTGGTGTTCTTGCCGCTCGCGTTGCTCGGCGTGTTGTCGCCGCGGGTCAGCAGGTACACGCCCGCGCCGGCGCCGATCAGCACGAGCACGGCGACGACCACGATGATGATCGTCGTCCTGTTGCCCTTGGGCGGTTCGGGCGGTTCGTACTGGCCGAACCCGCCGCCGGGCTGCTGGCCGTATGGTTGGCCGTAGGAATGCTGCTGGCCGTACGGTTGTTGTGGCTGGCCGTAGGGCTGCTGTCCGCTGCCGTAGGACGGTTGCCCGCCGCCGTAGGGCTGGGCCGGCTGCTGGCCGTACCCGCCGGGCTGCTCGCCGTATCTGCCCGGCTGACCCTGACCCGGCTGCTGCTGGCCGTAGGGGTTGGGCTGTTGCCCGTAGGGTCCTGGCTGTGACGACCGGTACGGCGGCGTTGTCATGACGGCAATCTAGACGAGGAGACCGCGAGACGTGACCGATGGCCCGCTGATCGTGCAGTCCGACAAGACATTGCTGCTCGAGGTCGGTCACCCGAGCTCGAACGACGCGCGGATGGCCGTCGCGCCGTTCGCGGAGCTCGAGCGCGCGCCGGAGCACGTGCACACCTACCGGGTCACGCCGCTCGCGCTGTGGAACGCCCGTGCCGCAGGGCATGACGCCGAGCAGGTCGTCGACGCGCTCACCCGGTTCTCGCGCTATCCCGTGCCGCAGCCGCTGTTGATCGACATCGTCGACACGATGGGCCGGTTCGGCCGGTTGCAGCTGCAGAACCACCCCGCGCACGGGCTCACCATGTCCACCACCGATCGCGCCGTGCTCGAGGAAGTGTTGCGGCACAAGAAGATCGGCCCCATGCTCGGCGACCGGGTCGATGACGACACGGTGATCGTGCACCCCAGCGAGCGCGGGCGGCTCAAGCAGGCGCTGCTGAAGGTCGGCTGGCCGGCCGAGGACCTCGCCGGGTACGTCGACGGTGAGCACCACCCCATCTCGCTGCACGAGGAGGGCTGGCACCTGCGCGACTACCAGCGCCAGGCGGCGGACACGTTCTGGGCCGGCGGGTCCGGCGTGGTCGTCCTCCCCTGCGGGGCCGGCAAGACCCTCGTCGGCGCGGCCGCGATGGCGATGGCGCAGGCCACCACGCTCATTCTCGTCACCAACACGGTCGCGGGCCGGCAGTGGAAGCGCGAGCTGGTCGCCCGGACGTCGCTCACCGAGGACGAGATCGGCGAATACTCCGGCGAGCGCAAGGAGATCCGTCCCGTCACCATCGCCACGTACCAGGTGATGACCCGCAAGTCCAAGGGTGAGTACCGGCACCTGGAGCTGTTCGACTCCCGCGACTGGGGCCTCGTGGTCTACGACGAGGTGCACCTGCTGCCCGCCCCGGTGTTCCGGATGACCGCTGACCTCCAGTCCCGGCGCCGGCTCGGTCTCACGGCCACCCTGGTGCGCGAGGACGGCCGCGAGGGTGATGTCTTCTCGTTGATCGGCCCGAAGCGCTACGACGTCCCGTGGCGCGACATCGAGGCGCAGGGCTGGATCGCGCCCGCGGAGTGCATCGAGGTACGCGTCACCCTCACCGACGCCGAGCGGCTGTCGTACGCCACCGCGGAGCCGGAGGAGCGGTACAAGCTGTGCTCCACGGTCGAGACGAAGATGCCGGTGGTGCGCCAGATTCTCGATCGCCATCCCGACGAGCCCACCCTGGTGATCGGCGCGTACCTGGACCAGCTCGAGGAGCTGGGCGAGGCCCTGGAGGCCCCGGTCATCCAGGGCTCGACCCGCAACGCGGAACGCGAGCGGCTGTTCGACCTCTTCCGTCGCGGCGAGCTGCGGGTGCTGGTGGTGTCGAAGGTGGCCAACTTCTCGATCGACCTGCCGGAGGCGACGGTCGCGGTGCAGGTGTCCGGGACGTTCGGGTCACGCCAGGAGGAGGCCCAGCGCCTGGGCAGACTGCTGCGCCCCAAGGAGGACGGCCGGCAGGCCCACTTTTACTCGGTCGTCTCCCGCGACACCCTGGACACGGACTACGCCGCCCACCGGCAGCGCTTCCTGGCCGAGCAGGGCTACGCGTACACGATCCGAGACGCGGACGACTTCCTGGGCCCGGCACTTCCGGAGGTCACGGGCTAGTCCGCCTCCCCGGGATTAACAGTGTGCGTTGCGTTCCAGCGAATAGTGCGGGTATCGAGGTGGATGGTGGCTGGGTGCCGTCACGGTCCCCTGAGGTTCCGGTGGTCGGCGCAGGACTTCACACGATGATCTACGAGACAGGCCTTAGACCGCCGTTGCTCCGGACGCTGCCGCTCAGGAGGCGATGTCGGCCGCGGCGACGACCGACGTGATCGTGCCGATGACGAGAAGCTCCTCGGGCACGGCGTTGCGCCGCCCGAACTCCTCCCCCCGCTCCGGCCCCATGTACCGAGCCCCGATCCGGGTGGCCCAGGCAAGCTTCGCGGCCGCGTCGTCGGACAGCGAAGCACGGGCGTGGAACACGACGTAGGAGAACGGCGGCCGCTCGTCGTCGACACACAGGGAGAACCGAGGGTCCCGCCGCAAAGCCTTCCCCTTGACGGTGTCGGCCCCGGTGGTGAAGACGATCCGGTCGGCGGAGTCGATGACGAACCAGACGGGCGCGACATGCGGCGACCCGTCCGCCCGGACCGTGGCGAGCTTCCCCGTTCGGGTGCCCTGCAGCGCAAAGGCCAGCCACTCCGCACGCGACATGCGACGCATCAGGCGACCTCCGCCAGCACGGCGTCGGTGAACTCGGGCCAGGCGTCCACGGCCCACTGGCCGAACGCCCGATCGGTGAGCACCACGCAGGACAGCCGCGCCTCGGGGTCCACCCAGACAAACGTGCCGGACTGGCCGAAGTGACCGAACGTGCGCGACGAGCTGTTCTTGCCCGTCCAATGTGGACTCTTATGGTCGCGCAGCTCGAAGCCCAGACCCCAGTCGTTGTTCTTCTGGTAGCCGAAGCCCGGCAGGACCCCGCCCAGGCCCGGGAACGCCACCGTCGTCGCCTCGGCGAGGGTGTCCGGCGAGAGCAGCGTCGGTGCCTGCAGCTCCGCGGCGAACAGCGCCAGGTCGTCGCATGTGGACACCGCGCCCGCGCCCGCGGTGCCGGCCAGCCGGGACGACGTCATGCCCAGCGGCCCCAGCACGGCCTCGGTGAGGTACTCGGCGAAGGGGATCCCGGACGCCTCGTGCACGGTGTCGGCGAGGACCTCGAACCCGGGGTTGGAGTACAGCCTGCGGGTGCCGGGCCGCGCGACGACCTTGTGCTCGTCGAACGCCAGGCCGGACGTGTGCGCGATCAGGTGCCGCACCGTGGAGCCCTCCGGCCCGGCCGGCTGGTCCCACTCGACCGCGCCCTCCTCGACCGCGATGAGCGTGGCGTACGCGGTGAGCAGCTTGGTCACCGACGCCAGCTTGAACTCCCGCGCCATCGAACCCTGACCGGCCAGCACCGAGCCGTCGGCACCGACGACCGCCGCGGCCGCGTTGTCCACCGGCCAGCCGGCCACCGCACGCACACTCTCCATGGCTTTGAACTTACTCACCGGGCCGGCGCAGGCCCTCCTCGGCAGCACCCAGCGAGCGCACCACCTGGTCGGTCCTGGCGAGCGCCTCGGCCCGGCGCGCGGAGTCGACGTCGGAGGGGGCGGTGAGGTCGCGCAACCGGATCGGCGGGCCCAGGTCGACCAGCGTCGGCAGGTACTCGGCGCGGTCGACGGTCCAGCCGGACGCCCCGCGGACGAACCGGAAGCGGGCCATCACGCCCTCCTCCGTCGTGCCGCGCGGCGTCTCGTGCCGGGCCACCTGGTTGCCGAGCCCGTACGCGACCCACTTGCCGTTGATCTTCTCGAACGGCTGCACGACGTGCGCGTGGTGCCCGACGATCAGGTCCACCGCCGGGTCGGCGAGCACCTGCGCGGCGATGGCGCGCTGCTCCGCGGTCGGCTCGTGCTGGTTCTCGATCCCCCAGTGCAGGCTCGCGATCACCACCTCGGCCCCCGCCTTGCGGGCCGCCCGCGCGGCCTCGAGCACGCGCGGGACGTCGATCACGTTGCCCATCCACGGCGCCGGCGCCTCGGCGCCCCGGTTGAACCCGAAGGTGAACGACACCTGGCCGACCTTCACGCCCGCGACATCGAGCACGAGCGGGGTGGCCGCCTCGGCCTCGGTGCGGGCCGAGCCGGTGTGGCGGATGCCGACGCCGTCGAGCGCGTCCAACGTCGTCGTCACGCCCGCGGCACCGTGGTCGAAGGTGTGGTTCGATGCCGTCGAGCACGTGTCGTAGCCGGTCTGGTCGAGCGCGGTCGCGACCTCGGGCGGCGCGGAGAACAGCGGGTAGCCCTCGAACGGCCCGTTCTTGCCGGCGAGCGGGACCTCGAGATGGCAGACGGCGAGGTCGGCGGTCTCGACGGCCGGGCGGACCCCGGCGAACAGGTCGGTGAAGTCCCGCTTGCCACCGCCGTCCGCGGTGGCCTGCCCGGTCAGCGCCGGGTGGATCAGCACGTCGCCGGTGGCCAGCACGGTGAACGCCTGCTCGGCCGGGGCCTGCGTGCGCGACGGCGTGACCGTCTGGCCGCTGACCTGCGGCGGCACGGGCTCCGGGACCCCGACCCCACCCGGCTTCGCGCAGCCCGTGACCAGCGCGGTGATACCGCATAAGACCACCAGCCACCGGCGCACCCGCGACATCCTTCCCTGACGCCGGGGTGTGTTCAAGACCCGAAAGTCAGCCCCTTCGCCGACGCAACGAGATCAGGACCAGCAAAGCGACGACCGCTGCCACCAGCGGCACGACCCGCTTGAGCACCGACGGGCCCGCGAAGGCCAGGAGATCGATCGGCTCGGACTCCGGCTGCGGCTCCACCGCGGCGAGCTTGGGCTTGGCCGCCGGCTTGCTCGCGGGCTTGCTCGCCTTGGCCGTTGCCGCGCCGGCCTTCGCACCGGCAGCGACCGCCTCGGCCTTGTCGGACTCCACGACGGAGAGCTTGGGCGAGTCGGCGGCAGGCGCCTCCTCGGCCGGTTCGCTCGCCTGCTCCGGCCCGAGCTTGTCGGCCAGGCACGCCGCGAACGAGTCGAGGATCTTGCCGCCGACCTCGGAGATCAGCCCGCGGCCGAACTGCGCGGGCTTTCCCGTGATCGACAGGTCGGTGTCGACCGAGCCCGCGGTGGCCTCCCCCTCGGCCCGCAGCGTGACGGTGACCGTGGCCGACGCCGTGCCGTTGCCGCGGGTGTCCTTGCCGGAGGCCTTGATGACGACCTTGCGGGACGCCTCGTCCTTCTCCAGGAACTCGCCGGATCCCTTGTACTGCAGCGAGATCGGGCCGACCTTGACCTTCACCGTGCCCTTGAAGGCGTCGCCGTCGACCTCGCTGAGGCTGGCGCCGGGCATGCACGGCGCGACCCGCTCGGGGTCCAGCACCGCCGCCCACACGGTGTCCAGGTCCGCCGGCACGACGAACGAGTGCTCGAGCTTCACGACAAGCCCTCCCTCAGGGAAGTCCAAGGCCCCGGGCGACGGGACTCCGTCGCCCGGGGCCGTGTGTCCAGACTAGGCGCCGACAGCCGCCGATACCGCGCGAGAGGTGAGCACCCTCGCGAGGTGCTGGCGGAACTCGGCGTCGGCGTTGCCGTCGGCCGTGGGGCTGGTGCCCTCCGCCGCGTGCTGGGCCGCCGCGTTGATCGCCTCGGCCGTGGCCGGCTGCCCGACCAGCGCCCGCTCGACCGCGGTGGCCCGGACCGGGGTCGCGGCCATGTTCGTCAGCCCGACCCTGGCCTCGGCGATCGAGCCGCCCTCGACGCGCACCGCGGCCGCCACCGCGACGATCGACCACGCCTGGGCCACCCGGTTGAACTTCTCGTAGTGCGCCGTCCAGCCGGTCTTCTTCGGCACCCGCACCTCGACCAGGATCTCGCCGGGGCGCAGCGAGGTGGTGAAGAAGTCGGTGAAGAAGTCGGCCGCGGCGACCGTGCGCCGACCGTCCATTCCGGACACGACCAGCTCGGCGTCCAGCGCGAGCGCCGGAGCCAGCAGGTCGCCGGCCGGGTCGGCGTGCGCGAGTGAGCCGCCGAACGTGCCGCGGTGGCGCACCTGCGGGTCGGCCACCGTGTTGGTCGCCTCGGCCAGCAGCGCGGCGTGCTCGGCGACCAGCGGGTCGCGCTGCACGTCGTAGTGCGTGGTCATGGCGCCGATGACGATGCTGTCGCCGTCCTCGCGGATGCCGCGCAGCTCCGCGACCTTGCCCAGGTCGATGAGCTTGGAGGGCGCCGCGAGGCGCATCCGCAGCACCGGCAGCAGGCTCTGGCCGCCGGCGATCACCTTGGCGTCCTCACCCGCCTCGGCCAGCGCCCGGACCGCGTCGTCCACAGTGGTCGGTGCGACGTAGTCGAAAGCGGCGGGGATCACTGGGCACCTCCGGAGGTGTCGATCGAACCGAGGCCGCCGCCGGCCTCACTCCCGAGCCCACCGGCGTCGGTCCGGCCGGTGCGGATGGCCTGCCACACGCGCATGGGCGTGCACGGCATCTGGATGTCGGACACCCCGAGGTGGCGCACCGCGTCCACGACGGCGTTGACCACGGCCGGGGTCGAGGCGATCGTGCCGGCCTCGCCGACACCCTTGACACCCAACACGTTCGACGTCGCCGGCGTCTCGGTCCGGTCGGTGACGAACTTCGGCAGGTCCGCCGCCGACGGCACGAGGTAGTCGGCGAGCGTGCCCGTGGTGAGCGTGCCCGACTCGTCGTGCACGGCCTCCTCGAACAGCGCCTGCGCGATGCCCTGGGCGAGCCCGCCGTGCACCTGGCCCTCGACGATCAGCGGGTTGACCACCCGGCCGATGTCGTCGACGCAGACGTACGAGCGGATGGTGACCCGGCCCGTCTCGGTGTCCACCTCGGTGGCGCACAGGTGGGTGCCGTGCGGGAAGGAGAAGTTCTCGGGGTCGAACGTGGCCTCGGAGTCGAGGTTCGGCTCCACGCCGTCGGGCAGGTCGTGCGCGGCGAACACGGCCAGCGCGATGTCCTGGATGGACACCGACTTGGCCCCGGACGCCTCGGTGCCCGCGCCCTTGACCCGGAACGAGCCCGCCGCGAACTCGACGTCGGCCTCGTTGGCCTCGAGCATGTGCGCGGCGATCTTCACGGCCTTGGCCTTCACCTTGTCCGCGGCCTGCACCACCGCCATCGCGCCGACGGTCAGCGAGCGCGAGCCGTAGGTGTCCATGCCCTTGTGCGAGGACTGGGTGTCGCCGTGCAGGACCTCGACGTCTTCGAACGGCACGCCCAGCTGGTCGGCCACGATCTGGCTCCACGCCGTCTCGTGGCCCTGGCCGTGCGGCGAGGAGCCGGTGACGACCTCGACCTTGCCGGTGGGCAGCATGCGGATCGCCGCGTGCTCCCAGCCGCCGGCCGCGTAGGACAGCGAGCCCAGTACCCGCGACGGCGCGAGGCCGCACATCTCGGTGAACGTCGAGATGCCGAGGCCCAGCTGGACCTTGTCCCCGCGCTCGCGGCGCTCGGCCTGCTCGGCGCGCAGCGCGTCGTACCCGAACAGCTCCTTGGCCTTGTCGGTGGCCGCCTCGTAGTTGCCCGAGTCGTAGGTGAGGCCGGCGACCGTGGTGAACGGGAACTCCTCGTGCTTGATCCAGTTCCGCTCGCGGATCTCCATCGGGTCCACGCCGATCTCGGCGGCCAGCTCGTCCATCAGCCGCTCGATGGCGAAGGTGGCCTCCGGGCGGCCGGCGCCGCGGTAGGCGTCGGTCGGCACCTTGTTCGTGAAGACGTTGGTGCACACGAACCGGTAGGCCGGGAACTTGTAGATCGCGTTGAACATGAACGCGCCGAGGATCGGCACGCCCGGGGTGACCAGCCGCAGGTACGCGCCCATGTCGGCGAGGAGCTCGACCTTGAGGCCGGTGACCGTGCCGTCGCGGCGCGCGGACAGGGTGAGCTTCTGGATCTGGTCGCGGCCGTGGTGGGCCGAGAGCAGGCTCTCGCTGCGCGACTCGGTGTACTTCACCGGCTTGCCGATCCGCCGCGCCACCAGGAAGGTCAGGATCTCCTCCGGCGTGACCTGCAGCTTGCCGCCGAACCCGCCGCCGACGTCCGGCGCGATCACCCGGACCTTGTGCTCCGGCACGGACAGCGTCATCGCGAGCATGACCCGCAGGATGTGCGGGACCTGGGTGGAGGACCACATGGTGAACTGCTCGCCGGTCGGGTCGACGACCACCGAGCGGGGCTCCATGAACGCCGGGATCAGCCGCTGCTGGCGGAAGGTCCGCTCGATCAGCACCTCGGCCCCGGCGATGGCCTGCTCGACGTCGCCGCCCGAGCCGGCCTCGCCGGAGTCGAAGATCCAGGTGGCGCTGGAGTTGGTGCCGAGGTCCTCGTGGACGAGGTCGGCGCCGTCCTCGACGGCGGCCGCCATGTCGAGCACCACGGGCAGCTCGGCGTAGTCGATGTCGATGGACTCGAGCGCGTCGGCGGCCTCGTAGGCGCTGCGCGCGACCACGATGGCCACCGCCTCACCCGCGAAGTTGACCTTGTCCACGGCGATCGACGGGGCGCTCGGGGACTTCATGTCCGCGGTGATCGGCCACGCGCACGGCAGGCTGCCCTGCTCGTCGGCGAGGTCGGCGCCGGTCACGACGGCGAGCACGCCGGGCATGTCCTTCGCCGCGGACACGTCGACGTTGGTGATCCGGGCGTGCGCGAAGGGGCTGCGCAGGATCGCCATGTGCACGAGGCCCGGCAGGGTGAGGTTGTCGGTCCAGCGGGTGCGGCCGGTGATGAGCCGCGCGTCCTCCTTGCGCTTGCGGGCCTTGCCGACCTCGGGCTCGATGGTGGCTGTCATGTCAGTTGCCGCCTCCCACCACGCCGCTGGTCTTGCTGACCTGCTCGGCCTCGGGGCCGGCGCCGCCGCTCATGTGGCTCGCGGCGTCGCGCACCGCGCGGACGATGTTCTGGTAGCCAGTGCAGCGGCAGAGGTTGCCCTCGAGGCCCTCGCGCACGGCCTGCTCGTCCGGGTCCGGGTTGTCGGCGAGGAGGTCGATCGACTGCATGATCATCCCCGGCGTGCAGAAACCGCACTGCAGGGCGTGGTTGGCATGGAAGGCCTGCTGGACGGGGTGGAGCTGGCCGTCGCGGGCGAGCCCCTCGATCGTGGTGACCTCGCACCCGTCGGCCTGCACGGCCAGCACGGAACACGACTTCACGCTGTGCCCGTCGAGATGCACGGTGCACGCACCGCAGTTGCTGGTGTCGCAGCCGACGACCGTGCCGACCTTCCCCAGCCGTTCGCGCAGATGGTGCACGAGCAGCTGGCGTGGTTCGACATCGTCGGTGTACTTGGTTCCGTCAACGGTCACGGTGATGCGCATGGGGCCTCCAATACGACACAGACGGCCTCGGCTGGTCGGTTCGGGACGTGCGTGAGCTGACTCACAGCCCTCGAGCCTGCCCCCGCCGGAGCGATCGGACAAGTCCAGGCGTGGAAAAGTGGATCTGTGCGCGAAATCGGAGGGGAGCGCCCATGCGGAAGCTGACGTACCTGGTCGCCATGTCGGTCGACGGGTTCATCGCCGGCCCGGGCGGCGAGTTCGACATGTACCCCACACCCGAGCCCTACCTGCGGTATCTGTGCGACGAGTACCCGGAGACGCTGCCCACGCACGCGCGGCCGCACCTGGGCATCGCCGACGCGCCGAACAAGCACTTCGACACGGTCATCCAGGGGCGGGTGGCCTACCAGCCGGCGCTCGACCTCGGGGTCACCAGCCCGTACGCGCACCTGCGCCAGCTGGTGGTCTCGACGACGCTGTCCGCCGCCGACCCGGCCGTGGAGGTCGTCTCCGGCGACCCGGTGGCCCGGGTCCGCGAGCTCAAGGCCGAGGACGGGCTGGACATCTACCTCGCCGGCGGCGCCCGGCTGGCCGGCACGCTGAAGGCCGAGATCGACGAGGTGATCGTCAAGCTGTACCCGATCATCATCGGCACGGGCGTGCCGATGATGTCGGGTGAGTTCGACGTGGCCGCGCTGGAGCGGACGGGCGATGTCACCACGTTCGACAGCGGGCATGTGATCCTCCGCTACATCCGCGCGTAGGGTCGTTCGCAGCGCTTACGATCGACTACGTGGTCTCCTCCGTCGCTGGTCAGCGGGCTGATACGGACAATTTTCCCGAGTACCGGCGCGGCGTCGTGCTCGGCGCGACCGCGTACGGGCTGTGGGGCCTGTTCCCGCTGTACTGGACGCTGCTCGGCTCGGCCGGCGCGTTGGAGACGCTCGCGCACCGGATGGTGTGGTCGCTGGTCGTCATGGTCGGCGTGCTGTGGTGGCTGGGCCGGCGGCGGGGCACCGGCTTCGCACCCGTCCGCGCGGTGCTGGCGTCGCGCCGCAAGCTGGGGCTCCTCGCCGTCGCGGCGGTGCTGATCGCGTTCAACTGGGGCGCCTACATCTGGGGCGTGAACCACGGGCGGGTGGTCGAGACGGCGCTCGGGTACTTCACCGGGCCGCTGGTGTCGGTGCTGATCGGCGTGCTGCTGCTGGGCGAGAAGCTGCGGACCTGGCAGTGGGTGGCGGTCGGGCTCGGCGCGGTCGCCGTGGTGGTGCTCGCGATCGGGTACGGGCAGGTGCCGTGGGTGGCGCTGATCCTGGCGTTCAGCTTCTCGACGTACGGCCTGGTGAAGAAGCTCGCCGGGGTCGACGCCTTCGAGTCGGTGGCGATCGAGGCCGGCATCACGCTCGTCCCCGCCCTCGCCTACCTCTGCCTCCTCGAGGCGTCGGGGTCGGGGACGTTCTTCTCCCTCGGCGTCGGGCACGCGCTGCTGCTGGTCGGCGGCGGGGTCGTGTCCACGTTCCCGCTGCTCGCCTTCGGCGGCGCGGCGGTGCGGATCCCGCTGTCGATGATCGGGCTGCTGCAGTACCTCGCGCCGGTCCTGCAGTTCGCGTTCGGCGTGCTGGTGTTCCACGAGCAGATGCCGCCGGAGCGCTGGCTGGGCTTCGCGATCGTGTGGCTGGGCCTGGTCGTGCTGACGACCGACGGCATGCGCCGGTCACGCACCCCGCGCGCGCTGGAACCGCCGCGGCCGGCCTAGGTGTCGCGGTGGATGCGGCCGCTCGCCTCGGTGAGCCTGCTGCCCACGCCGCCCCAGCGCAGGGAGATGATCTCCGCCGCGATCGACACCGCCGTCTCCTCCGGGGTGCGCGCGCCCAGGTCGAGCCCGATCGGCGAGGACAGCCGGGCCAGCTCCTCGTCCGACAGGCCGGCCTCGCGCAGCCGCGCCATCCGGTCGTCGTGCGTGCGCCGGGAGCCCATCGCGCCCACGTAGCCCACGTCGGCACGCAACGCGACCTCCAGCACCGGCACGTCGAACTTCGGGTCGTGGGTGAGCACCGCGATCACGGTCCGCCGGTCGATCCGGCCGGCCTCCACCTCGGCGGCCAGGTACCGGTGCGGCCAGTTGACCACCACCTCGTCGGCCTCCGGGAACCGGCTCTTCGTCGCGAACACCGGGCGCGCGTCGCACACGGTGACCCGGTAGCCGAGGAACGAGCCGAGCCGGGCCATCGCGGCGGCGAAGTCGATCGCGCCGAACACCAGCAGGCGCGGCGGCGGCTCGAACGAGCTGACGAACACCGACATGCCCTCGCCGCGCCGCTCGCCCTCGACGCCGTAGTGGAGCGTGCCGGTCCGCCCGCTGGCGAGCATGCCGCGCGCGTCGTCGGCGACCGCGTCGTTGATCCGGGTGGTGCCCAGGTCGCCGACGGTCCGCTCGGGCCACACCACGAGCCGCCGCCCGATCCGTTCCGGCGAGGGGTGCGCGACGACCGTCGCCAGCGCGACCGGATCCTCGCTCTGGATCGACTTCGCGAGGTCGACGAACTCCGGGAAGTCGGCCGCGGAGATCCGCTCGGTGTAGATGTCGATGATCCCGCCGCAGGTGAGCCCGACCGCGAACGCGTCGTCGTCGCTGACGCCGTAGCGCTGCAGCACCGGCTCGCCGTCGTCGAGGACCTGCTGGCCCAGCTCGTAGACCGCGCCCTCGACACACCCGCCCGACACGCTGCCGGACACCGTCCCGTCCGACGCGACCAGCATGGCCGCCCCCGGCGCGCGGGGCGCCGAGGAGAACGTGGCCACGACCGTCCCGAGCGCGGTCGTCTCACCGGCCGAGTACCGGCGCATCAGCTCGTCCAGCACGTCACGCACGGCGAACCTCCATCAGTAGTTCCTCGAGCGTGGCCAGGCTGTGCCCGGCCAGCAGCAGATCCAGGTGCGGCAGGGCCGCGGCGATGCCGGACTGCACCGGCGCGTACCCGTCCCGGCCGGCGTGCGGGTTGACCCACAGCACCGCGTGCGCGAGCCGGCGCAGCCGGGCCAGCTGCTCGCCCAGCAGCGACGCGTCGCCGCGCTCCCAGCCGTCGGAGAACAGCACGACGACCGCCCGCCGGGCCAGCCCCCGCTGGCCCCACCGGTCGAGGAACGCGCGCAGCGTCTCGCCGAGCCGGGTGCCGCCGGCGAAGTCGGGCACCGCACGCGACGCCGCGGACAGCGCCTCCTGCGGGTCGCGGGCCCGCAGCTGGCGCGACAGCCTGGTGAGCCGGGTGCCGACGGTGAACACCTCGGTGGTGGCCGGCGCCGCCCGGGTCAGCGCGTGCGCGAACCGCAGCAGCGCGTCGGCGTAGGGGGTCATCGAGCCGGACACGTCGACGAGCAGCACGACCCGGCGCGGCCGCCGCCCGCGTCCCCGGTAGGCCAGCCGGATCGGCTCGCCCCCCGCGGCCCGCATCGCCCGCAGCACCTTGGCGACGTCGAGCCGGCCGGACTTCATGGGGCGAAGGCGCATCGACCGGCGCCGCGGCGGGTCGAGCCGCAGGGTGGCGATGAGCTCGCGCAGGTGCTCGCGCTCGGCGGCGGTGAGCGCGGAGATGTCCCGGTGCCGCAGCACCTCGGTGTCGCTGGCCGCGACCTTCAGGTCCTCGTCCGCGGGCTCCGGGGACGAGCCGTTGCCGGCGACGTCGGTGAGCGCGGCCATCGTGGCCTGGCGCGGCTTGGGCGGCATCGACGACCGGCGCCGGCGCGGCTGCGTGGCGGTGAACCAGGCGGCGAACGCGTCGTCGTAACGAGGCAGGTCGTCGGGCTCGGCGCACAGGGTCAGCCGGCCCGCCCAGTACAGCTGGTCCGGATCGGCGATGTCCACGGCCCGCACGGCCCCGAGGTAGGCCTGCACCCGCTGCGCGTCGGCCGGCAGCCCCGCCTCGCGCAGCGCGGCGGCGAACCCGACCAGACCCGGCAGTGGGTCGAGCTTGTCGGACAACGGCATCCTCCTATTGTTACTTGTTCAACCCGCTAGTTTCAGGGTTACTTCCCACGACGGATCTCGGATGCCGGACCACGCGACGCTCACCGACGAACTCAAGCGCCTCCGCAAGGGCCGCGGCGTGAACTCTGCCAACATCACCGAGCGGGCCGGGCCCGCGCTGCGGCGGCTGTGCGGCATCGGCCCGGACGACCCGCCGGCCGCCGTGCGCGACCGGCTCGTCACCACGCTGCGGGATCTCTCCGGCCGGCTGCCGGACGACCTGCGGCTGGCCCTGCTGGCCGCGCTCGGCCTGCACCAGGACACCACCCACCCGCGGCTCGGCGAGCGGCTGGAGTGGCTCGCCGCCCGGCTGGCGAGGGACTCGCGGACCGCGCGGCGGCGCGCCGACCAGGCCTGCGAGCTGCTGGCCGAGGTCGTCGACGGTTTGCCCGACGAGCCGGCCGAGCCCGGCGACGGCTGGTACGTGCGGCGGTTCAGCGCGCTGGTGCGGCTGGACGGACAGGCGCCGGAGGTCACCGAGACGCGGACGATCGTCGCCACCCGGGACGGGATCGGCGAGCTGGAGACCGAGTTCAGCCTGCCCCGGCATCCGGCCGACCGGCGGCCGACGCACGACCTCGGCGTGTCGATGCTCTACGGCGGGCGGCTGGTGCGGCGGGAGCGGCGCTCGGAGAGCCACTTCGAGTTCACCGTCGAGCTGCCGGCGGAGCTCGCGATCGGGCAGGACCACGAGTACGCGTTGCGGCTGCGGGTGCCGGCGGGACAACCGGTGCGACCGCACTACCTGTTCGTGCCGTACCGCCGGTGCGACGCGTTCGAGCTGCGGTTGCGGTTCGACCCGCTGCGGCTGCCGCGGACGCTGTGGCGGGTGACCGACAGCCCGCTGCGGGTGGTCGACGACGGTCAGCCGAGTGGCGAGCTGCTCAGTCCCGATGCCGCCGGGGAAATCCACCAGGTATTCCCCGAGCCGCGCCAGGGATTCGCCTACGGGGTGCAATGGAAAGGCTGAAAAAGAGTGGGCCGGCCGGTTCCGAGCACCGGCCGGCGGTCCCTACCCCCAGTCATCTCACGCAGTGGCCGACACCAACGACAGCAACCACGTCACCAGGTCCCCGAACCGGTGCGACTCCATGACCCGTCCTCTCCTACCGGCTGCCCAGGCGCCCCATCCGGCACCTGGGTCGACGGCGGGCGGTTCGGTTGGGAGTCCGGTGTGGACATCGCTGCCGAGCTGAGCCACATTCCGGCGACGAACCCCACGACCAGGCAGAACACCGCCAGCTTGAGCGCGAACGACATCGGCAGGTAAGTCTGCACGCTCTTGCCCCCCTTCGTCCCCGACCACCTCGACAATTCGAGAGTCACATGGGGGTGGCAATTGTTCTGCGTCACCTGACACACAGGGATTGAATTGTGGGTGTCGTCCTGTCCGTCGATCTCGACAAGGAAGCAGCCTTACCGGTGGGCGCGGCGCCGACCATAGCGGAGCAAGGAATTCACCCTTTCCGCCCACTCGGGTCGGCCATGGACCGGACATTTGGCCAAATTATAGCCAACAAAGGCGGGTGATCAAAACGATATGAATTGCCCGCGATGTGTCTCGCAATAATGCCCGCGGCCGCGACGGTGGTCCCGAGACCGTCGCCGGGAAGCGAGCCTGACCTGACGCCGGCCGGGTCGCGGCCGGCGTCAGGCGGGGGCTCCCCGCCGCGACCATGGCCAGGTAGCGGAGCCGGGCGCGGGTGCCGGAAGGTGGCTCGAGGAGCCGCCCGCTTCGGAGCTGAAGGGACGGCTCCGGCGACCGGATGGCAGCCGCCGCGGGCGGGGCACCGCGACAGGCCCGCGCAGCCGCGACGGCCGCATCCGGTTGGGGACACCGGACTACCGCAGGCTCCCCCTGAGTGCGGTGTTCACGATGTCCTCCTGTGGTCGGCGCGCCGGGACCAACTATGCGCCAAGCCCTCGCGTGACCGCGACCGATTTTCCCCGCGCCGCGGCCGCTTTCTCGCGGTCAGCCGGCGAGGATCTGGTCCAGGCCCGCGGCCACCACGCGTTGCGCGTCCTCGCGGTACTTGAGCACCGCGCCCAGCGTCGCGGCGGCAGCGGCGGCGTCGAGCTCCGACCTGCCCAGGGCCGCCAGCGCCTCCGCCCAGTCGATCGACTCCGCGACCCCCGGGGGCTTCAGCAGCTCGAGCTCACGCAGCCGCCGGACCGCGCTCGCCACCTGGGTGGCCAGCTGCGCGGACAACCCGGGCAGCCGGCGGCGCAGGATCGCCACCTCGCGGGCCAGCGCCGGGTGCTCGAGCCAGTGGTAGAGGCAGCGCCGCTTCAACGCGTCGTGCACCTCGCGCGTGCGGTTCGAGGTCAGGATCACCAGCGGCGGGACCGTGGCCCGCACCTCGCCCAGCTCCGGCACGGTCACCGCGTTCTCGCCCAGCACCTCGAGCAGGAACGCCTCGAACTCGTCGTCGGCGCGGTCGACCTCGTCGATCAGCAGCACGCACGGCGACTCCTCCAGCGCCCGCAACAACGGCCGGGCCAGCAGGAAGCGCCGCGAGTACAGCGAGCGCTCCGCGACCTCGGAGTCCAGCTCGCCGTGCGAGGCGGCCTCCAGCGCGCGCAGGTGCAGCAGCTGGCGGGGGAAGTCCCAGTCGTAGAGCGCCTGGGTGAAGTCGATGCCCTCGTGGCACTGCAGCTTGATCAGCTGCACGTCGAGCGCCTCGGCCAGGGCCGCGGCCAGCGACGTCTTGCCGGTGCCCGGCTCGCCCTCGCAGAACAGCGGTCTGCCCAGCCGCAGCGCGAGGAACGCCGCCGTCGACACCCCCTCGTCCGCCAGGTAACCGACCCGGTCGAGCGAGTCGGCCAGCCCCTCCGGGGAGTCCACCGGCGCCCACGACGTATTCACCACGCCTGCGACTGTAGTTGTCCCGGGCCTACCCCGACCCGGGATCCGGGTCCGACCAGGGTTAGTCCCCGATGCCGGGCGCCCGCCGGCGAGCGAGGCTGGAGCCATGTACGACACAGAGACCCAGACCGCACCCGTCCGCAAGCTCCGCCGCAGCCGCTCCGACCGCATGGTCGCCGGGGTGTGCGGGGGCGTGGCCGAGATGTTCGGCATCGACGCCGCGCTCGTCCGCATCATCCTGGTCGCGGCCACCCTGCTCGGCTTCGGCACCGGCGCCGTCCTCTACCTGATCGCCTGGCTGGTCGTCCCCGAGGCCTGAGCCACGGCCAACACCCGCGGCCAGGACCGCGGACCACAGCACGGACAACAGCGCTGACAGGGCGGCTCTACAGTGGCGGCCGTGACCGAGGAGCCAGGACGCCGGACCGTCTCGCGCCTGGGCACGGCCCGGGCACTGGTGCTGCTCGCCGCCGTGCTGTCGTTCGGGGCGAGCGCACTGGTCTGTTTCGTCGTTCTCGCCTTCGGCTCCTCCGTTCTGGACAAACCGCACCTCACCGGCGCCGCCGTGCTGGCCACGGCGGTGTTCTGCCTGGTCGTGCTCATCTCCGCCGTCACCGCGACCGTGCTCGCCCTCCGCGCCCGCACGATCGGGACCGTCGTCGGCCGCGGCTGCGGGACACTGCTCGCGGGGACCGTGCTCGGTCTTGCGGCGTTGTTCCTGTTGATCTCGAGAAACGGGTGAACCGGCCGGTAACCACCCGAATGGCCGGTATCTGGCCAATAAGCTCACGCTCTTGAGTGGTGAGACGATCTATCGTTTAACAGTGGCGAGAACAGTGGCGAGGAACTCAACCACCAAAGCGGGGTGGGAAGCGGTGACAGAACTCCAGACCGCGAGCGTGGCGAAACCATGGGAAGGGCTCGACGGGCGGGACCGGCACGCGGCATGCATGATCGCCGCGCAGGCGGGTGACCGCTCGGCGTTCGACGTCCTGGTCGCCGAGCTCACGCCTCTCGTGTGGCACGTGGCGCGGAGCAACGGGCTCGACCGGACCAGTGCGGAGGACGTGGTGCAGACCGTGTGGCTCGCGCTGCTACGGCACATCAACCGGCTGTCCGAACCGCGGGCGCTGGCCGGCTGGCTCATCACCACCACGCGCCGGGAGGCCCAGCGGGTCAACCACCGCGGCTCCGGCCAGGTGGAGCTGTCCAGCGAGGTCGCCGAGCAGCTGCCGACCACGGACCCGTCACCCGAGCACGAGGTGCTGCGCGACGAGCGGGACCGCCAGCTCTGGGGTGCCTTCCACAAGCTCACGCAGCGCTGCCAGGAGCTGCTCCGGCTCACCGTCCTCGCCGGCCGCGCGGAGTACCGCGCCGTCGCCGAGGCCTTGCACATGCCGCACGGCAGTATCGGACCGACCAGAGGGCGCTGCCTCAACAGCCTCCGCGCCCTGTACCACGGGGACAGTGGATCATGAGAACGCAACCGGCTGACGACGAGCTGATGGACCAGGTGGCACGGCTGGTCGACGAGCTCGACCCACCCCCGCCCGGGCTGGTCGAACGCGCCCAGTTCGCCGTCGCCATCGACGACATCGACGACGTCGAGCTCGAGGTCGCGCTCTGGGCGGACAGCCACGCGCTGGCCGGCGTGCGCGGCGGGCTGCCCGGCACGATCACGTTCTTCGTCGGAGACCTGACCGTGATGGTCAACGTCACCCGCACCGGGGAGCGCCAGCGCATCGACGGCTGGCTGGTGCCGGCCGGCGCGCACGGGGTCGAGGTGCGGGTCGCCGAGCACGGTTCGTCCACCACCACGGCGGACGAGGGCGGCCGCTTCGTCCTCACCGAGGTGCCGCGCGGGACCACCCAGTTGCTGGTGCGGATGAACGCCGAACAGTCACGGACAGTCGTAACTCCCACTGTCGACTTGTAACCCAGATGGCCCCATTCCCCCATTCGGCAGATATTGTCATGTATCTCGCTGTGCATGAGTGCCTCTTGTCTCTTGGAAGGCGAAGCACAGCAAGCCTGCTGAAAGGGGAGTAAGCAATCATGACCAACCCACAGCCACCGAAGCCTCCGATCGACCCGCGTCCGCCGTGCACCATCTGTGGTTCCACGGACCACACCACGGGGCACCACAGCACCGGGGCCGCGCCGACCGGAACCGACGAGGTCTGATTTTTCCTTCGGGACCTGGGCACGCCTCGGTTGCGTTCATGTGCTGCGATGGAGGCGTGCCACGTTCCCGCTCTGCGGACCCTGTGACCGCGCGACCCCAGCCAACGCCGGACGAGACGCTCGGCGCGGGGATCAAGGCGGCCGGCGAGCTGCGTCAGCGGGCCGTGGACGTGGCCCGGGGCGGCCGGTCCGCCGACGCGATCAAGCTGCTTCACCAGGCACTGCGCGCACTCCCGGTCACGTCGGGCAACCTCGACGCGACCGCGGTGCGCATCAGGGTCCTGTCGACGCTCGCGTACGCGGAGGCCGAGACGGGCTCGGTCGATGACGGCCTGGTCCATCTCGGCACCGCGAGCGACCTCGTCCGCGGCCTGCACTCGGGCCCGCACCGGCTGGCACTGCAGGGACTCGTCGAGCACCAGCACGCGCTGATCCTGCTGCGCCAGGGCCGCACCGCCGACTCGCTCGAGCTGTTCGACCGCGCCATCCCGCTGCTGGAGCGTGCCGAGGGCACGCCCGCGGGAAACCCGCAGCTGCTCGTCAGCGCGATCATGAACCGCGGCCTCACCTACATCACGCTCGGCGATCCCGGGCGCGCCGAGGCCAACATGCGCCGCTGCATGGCGCTCGCCGTCGCGGCGGGCATGCCGCAGGAGAAGGCCAAGGCGCAGAGCAACCTCGGCGACGTCGCCCAGCTCGTCGGCGACATCCCCAGCGCGCTGCACCACTACGGCGAGGCCGACCGCGCCTTCCGCACGCTGGCGCCAGGTCTCGTGCCGCGCACCCAGATCGACCAGGCCCGCGCGCTGATGACCGCCGGGCTCGCCGACGAGGCCGCCCGCCACCTCGACGAGGCGCTGCCCGTGCTGCGGGAGTACCGGATCAGCCAGGACCTCGCCGAGGCCGAGGTGGCCCGGGCCGGCGCCGCGCTGCTGATGGGCGACCTCACCCTCGCCAAGCAGCTGGCCGGCTCCGCCTACCGCCGGTTCGTCAAGCGCGGCAGCGCGCCGTGGGCCGAGGTCGCCGCGCTCACCAAGATGCGTGCCGAGGCCACCGCCACGCTCGCCGGCCGGTCCACCGCGGCCACCCCGGCCAAGGCGGCCTCGCTCGCCGAGCGCCTCGCCGCGGTCAACCTCGTCGACGAGGCCGCGATGGCGACGATGCTCGCGGTGCGGCTGGCGCTGCGCCGAGGGCAGACCGACACCGCCGAGACCCTGCTCCAGCAGGTGCCGCCACCGCGCAAGATCGCGCCCATCGACCACAAGATGCTGCTGCGGCTGTGCCGGGCCGAGGTGGCGCTCGCCCGCGGGCAGACCCGCCGCGCGCTCGCGCAGGCCCGCGCGGGGCTCACCGAGCTGGGCGCCGCGCGCGACCGGATGGGTGGGCTCGACCTCGTGTGCGGCACCGCGGTCCACGGCCTGGAGCTGGCCCGGCTCGCGGTCAACCTCGTGCTGGAGGGCGCGCGCAGCGACGCCGACGCGCGCCGGCTGCTGGACTGGCAGGAGCGCACCCGCGCGCAGGTGTACCGCTACGAGCCGCTGCCCGTCATCGACGACCCCGAGCTCGCGAGCCGGGTGAGCGAGCTGCGATCGGTCACCCGGACCGTGCAGCAGGCCCGCCTGGAGCGGCGGCCGACCGGGTACCTCGAGCGGCGGATGACCGCGCTGCAGCGCGAGGTCAACCGGCTCGGCTGGCACACCAGCCACTGGGGCAAGCCCCGGCCGGTGTCCTCCTCGGGCGAGGTCATCGAGCGGCTCGGGGACCGGGCGATGATCAGTTTCGCGGGGCCCGGCGAGGACCTCGCGGCGATCGTCGTCAGCGGCGGGCGCACCCGGCTGTTCCGGCTCGGCAGCCAGGAGCAGGTGCTCGAGGTGGCCCGGCAGCTGCACGCCGACCTCGACGCGCTCGCGCCGGACGACCTGATCGCGCCGCTCGTCAACGCCGTGTCCCACTCGGCACTGCACCGGATCGCGACGCTGGACCAGCAGCTGTTCGGTCCCGGCCGCATCCCCGTCGAGCTGCTGGAGGGCCGCGAGCTCGTCGTCGTGCCGTTCGGCGGGCTGTACTCGGTGCCGTGGGAGTCGCTGCCGACCCTGCACGGGCGCGCGGTGTCGGTCGCGCCGTCGGCGACGGCGTGGGTGAGCGCGGCCGAGGCAGAGCCGACCGCGGGGCGGGTCGTGCTGGTGAGCGGGCCGGAGCTGCCGGAGTCGGTGCTCGAGCTCAACCACCTGCGTGAGGTGTACCCGGACGCGGTGGTGCTGCAGGGCGAGCAGGCCACGAGCGCGGCGGTGCTGGAGGCGATGGACGGCGCCAAGCTCGTGCACATCGCCGCGCACGGCACGCACGAGCCTGCCAACGCGATGTTCTCCCGGCTCGAGCTCGCCGACGGCGGCCTGCTGGCGCACGAGGTGGCCCGGCTGCACCGCTCGCCGGAGCACATCGTGCTGGCCGCGTGCGAGCTGGCGCTGTCCCACATCCGGCCGGGTGACGAGCCGCTCGGGTTCGCCGGGGCGATGCTGGCCAGCGGTTCGCGCACGGTGGTGGCCGCGGTCAACCGGGTCGGGCACCGCTCGGCCGCGCTCACGATGACCGACTACCACCGGCGGCTGGCCAGCACGGGCTCCGCGAAGGACCTGGCCGAGACGATGACCGACTACCACCGCAGGCTCGCGTCCGGCACCCGGCCGGCCCGCGCGCTCGCCGAGGCGACCGCCGCCGACCCGCTGCGCCGGCCGTTCATCCTGCTCGGCGCCGGTTGAGGGGGTTTGTGTAAAGATCGCCGGCAGCTGACCATGGTGGCCGGCGGGGCGTCGCGCGACGACGGGCGGGATCGGGATGGTTGTCATGGCGAGTGCGTGGAGTGACCCGCGCTTCCTGACGCACCTGATCTCCGTCCCGCTGTTCACCGGCGTCATCGGCTACATCACCAACTGGACCGGCGTGATCATGCTGTTCCAGCCGATGCGCTTCCACGGCATCAGGATCCCGGGCCTGCGGTTCCTGTACTCCTACCTGCCGCGCCGGGTCCAGGTGATCCCCGCGATCACCCACGACGGCCGGTTCGGCTGGCAGGGCATCATCCCGTCGCGGGTGTCCAAGATGGCCAGCATCTCCGTCGACAAGGCGCTGCTGAAGGTCGGCAGCATCGGCGACTTCTACCGCGAGTTCGAGCCGGACAAGATCGCCGACCACATCGCGGCCACCGCGCGCGGCGAGATCCGCGGCGTCGTCGAGCGGATCATGCTGCGCGAGCACCCGCAGCTGTGGCACGACCTCCCGCCCGTGGTCAAGGAGGCCGTGCACGCGCGGATCGAGCAGCGGCTGCCGGTGATCGTGCGTGGGCTCACCGACCAGCTCGGCGAGTACATCGACCAGCTCATCGACGCGAAGCTGCTGGTGATCCGGCACTTCGAGGAGCACCCGGAGCTGATGAACGACATGCTCCGCGAGGTCGGCCGCAAGGAGCTGCGGTTCATGCAGAACTTCGGCTTCTACTTCGGCTTCCCCATGGGCATCGGGCTGGTGTTCGTCCTCGACGTGCTGCCGTACTGGTGGGTGCTGCCGCTGGGCGGCGCGGTCATCGGCTGGGTGGTGAACTGGATCGGCATCAAGCTGATCTTCGAGCCGGTGTTCCCGCGCAAGATCGGTCCGGTGCTCTTCCACGGCCTGTTCCTGCGCCGCCAGCCCGAGGTGAGCGACGTGCTGGCCGGGATCATCGCGGACGACATCATCAACATGAAGAACATCGGCGACGAGCTGCTGCACGGCCCGCGCTCGGACCGGACCCGGCAGATGCTGGAGCGGTCGCTGCGCCCGGCGATCGACAGCGCGGTCGGCTTCGCCCGGTCGGCGGTGCGGGTCGGCATGGGAACCGAGCGCTACGACCGGATCCGCGACGCCGTGGCGAGCGAGGCGGTCGAGTTCGCCGCCGCGTTCGGCGACGCGGAGTTCGGCAGGCGGCAGTCGACCAAGATCAAGCGGTTCGTGGCGCGGCAGCTGCGCCAGCTGCGCTACGACGAGTTCAACGAGCTGCTGCGCTCGGCGATCAAGCAGGACGAGTGGCTGCTGTTCGTGCACGGCGGCGTGCTCGGCATCGGCGCCGGGCTGATCCATCTAGCGATCTTCGGAGTCTGACATGTCTGCTGACCCCAGCGGGTCCAACGGCGCCGCGGAGGCCTTGCGCGAGGGCGTGGGCCTGCTGCGGATCGCGGCCGGCGCGGGCTTCAGCACCGTGCGGTGGATGGTGCGGACGACCGTCCACACAGGAACGCGGGTGGTGCGGGGCATCGCGGCCGGCGAGTCGCCGGTGAAGATCGTGACCGAGCTGGGCGTCGACCTGCGGTCGGCCGCGGAGTCGGCGCTCGGGGCCGGCCCGCCGCCCGATCCCGCGCCGACCGGGCACCACTCGTCGGCCGCCGAGCTGCGGGCCCGGGGCGCCGAATTGCTGCGCCGGTCCGCGGACGTGCAGTTCGTGGAGGACATGCACCCGGCGTACGAGCGCATCCTGGGCGAGCTCACCCCGGACGAGGCCCGCATCCTGCGCCTGCTCGCGAAGGAAGGCCCGCAGCCGACGGTCGACGTGCGCACGAACCGGCCGCTGGGCATCGGCTCTGAGCTGATCGAGGCCGGCCTGTCGATGATCGGCCGGCAGGCGGGCGTGCGGAACCTCGGCCGTACCAACGCCTACCTGAACAACCTGTTCCGGCTGGGCCTGCTGTGGTTCTCCCGCGAGGAGGTCGAGCCGTCGCGGTACCAGGTGGTGGAGGTCCAACCCGAGGTCCAGTCCGCGATGGCGAAGGCCGGCCGCGCCCCGCGAACCGTGCGACGCAGCATCCACCTGACCCCCTTCGGCGAGGACTTCTGCCGGACCTGCCTCCCCCTGGACGACTGAGCAGATCACGCCGCGCCATGCGGCCCGACGAGACCTGGAACCGCCTGGGCCCGAACTTGAGCCGCACGGCGAAAGGGCCCGGACACACGGTCCGGGCCCTTCGCGGGGTGAAGCGGGTAAAGCGGTTACGGCTGGATCAGAAGTCCATGCCGCCGGTCGGGTCACCGCCGCCGGGGGCAGCCGGGGTCTTCTCCGGCTTGTCGGCGACGACGGCCTCGGTGGTGAGGAACAGTGCGGCGATCGACGCGGCGTTCTGCAGTGCCGAGCGGGTCACCTTGGTGGGGTCCGGCACGCCGGCGGCGAGCAGGTCCTCGTACTCGCCGGTGGCGGCGTTGAGGCCGTGGCCCTGGGGCAGGCTCTTGACCTTCTCCACCACGACACCGCCCTCGTGGCCGGCGTTGATGGCGATCTGCTTGAGCGGAGCCTCGACCGCGACCTTCACGATGTTGGCACCCGTGGCCTCGTCGCCCGTGAGCTTGAGACCGGCGAAGGCCTCCTCGGCAGCCTGGAGCAGAGCGACGCCACCACCGGCGACGATGCCCTCCTCGACGGCGGCCTTGGCGTTGCGCACCGCGTCCTCGATGCGGTGCTTGCGCTCCTTGAGCTCGACCTCGGTGGCGGCACCGGCCTTGATGACCGCGACGCCGCCGGCCAGCTTGGCCAGCCGCTCCTGCAGCTTCTCGCGGTCGTAGTCGGAGTCGCTCTTGTCGATCTCGGCGCGGATCTGGTTGACCCGGCCCTGGATCTGCTCCGGGTCACCGGAACCCTCGACGATGGTGGTCTCGTCCTTCGTGACGACCACCTTGCGGGCGCGGCCCAGCAGCGAGATGTCCGCGTTCTCCAGCTTGAGACCCACGTCCTCGCTGATGACCTGGCCACCGGTGAGGATGGCGATGTCCTGGAGGATCGCCTTGCGACGGTCGCCGAAGCCCGGGGCCTTGACGGCGACGGACTTGAACGTGCCGCGGATCTTGTTGACGACCAGGGTGGCCAGGGCCTCGCCCTCGACGTCCTCGGCGATGATCAGCAGCGGCTTGGAAGCCTGCATGACCTTCTCGAGAACCGGGAGCAGGTCCTTGACCGCGGAGATCTTCGAGCCGTACAGAAGGATGTACGGGTCCTCGAGGACGGCCTCCTGGCGCTCCGGGTCGGTCACGAAGTAACCGGCCAGGTAGCCCTTGTCGAAGCGCATGCCCTCGGTGAGCTCCAGCTCCATGCCGAGCGCGTTGCTCTCCTCGACGGTGACGACACCTTCCTTGCCGACCTTGTCCAGCGCCTCGGCGATGAGCTCGCCGATCGTGGTGTCAGCGGCGGAGATGGACGCCGTCGCGGCGATCTGCTCCTTGGTCTCGACCTCACGGGACATCTTGTGCAGCTGCTCCGTGATTGCCTCGACGGCCTGCTCGATGCCGCGCTTGAGCGACAGCGGGTCGGCGCCGGCGGCGACGTTGCGCAGGCCCTCGCGCACGAGCGCCTGGGCGAGCACGGTCGCGGTGGTGGTGCCGTCACCAGCGACGTCGTCGGTCTTCTTGGCAACTTCCTTGACGAGCTCGGCCCCGATCTTCTCCCACGGGTCCTCGAGCTCGATCTCCTTGGCGATGGAGACACCATCGTTGGTGATGGTGGGCGCGCCCCACTTCTTCTCGAGCACGACGTTGCGGCCACGAGGGCCGAGCGTCACCTTGACGGCGTCAGCGAGGGTATTAAGCCCGCGCTCGAGACCGCGGCGCGCGTCCTCGTCGAACGCGATCAACTTGGCCATTGCGGTGTTAGTCCTCCGTTGTTGATCCCGGGCGGGCCCGGGATCGTTTGGACGTCACATAGCTCGGCCAGGCTCGGTGCCCGCGACGGACGGCCCGCCTCCGCAACACGGAAGCTTGCCTCACCGTCCCGACCTCAGGTGTGCTGGCACTCGGATGTACCGACTGCCAGAACCGTGTTTAGCACTCTACCCCGGAGAGTGCAAGAAACGCAGGTCAGCGTCCGCCGCTCGGGGGCGGGTTCGCGGAGCCGCTGCCGGTGGGTCCGCTGCCCCGGGAACCGCCGCCGTCGCCGACCTTGATGGACGGCACGGACCGCTTGGTGGTGGTCTGCTCGGTGCCGCCGCCACCGCCGCCGGGGCTGTTGTCGCCGTTGCCGCCGCCGGAGAAGAACAGGATCGCGCCGACGATCAGCCCGATCGCGACGAGCCCCACGAGCACCGGCGCGATCCACCGCGAACCGCCATTGGACTCCGAGGACGTGAACGCGGTGCTGGGCCCGGCCGGCACCGGTGGGCGCAGCCGCACCGGGTCGGCCGAGGACGAGTGCGTGCCCACGGGGACCGGGCGCGGGTAGCCGCCCGGCGGCGTCGACGGCGGCCGCGGCTGGTAGCCGCCGGGCCCGTGCGGCAGCCCGCCAGGGCCGGTGGGGAGCGGCGCCGTGTTGTGCCGCGGCACCGGGCCGACCGGCACCGCGGGACCGCGGTGCACCGGCCGCGGCGGCGGCACCGGGGCGGTGAGGGCCTGCCTGGCGGCGGCGATGAGCTCGCGGCAGCTCGCGTAGCGGGTCTTCGAGTTCTTCGCCATGCCGCGCCGGATCACGTCGTCGATGGCCGGCGGCAGCTGGACGAAGTCGGTGAGCGCGGGCACCTCGCGGTTGAGGTGGCCCTGGATGACCTCGGGCACCGGGCCCTGGAACGGCGGCCGCCCGGCGAGGCAGGCGAACAGCACGCAGGCCAGCGAGTACGCGTCGGTGCGCGCGTCGACCGGCTCGCCGCGCAGGTGCTCGGGCGCGGCGTAGGTGGGCGAGCCGAGGAAGTCGCCGCCGCGGGTGCGGTGGCCGGTGGCGCCGCGCCGGGTGAGGCCGAAGTCGGCGACGTAGACGTGCTCGGCGGTGGACTCGCGGCTGGTGACCAGCACGTTGGCCGGCTTGACGTCGAGGTGCACGAGGCCCCGCTCGTGCAGGTTGTCCAAGGCTTCGGCGACCTGGTTGAGCAGCGCCACCGCACGCTCGGGCTTGAGCGGCTCGTCCTTGATGAGCGAGGCGAGATCCGAGCCGTCGACCAGCCGCATGGCGATGTAGAGCAGCCCGTCGACCTCACCGAAGTCGTAGAGCGGCACGACGTTGGCGTGGTCGATGGCGGAGGTGTTGCGGGCCTCGTCGACGAACCGCTCGCGGAACTCGGGGTCCTCGGTGAGGTGCTCGGCGATGACCTTGAGCGCGACCTTGCGGCCGAGCCGGATGTCGGTGGCGCGGTACATCACGCTCATGCCGCCCTTGCCGAGCACCCCGTCGATCCGGTAATGCCCCAGGCGACGCCCGGTGAGGTCCTCCGCCACTAACCCATCCATTCGTCGTCAGGGCCGTCCGCGACGACCCGAGCGCCCCGCAGCTCGGCCGGTGGTGCGGCTGGCCCATCGCCACGCGAAGCCTAACGTTCGACCTGTCGACCCCGCGTGCGGTTCGCCCGCATCCGGGACCTGGCCGTTACCGAGCGGGGTCAGCGACCGCCGCCCGCCTCCAACCAGGCTGCCATGGCGCGGGCGTTGCGCGTCTGGACGAGTACCTGTCCGGGCCCGGCGAAGTCCAGCAGCAGCCCCTCGCCGGTGCGCACCGACTGCGGCACCGACGGGCTCACCGCACGCAGCCGGCTCTGCGTCACCTCGCTGTAGGCCAGCAGGTAGCTGGGCTCGACGGTGATCACCTCGCCGGCCTCGAGGGCGACCACGTCGAGCGAGCCGCAGCAGGCCAGCACCATCGCGCCGTCACCGGACACGTGCTCGAGGAACCCGATGTCCGCGCCGAAGAGGCCGCGGAAGTTCGGCCACTGCGGGTCGGCGCGCACCGTGGCCGCCGCGGCGAGCCAGCTGCCGCGCGCGACGCACCAGCCGGCCATCCCGTCCAGCTCGAGGGTGTGCACGTCGCCGGGCAGGGCCGGGGCCAGGTCGACCCAGCCGCCCTCGGCCGGCGCGGTGAACGTGGCCCGCCGCACCTTGCCCCGCGCGCCGCCCCGACCGGGCACGACGACGATCCCGTAGCTGGTGGCGAGCATCGCGGCGTAGTCGGCCTGCACGACCTCACCGGGCGCCAGCAGCAGCCGGGCGACGCCGAACGCCGGGGTGTGCCGAGTGCGGACCTGCACAACCAGCCCTCCGTGAGGCTCCGTGAGTCGATGATCGGCGGACAGTCTGGCATGGGACCGGTGCCGTGCGCGGTGCGTGAGAGGGCAGGATGCGAACCGTGTCACAACCCGCCAGCAGCACAGCCGTCCCGTCCCCGCTGTCGGTGGACGACTACCGCGCGCGGATCGCCGAGCTGGTGCCCGCCGCCCCGGTCGTCCTCCGGCCGCTCGCCGAATGCCTCGGCCTGGTGCTCGGCGAGGACCTGGTGTCCTCGGTCGCGATGCCGCCGTTCGACAACTCGGCGATGGACGGCTACGCGGTGCGTGCCGCCGACGTCGCCGGCGCCGGGCGGCACGCCGCGGTCGCACTGCCGGTCCCGGTCGACATCCCCGCCGGGCGCACCGACATCGTGGCGCTGCTGCCCGGCACCGCACACCGGATCATGACCGGCGCCCCCGTCCCGCCGGGCGCGGACGCGATCGTGAAGGTGGAGGACACCGACGGCGGCGAGCAGCGGGTCGCGGTCCGCGCGCCGGTCGCGCCCGGCACGCACATCCGCCGGGCCGGCGAGGACGTCGCCGAGGGCGCTACCGTGCTGCGGGCCGGCACCGTGCTGAGCTCCGCCCAGCTCGGGCTCGCCGCCGCGATCGGCCGCGCCGGGCTGCCGGTGCACCGGCCGGCGCGGGTCCTGGTCCTGTCCACCGGCTCCGAGCTGGTCGAGCCGGGGAACCCGTTGCTGCACGGCCAGATCTACGAGTCGAACAGCGTGCTGCTCGCCGCCGCCGTGCGCGAGATCGGCGCCGCGCCGACCGTGCTGCGGTTCGTGCCCGACGACGTGGCCGCGTTCCACGCCGCGATCGCCGAGCACGCCGCCGACGCCGACCTGCTCATCACCTCGGGCGGGGTGAGCGCGGGCGCGTACGAGGTGGTCAAGGACGCGCTGTCCGGGCAGGGCGTGGAGTTCCTGCGGGTGGCCATGCAGCCGGGCGGGCCGCAGGGCAGCGGCCGGTTCGGGTCGCTGCCGGTGGTGACGCTGCCCGGCAACCCGGTGTCGACGGCGTTGTCGTTCGAGCTGTTCCTGCGCCCGGCCCTGCTGGCCGCGATGGGTCACCAGGCGGTGGACCGGCCGACGGCCCGCGCCACGACGACCGAGGAGCTGCGCTCACCGATCGGCAAGCGGCAGTACCGGCGCGGCCAGCGCGACGGGAGCAACGTCACCCCAGTCGGCGGGCCCGGCTCTCACCTGCTGGCGTCCTTCGCCGCGTCCGACTGCCTCATCGTGGTGCCCGAGGACGAGACGATGATCCCCGCGGGCGCCGAGGTCGACGTGGTTTTGCTGCGCTGACCCGCACACCGGGCCGGCCGGCCAATAAGGTGGCGGCGTGGGATTCATCGCGTGGGTCGTGTTCGGGGCCATCGTCGGCTGGGTGGCCAACATCGTGGTCGGCGGGCGCGCCCGGCAACGCCAGGGATGCCTGGTCAGCGTGCTCGTCGGGGTGGTCGGCGCGGCCCTCGGCGGGCTGCTCTACAAGTGGGTCACCGGCCGCGAGAAGACCTTCGAGTTCGACTTCCCCAGCCTGGGGGTGGCCGCCCTCGGCGCCATCGTGTTGCTGGTGGTCCTCCGCCTCGTGCAGGCCGCCGGCAGGGGCCGGACCGGCCACCGTCAGTGACCGACTACCTACAGCAGGCCATTGCTCACCGCACGTGTGCGGGCGTACACTGCCGGTGCGCTGAACCGTAGGTCAACCGGCCGGCGGTGCATGTCGTCGGGGGATGCACGGCCGGCCGGCGCGACGGGCGGGTGAAGCCTCCCCCACCGGTCACCGTCAGCAATGGGCGTAGCGTGGTTGCGTATCTGATAACCGCACCCGTGCGAGGAATGTCCGGCCAGATGACCGAACCTCACGAGCCCCCTGATTCCGGCAGGCTCGCCCACATCATCGCGTTGACCAGGAGCGTCGTGCCGCCCCTGCACCCGGCCGGCAGGCCGTTCGTGCTCGGCGCCGCGGCCGCGACGCTGGTGCTGCGCCGCCTGTCGCGCCGCCTCGGCCTGGTCGGCACCGTGCTCACCGGCGCGGTCGCCTGGTTCTTCCGCGAGCCCAAGCGGGTCACGCCGGCGCGCGCCGGCATCGCGGTCGCCGCCGCGGACGGCACGGTGTCCCAGGTCGTGCTCGCCAGCCCGCCGCCGGAACTGGGCCTCGGGTCCGGCGAATGGCTGCGGATCAGCGTGTTCCTCTCGGTGTTCGACGTCCACGTGCAGCGCGCGCCGGTCACCGGCGAGGTCACCCGCGTGGAGTACAAGCCGGGCAAGTTCCTCTCCGCCGACCTGGACAAGGCCAGCGAGGACAACGAGCGCAACTCGCTGCTGCTCACCACCCCCGAGGGCCACGAGGTCGCGGTCGTGCAGATCGCCGGGCTCATCGCGCGGCGGATCGTCTGCCAGGTCAGGGCCGGGGACAAGGTGCGCGCCGGCGAGACCTACGGGCTCATCCGGTTCGGCTCCCGAGTCGACCTCTACGTGCCCACCGACTCGCGCGTGCTGATCGAGCCGGGGCAGCGCACGATCGGCGGCGAGACCATCCTGGCCGAGCTGCCCGACAGTCCACTTGGGACTGGGACGCGGACGGAGGGCTGAGTGGTCACCCGCTCGCCCGGCGTTCGGCTCCTGCCCAACGCGCTCACGGTGCTCGCGATGTGCGCCGGGCTGTCCGCGGTCCAGTTCGCGCTCAGCCACAACTTCGCCGCGGCCATCGCGGCCATCGCGGTCGCCGCGGTGCTGGACAGCCTCGACGGCCGCATCGCCCGCCTGCTCGACGCCACCAGCAAGATGGGCGCGGAGCTCGACTCCCTCGCCGACGCCATCTCCTTCGGCGTCGCGCCCGCGCTGGTGCTCTACGTCTGGCGGTTCGAGGGCAACCGGCTGGGCTGGGTCATCGCGCTGGTGTTCGCGGTGTGCATCATCCTGCGCCTCGCCCGGTTCAACACGCTGCTCGACGACACCGAGCAGCCGCCCTACGCCAAGGAGTTCTTCGTCGGCGTGCCGGCCCCGGCCGGCGGGCTGCTGCTCCTGCTGCCGCTGATCCTGCGGGTGCAGATCGAGCGGGACGGCTGGTGGTCCAACGGCCCGCTGGTCGCCGCGTGGACGCTGGCCATCGCGGCGCTGCTGATCAGCCGCATCCCCACGCTGTCGCTCAAGACGATCCGGGTGCCGGCGCGCGCGGTCGCGCCGCTGCTGGTGCTGGTCGGCCTGCTGGCCGCCGCGGTCATCACCTATCCCATGGTCGCGCTCGCCAGCGCGTTGCTCGGCTACCTGCTGCACATCCCGTACGCGGTGCGGCGCAGCCACTGGCTCGCCAACCACCCGGAGGCGTGGGACGTGCCGCCACGCGAGCGCCGCGCCATCCGCCGGGCCCACGGTGCCGGCCGGCGCCTCGGGCTGCGGCCGCCGATCCGCAAGGTCGCCGGCGCCGCCCGGCGCGCGGTCTCGGCCGCCCGCCGCAACGGCGGCAACGGCCACACCTCCGGCACGGTCGTGCTGCCCACCGACTCCAGCCGGGTGCGCCGGGCGGTGCGCGGGCGCGGCTGGCGGCGTACGGGCTTGCGCCGCAACCAGGCCCGGCCCACCCGCGGGGACCAGTAGTCTCCGGACTCATGCCACAGATCACGCTCACCGCCAGGCTGCAGCCCTCGGCGCTCGACACCCGCCGCGGCGTGGTGCGCCTGCATCCCGAGGTGTTCGACGCGCTCGGGCTGGAGCAGTGGGACGGGGTGCAGCTGACCGGGGCCAGGGTGAGCGCGGCGCTTGCCGCCGAGGCCGACCGGGCCAGCGCGCCGGGCGTGGTGCTGCTCGACGACGTGACGATGTCCAACGTCGGCGTCACCGAGGGCGCGGAGGTCGTGGTGGCGCCGGCGGCCGTGTCGCCCGGCCGGTCGGTGACCGTGGCCGGCTCGCGGCTCGCGTCGGTGTCGCTGCCGCCGGAGACCGTGCGGCTCGCGCTGATCGGCAAGATCCTCACCGTCGGCGACGCGGTCTCGCTGCTGCCGCAGGACCTCGCGCCGCCGCCCGGGTCGGACCTGGGGGCCGTGCGGGGCAAGCTCTCCCGCGCGATCGGCATGACGTGGACCAACGAGCTGCTCACCGTCACCGCCACCGAGCCGGCCGGCCCGGTCGCCGTCCATCCGTCCACTGTGGTCGGTTGGCGGGACGGCGCGCGCACGGGCGAGGCGGCCCCGCAAGCCCAGCTCGCCGGCCCGGGCGGCGCGACGCTGCGCGTGGTCACCGACGACGAGCCGGTCGACGGCGACCTCGTCGAGCCGGTCGCCCAGCCCGTCGCGCCCCCGCCGCCGATCACCGACCTCGTCGGCGCCCGCGAGGCGGCCGACCGGCTCACCGAGTGGTTCGAGCTGGCGTTCCAACGCCCGGAGCTGCTGGCCAGGCTGGGTGCCGCGGCCCAGCTCGGCGCGTTGATCACCGGGCCGGAGGGTGTCGGCAAGACCACCCTGGTGCGGTCGGTGGCGCAGGCGACCGGCGCGGAGGTCGTCGAGCTGGCAGGGCCCACGATCGCCGCGCTGGAGCCCAACGCGGGTGCCCGCCGGCTGGCCGGGGCCATCGCGCGCACCCGGCCGGAACTCCCGTCGGTGCTGCTCATCACCGACCTCGACGCGCTGCTGCCGGCCAGCAACCCGGCGCCGGTGGCCACGGTCGTGATCGACACGCTGCGGGCCGCCATCCGCACGCCGAAGCTCGCCATCGTCGCCACCACCGCGCACCCGGAGGCGCTCGACCCGCGGGTGCGTGGCGTGGACCTGCTGGACCGGTCGCTGTCGTTGCCGCTGCCGGACGCCAAGGTGCGCACGGAACTGCTGCGCGTGCTGTTCCGCGACGTGCCCATCGAGTCCGAAGTGGACTTCGGGGCCATCGCCGACCGGACGCCGGGCTTCGTGGCCGCCGACCTGGTGGCGCTGCGCCGCGAGGCCGCCGTCCGCGCCGCCCTGCGGCACAAGGCCGCCGAGGAGCCCACGGTCACCTTCGACGACCTCGTCGGCGCGCTGACCACCGTCCGGCCGACCTCGATGTCCACTTCGGACACCCTGCAGACCGGCGGGCTCACGCTGGACCAGGTCGGCGACATGGTCGAGGTCAAGCAGGCGCTCACCGAGGCGGTGCTGTGGCCGTTGCAGTACCCGGACTCGTTCGCGCGCCTCGGGGTCGAGCCGCCGCGCGGGATGCTGCTGTTCGGCCCGCCCGGCTGCGGCAAGACGTACCTGGTCCGGGCGCTCGCCGGCACGGGCAAGCTGAACGTGTTCTCGGTCAAGGGCGCCGAGCTGATGGACAAGTGGGTCGGCGAGTCCGAGCGGGCGGTGCGCGAGCTGTTCCGCCGGGCCGCCGAGGCCGCGCCGGCGATGGTGTTCCTGGACGAGGTCGACGCGCTGGCGCCACGGCGCGGGCAGTCGTCGGACTCCGGCGTCGCCGACCGCGTGGTGGCCTCCCTGCTCACCGAGCTCGACGGTGTCGAGCCGATGCGCGACGTGGTCATCCTGGGCGCGACGAACCGCCCGGAGCTGATCGACCCGGCGCTGCTGCGCCCCGGCCGGTTGGAGCGCCTGGTCTACGTACCCCCGCCCGACGCCGAGGCCCGGGCCGAGATCCTCCGCTCGGCCGCCCGCAACACGCCCCTGGCCGACGACGTCGACATCGCGTCGCTGGCCGCGGAGCTGGACGGCTACTCGGCCGCGGACTGCGCGGCCCTGATCCGCGAGGCGGCGCTGACCGCGATGCGCGAGTCCCTGGACGCGACGGTGGTCACGGCCACCCACCTGGAGACGGCCCGCGAGTCGGTGCGCGGCTCCCTCGACCCGGCGCAGCTGGTCGCCCTGGAGACCTACGCGAAGTCCCGCTGACGGGCCGGTGAAGGCGGTCAGCCCTCGTTCTTGCCGCCGCCGTTCTTGCCGCCGCTGCCGTAGTCGTTGGTCACGATCACGACCACGCCGGGCGGGAAGTCCTCGATGCCCGGGAAGCGCGGCTCCACCCGCATGCCGAACTCCGCACCCAGCGCGCGGGCCGCGGCCTCCTCGGCGGTGCCGGGGCGGAAGTACACCGTCGTGGTCGGGATGATGCCGCCGGAGTAGTTGCCGGTGTCGACGACCTTCCAGCCGACCGCCGTGAAGTCGTCGGCGGCGCGGGCGGCCAGGCCCTTGATCGTGCTGTTGTTGTAGACGTGGACCGGCTCGGTCTTGCCGGGCTCGCCGTTGCCGTCACCGCCGGGGGGCGGGGTCGTCGCGGTGCCACCGGGCGGCGTCGTGGTGGTGCCGGGCGGGCGGCTGGACGACGGTGCCTTCGAGGTCGTCGGACGGCTGGACGACGGCGCAGGCGAGCCCGACGACCCGGGTGGCTTGGCCGTGCTCGACGCGGGCGGCTGGGCGTTGTTGCCGCCGTCACCGCCGCCGAAGACCGAGATCAGGCCGATGACCAGCGCGACCGCGGCGAGGCCCAGCAACGCGAGGCCCGCGACCCGCAGCGGGCGCGTGGCGCTGGGCGAGTCGGGTGAGGTCATCGACCGAGCCGCGGCGCCGAGCGGGCCCGCTGCCGGCCACTGCGCAGCCGACGCAGCCGCTTGACCAGCATCGGGTCCGCCTGCAGCGCCTCACGCTTGTCGATCAGCCGGTTGACGAGCTGGTAGTACCGGGTCGGCGAGACGCCGAACAGCTCGTGGATCGCCTGCTCCTTGGCGCCCGCGTACTTCCACCACTGGCGCTCGAACGCGAGGATCTCGCGCTCCCGCTGAGTGAGGCCGTCGGCCGGCTCCTCGACCGGCTCACCGGTCGGCGGCAGCGCGCGCACAGGCCGCTCGGAGGGCTGTGCCGGCAACTCTGCGGCGTCCATCTGGCTCCTCGCCACGAGGTTCTCTGCTGCCCGGCGAATCACACGACTGTGATTCGCCGGGTGCCATTACATCACGCTACCGAGTGTGCCGGCCGGCCGTGTGGACGAAAACGCCGCACGAGTCGTTTGGCTATGGTCAGCCGCATGGCCATTCGCCCGATCAGGATCGTCGGTGACCCTGTGCTGCACAACCCGGTGCGCCGGGTCGAGAAGTTCGACGACGATCTTCGCTCGTTGGTGGAGGACCTGTTCGAGACGATGGCGGCCGCTCCCGGCGTCGGGCTCGCCGCCAACCAGGTCGGCGTCGACCTGCGGGTGTTCGTCTACGACTGCCCCGACGAGGTGGCCGGCGTGCAGTTGCGCGGGGTCGTGGTCAACCCGATGCTCGAGACCACGGAGCTCCCGGAGACCATGCCGGACCCCGACGAGGACTGGGAAGGCTGCCTCTCGGTACCCGGCATGCGCGGCGTCGTGCCGCGTTTCAGGCGCATACGCTACACCGGGGTCGATCCGCAGGGGCAGGCCATCGACCGCGTGGCCGAAGGCTTCCATGCCCGGGTCGTGCAGCACGAATGC
>NZ_DASWSJ010000179.1:0-9067 GCF_036402745.1 Actinophytocola sp. | reverse complement strand
GGACCCACGACCGACGACGGCTCCATCGTCGGATGGTCGTGGGAGTTCGGTGACACCCTGACGTCCACGTCCGGTCCGACGGTCACCCACGCATATGGGGCCGCCGGCACCTACCAGGTGAGGCTGGTCGTGACCGACGAGGACGGCGCCCAGGACGACGTCACCCAGGAGGTCGTGGTCACGGACACCCCGGGGCCGGCCGTGCTGGCCAGCGACGCGTTCGACCGGACCGTCACCGGAGGACTGGGCACCGCGAACGTGGGCGGCCCCTGGACGGTGCTGCAGTCCAGCGGTGCCCGGCAGTCGGTGACCCCGAACGTCGCGGCGATGACCCTGCCGGCCGCGAACACCAACACCGGGTCCTTCCTGGGCGGCGTGTCGGCGACCAGTGTGGACGTGCGCACGTCGTTCACCGTGGATGTCGCCCCGACCGGGAACGGGACCTATGTCTACGTGACCGGCCGACGCGTCTCGAACAACAACGAGTACCGCGCGCGGGTCCGGCTGCTCGCCGACGGGCGGGTTGCGCTCTCGCTCTCCCGCCTCACGTCCGCCACGACGCCGATCGAGTCCTTCCCCGGCGGGGAGGTCATCGTGCCTGGGCTGATCTACACGGTCGGGCAGGACCTGAACGTGCGGGTCCAGGTCTCCGGCACCGGCACGACCCAGATCGGGGCCAGCGTCTGGCCGGCGGGTGGGACCGAACCGGCAACGCGGTCCATGGTCCGTAGCGACACGACCGCGGTCCTCCAGGCGGCCGGCAGTGTCGGCCTGCTGGTGCACCGGCCCAGCGGCACCACCGCCGCGACGACCGTCCGGTTCACCTCGTTCACCGTCAACGCCGGGCCCTGACGCACGATCGGAAACAGCCGGGATCCTCAGTCCCCGATCACGGGGAGTGAGGATTTCGGCTGTTCATGGCCGATCCCGGGTCGTCTTTAACCGGTTCGGGTGACGCGCGGAGCGCCTGACACCATGCATCGTTACTCCCAGTATTCGGCGCGGCTCACGGGGGGCCAGCCGGAACGGGGGAACGGCAATGAGTTCGTGGTCGATCGTGCGCGCGCGCCTGGTGGCAGGTCCGGTAGCTCTGCTGCTGGCAGCCGGGACGCTGGGACTGCTGGTCCCGGGGACGGCGCAGGCCGATTCCGCCCCACCGACCACCTCGCCCGCGACTCCGAGCACCGTGACGGCCGACGGTCTCCCGACCGTGCAGATCAACGGGGTCGTCTGGTCGCAGGTCGTCGTGGGCGACACCGTCTACGCAGCCGGTTCGTTCACCCGAGCCCGGCCCGCCGGCGCGGCCGCGGGCACGCAGGAGACGGTGCGCAACAACCTGCTCGCCTACGACATCCGTACCGGTCAGCTGATCACCTCCTTCGCGCCGAGCCTCAACGCGCAGGCGCTGGTGGTCACCGCCTCGCCGGACGGCTCGCGCATCTACGTCGGCGGTGACTTCACCCAGGTCGACGGCCAGCCGCGCAACCGCGTGGCCGCCCTGACCCCGGCCGGCGCCCTGATCTCCACGTGGCGGCCGAGCGTCAGCAGTCAGGTCCGCGCCATCGCGGCGACCAACGACACCGTCTACCTCGGCGGCAGCATCACCGCCGTCGGCGGCGTCAGCCGGACGCGGCTGGCGGCGGTCTCCGCGGCCGACGGTGCGCTGCTTCCGTGGGCGCCGGTGCCCGGCGTCGGGTCCACGGAGGGCAACGAACTGCCCGGCAACGACGCACGCAACCAGCAGACCAGCAACGCCGTCCTCGCCCTGGTCCTCACGAACGGGGGCGCCCAGGTCGTCGCGGCCGGGCGGTTCGACTCGCTGAACGGCACGAAGGCCACCGGCGTCGGCGCACTCGACGCGGTCACCGGGGCAACGCGGGACTTCGCCGTCAACCAGCTGATCACCAACCAGGGCGTCAACTCCGCGATCTACAGCCTGTCCACCGACGGCGCGGCCGTCTACGGCACCGGGTACGACTACTACGGCCCGGGCAACCTCGAGGGCTCGTTCGCGGCGACTGCCGACGGTGGTCAGGTCATCGCGATCAACGACTGCCACGGTGACCACTACTCGAGCTACGCCGTCAACGGTGCGCTCTACTTCGCGGGCCACCCGCACGACTGCGGCAACATCGGGGGCTACCCCGAGGAGAACCCCCGGATCAACAAGTTCGCGACCGCGGTGAGCACCGGCGCCACGGGCACCGTGGGCGGCAACACGCTGACCAACGGCAACCTCCAGGGGCAGCCGGCACCGTCGCTGCTGAACTGGTTCCCGACCATGAGCGCCGGGAGCTACACCGGCCAGGCGCAGGCCGGCTGGTCCGTCACGGGCAACAGCGACTACGTCGTCTATGGCGGCGAGTTCCCGCGGGTCAACGGCGTCGCCCAGCAGGGCCTCGTCCGTTACGCCGTCCCCGCCGTCGCGCCGAACAAGGTAGGCCCGAATGTGAACGACGGGCTCATCCCCACGGTGGTGTCCCTGTCGGCCGGCAGCGTCCGCGTCTCCTGGCAGTCGACCTTCGACCAGGACAACGCGAACCTCATCTACACGGTGGTCCGCTCCGACAAGCCCGCCCAGCCGGTCTATGAGACGACCGCGGCCTCGACCTTCTGGAACCGCCCGTCCCTGGGCTTCGTCGACCGTGACGTGCAGGCGGGCAGCCGGTACACCTACCGCGTCCACGCCTACGACCCCTTCGGCAACTCCGCGACGCGGTCGAGCGCCTCGGTGACCGTGTCCACGGACACGGCGTCCGGCGGTCTGTACGGCGACACCGTCCTGGCCGACACCCCGGAGCACTTCTGGCGGCTGGGTGAGGCGGCCGGAACCGCCACGGGCTACGACCAGGCCGGCTTCGACGATCTGACGCTCGGCAGCGGGGTCACCCAGGGCGCTGCCGGTGCGCTGGCGGGCACGGGAAACACGGCCGCGACCTTCGACGGCACCTCGGCCGGGACCGGCGCGACGCCGTCCCCCGCGCCGGGTCCGCAGACGTTCAGCGTGGAGGCGTGGTTCACCACCACGACCACGGTCGGCGGCAAGATCATCGGCTTCGGCAACGCCGCCACCGGCAACAGCGGCAGCTACGACCGGCACGTCTACATGGACGACTCCGGGCGGGTCTACTTCGGGGTCTGGTTGGGCTGGGGCGCGACCCTGGAGAGCAGTCGGTCCTACAACGACGGCGCCTGGCACCACGTGGTGGCCACCATCGGGCCCGCCGGCATGACGCTGCACCTCGACGGGCAGCTCGTCGGTCAGCGCTCCGACGCCACCGGGGCGCAGGACTACTCCGGCTACTGGCGCATCGGCGGGGACACCCGCTGGGCGGGCTCCAGCGACTGGTTCGCCGGGCGGATCGACGAGGTCGCCGTCTACCGGGCGCCCCTGACGGCCACCCAGATCCAGCGCCACTTCGTGGTGGGCAGCACGGGGGAGACCTTCAACGAGCCGCCGACGGCGAGCTTCACCTCCTCGGCGAACGGCACCGCGGCGTCCTTCGACGGCTCGGCGTCCACCGATCCCGACGGCAGCATCAGCCAGTACAGCTGGGCCCTCGGTGACGGCGCCACGGCCACCGGAGCCACCGTGGGGCACGCTTACGCCTCCCCGGGTACGTACCGGGTGACGCTGACCGTGACCGACGCGCGCGGAGCCACGGCCACGTCGTCCCGCGCGGTGGCGGTTGCCGCCTCGGGGACCGTCGGCGGTTCCTACTCGCAGGCCGTCATCGACGGCGGTGCCGTCCACTACTGGCGCTTCGGCGAACAGGCCGGCAACGCCTACGACTTCGCCGGGACGGCGGACCTGGGCATCGGCTCGGGCGTGGCCCGCGGAACGGCCGGCGCCATCGCCGGGGATGCAGACACGGCCGCCACGTTCGACGGCAGCGGTGAGGGGCGGGCGTCGACGCAGGCGCCGGCTCCGGGCCCGAACGTCTTCAGCATCGAGACCTGGTTCCGGACCAGCTCCACGTCCGGCGGCAAGCTCGTCGGGTACGGCAACCAGTCCTCCGGCAACAGCTCGAACTACGACCGGCACCTCTACATGGACGGGTCCGGCCGGCTCCGGTTCGGCGTGTGGACCGGCGCGATGAGCACGGTGGAGAGCGCCGCCGGCCTCAACGACGGGCGGTGGCACCACGTGGCGGCGTCGCTGAGCTCGCAGGGCCTGGCCCTGTTCGTCGACGGGCAGCTCGCCGGCAGCCGCTCCGACGTCACCGCCGGCCAGTCCTATGACGGGTACTGGCGGATCGGTGGGGACAGCTCGTGGGCGGGTGCGAACTACTTCGCCGGCACTCTCGACGACGTGGCGATCTACCCGGCCGCGCTGTCGACCGCCACGGTCGCCCAGCACTACGCGCTCGGGACGTCGGCTCCTCCGCCCAACACGGCACCGACGGCGTCGTTCACCGCGTCGGTGACCGGCCTCGACGTCACCGTGGACGGGACCGTCTCCGCGGACCCGGACGGTTCCCTCGCCTCCCGGGCGTGGGACTTCGGGGACGGGACGACGGCGAACGGGCCGACGGCGGCGCACACGTACGCCGCGGGCGGCACGTTCACCGTCACGCTCACGGTGACCGACGACGACGGCGCGACCGGTACGAGCGCGCAGCAGGTGACGGTCACCGCGCCGCCGCCGAACCAGGTGCCGGTCGCGGCGTTCACCGCCACCGGCACCGACCTCGCGGTCGCACTCGATGCGGTCGGCTCGAGCGACCCGGACGGCGACGTCGTGTCCTGGGCGTGGACCTTCGGCGACGGCTCGTCGGGCACCGGCGGGACGGCGACGCACGACTACGCCGCGGCCGGTACCTACCGGGTGTCGCTGACGGTGACCGACGACGACGGTGCGACGGCGACGACGGAGCAGGACATCACGGTCACCGCACCGCCGGCCGGCCCCGCGGTGATCGCCGACGACACGTTCGGCCGTACGGTCACCGGCGGTCTCGGCACCGCTGACACCGGGGGTGCCTGGACGGTGTCGGCCGGTGGGACGCGTCAGTCGGTCACGCCCGGGGTGGCGGAACTGCGGCTGGACGCCGCCGGCAACAACACCGGCGCCTTCATCGACGGCATCTCCCGGACGAGCGCCGACGTCCGGACGACGTTCTCCCTCACCGCCACCCCGACCGGCAACGGCACGTACGTGTACGTGACGGGCCGCCGGGTGGGCTCGGGCCTGGAGTACCGGGTTCGGGTGCGGCTGCTGGCCGACGGGCGGGTCGCGCTCGCGCTGTCCCGGCTCTCCGGTGGGACGGAGGCGTTCCCCGGCGGCGAGTCGCTGGTTCCCGGCCTGACCTACACCGCCGGCCAGGCGCTGAACGTCCGGGTGCAGGTCTCCGGCACCGGGACGGCCCAGGTCACCGCGCGGACGTGGCTCGAGGGGTCCCCGGAGCCGGTGGCCCCGTCGATGACCCGCACCGACACGACCGCTGCGCTGCAGGCGGCCGGCGGCGTAGGCCTCGCGGTGCACCGCCCGAGCGGCACGACCGCCGCGACGGCCGTCCGGTTCACCGCGTTCCGGGTGACCGAGCTGCCCTGACCGTCGGCAGCAGTACCGGCGCCGCCCTGCCGACCCTCACGGTCGGGGCGGCGGCGGCTCCGGACGGCGCGGTGTTCATCGTTGCGTGCCCTGCCGACTACACAGGGTGATCAGTACCCCGCCCGTGCGGGTGATTCCCCTGCTCAGCCGTCACAATGTCCGTGACTCCGTGTCATCGTCACTCTCGGTGCTCGTCGTCCGGTTCGGACGGCATCCGGGCGCCACCGGGGGAAACACGGGGGAACGATCGTCATGTCTGCATCGTCGGCGTCCGCGCCGAAGCGGGTTCTGTCACTGTTCGTGGCGTCGTTGCTCACCACGGGAGCCGTGGCGCTGGCGCTGCCGGGCACCGCCCAGGCGGACTCCCAGCCGCTCGCGGGCACGCCGGCCACCGTCGCCGCGGACGCCCTGCCGACCGTGCAGATCAACGGTGTGGCGTGGGCCCAGGCTGTCGTCGGCAACACCGTCTACGTGGGTGGCGACTTCACCACCGCCCGCCCGGCAGGTGCGGCCGCCGGCACCCAGGAGACGCCCCGGAACAACCTGCTCGCCTACGACATCCGCACCGGCGAGCTGATCACCTCCTTCGCCCCGGTCCTCAACGGCCAGGTGCTGGCCGTGACGGCCTCCCCGGACGGTTCGCGCATCTACGTCGCCGGCGACTTCACCCAGGCCGACGGCCAGGTCCGCAACCGCGTGGCCGCCTACGACACCGCTACCGGCGCGCTGGTGAGCAACTGGCGCCCGAACATCAACAGTCAGGTGCGGGCTCTCGCCGTCACCGCGGACACCGTCTACATGGGCGGGAGCATCACCGCCGTGGGCGGGGTGAGCCGCACCCGCCTCGCGGCGGTCAGCACCGCCGACGGCACCCTCCTGCCCTGGGCGCCCCTCCCCGGCGTCGGTTCCACCTCGGGCAGCGACCAGGTCATGTCGCTGGTCGTCACCGGCAACGGCACGCAGGTCGTGGCGGCCGGCCGGTTCGCCTCGATGAACGGCACGAAGGCGACCGGCGTCGCGGCGATCGATGCCGTCACCGGCGCGACCCGCCCGTTCGCGATCAACCAGAAGATCACCAACCAGGGCAGCGACTCGGCCGTCTACAGCGTCACCACCGACGGCGTGAACGTCTACGGCACCGCCTACGACTTCGGCGGACCGGGCAACCTCGAGGGCTCCTTCGTCGCGAAGGCCGACGGCGGCGCGATCGTCGAGATCAACGACTGCCGCGGCGACACGTACTCCAGCTACCCCTCGAACGGCGTGCTCTACGTGGCCAGCCACACCCACAACTGCTCGCCGATCGGCGGCTTCCCCGAGCAGAACCCGCGGGTGCACAAGTTCGCCACCGCTTACACGATCGCGCCCTCCGGCGTGGGCGGGGCGACGACCTTCTCCAACAAGAACCTGGTCGGCCAGCCCGCGGGCAAGCAGCTGGACTGGTTCCCGACCATGACCCCCGGCACCTACACCGGCCAGGGCCAGGCCGGCTGGAGCGTCACCGGCAACGGCCAGTACGTCGTCTACGGCGGTGAGTTCCCGCGCGTCAACGGCGCCGGTCAGCAGGGCCTGGTCCGCTACGCCGTCCCGGCGCTGGCGCCGAACAAGGTCGGCCCTGCCGACGGCCTCACGGCCACGGCGACCTCGCCTGCGGCCGGCGTCGCCACGATCGGCTGGACGACGACCGATGACCAGGACAACCAGTACCTGACCTACTCGGTCTACCGCGAGGGCGAGGCCGCCCCCGTCTACGAGACGGTCAAGGGCTCGCTGTGGTGGCAGAACACCGCGATGAGCGCCACCGAGGCCGGCGTCAGCGGCTCGCTGCGCTACCGCGTCGTCGCCACCGACCCCTTCGGCAACCGGACCACCGGTGACTGGGTCGCGGTGGACGTCGCGCCGGCGCCCGTGACCGGCACGATCGACTACGCGTCCGCGGTCAAGGCCGATGGCGCACAGTCGCACTGGCGGCTCGGTGACACGACCGGGACGACTGCTGCCGACGCCATCGGCAACCGCCCCATGACCGTCGGCTCGGGTGTCAGCAGGGCGGTCGCCGGCGCACTCTCCGCCGACACGAACACGGCCTTCTCCTTCAACGGCTCCGCGCAGGCGACCCTGGCCACCCAGACCTCGTCCGCGGCACCGAACACGTTCACGGCGGAGGCCTGGTTCCAGACCAGCTCCGGCTCCGGCGGCCGGATCCTCGGCTTCGCCAGCGCCGCCTCCGGCAGCAGCTCGACCTACGACCGGCAGGTCTACCTCGACTCGCGGGGCCGGGTGAACTTCGGTGTCGACACGCTGACCGGCAAGAACCGGCTGACCGAGCGCACGGTGGGCAGCAGCGCGTCGTTCAACGACGGCAAGTGGCACCACGTCGCCGCGTCGATGAGCTCCTCGGGCATGGCGCTCTACGTCGACGGGAAGCTGGTCGACTCGCGGACCGACACCACGACCGGGGCGTCCTACAACGGCTACTTCCGCGTCGGCAGCGACCGCGCGATGAGCGGCTCCAGCACCTTCACCGGCCGGATCGACGAGGTGGCGCTGTACCCGGCGGCCCTGTCGGCCGTGCGGGTGGCGGCGCATGCCACCGCCGGCGGGGCATCCCAGGCGCCGAACCTGCCGCCGACCGCCCGGTTCGCGAGCTCGTCCACCGGCCTGGCCGCGACCGTCGACGCCACGGGCACGAAGGACGTCGACGGCACGATCCCCACCTACGCCTGGACCTTCGGTGACGGCTCCACCGGCACCGGTGCCACCGCCACGCGTACCTACGCCGCGGCCGGCACCTACCTGGTGACGCTGACGGTCACGGACAACAGGGGCGCTACGAGCACGGCCACCCGGATGGTCAGCGTCGCGCCGGTCGTGCCCAACAAGGCACCGACGGCGGCGTTCACGGCGACGGCCAAGGACCTCGTGCTCTCCGTCGACGCCGCCGGCTCCGCCGACAGCGATGGCGTCGTGAAGGCTTATGCGTGGAACTTCGGTGACGGCGCGACCGCCACCGGTGCCACGGCGTCGCACATCTTCGCCACGGGCGGCAGCCACCACGTGACCCTCACCGTCACCGACGACAAGGGCGCGACCGGGGCGACCGGCCGGGACGTGACGGTCGTGGCGCCGCCCGTCGAGGTGGTCGTCGCGAACGACGCCTTCGGCCGGACGGTCACCGGGGGTCTCGGCACCGCGGACGTGGGCGGCGCCTGGACGGCGCCGGCCGGTGCCGCGCGCCAGTCGGTGTCCGCCGGCGTGGCCGAGCTGCGGCTCGACGCGGCCAACCAGAACACCGGGTCCTACCTGGGCGGGCTTTCCCTGACCGACGCCACGGTGCTGACCTCGTTCTCCCTGGACGCGATGCCGACCGGTGGCGGGACGATGGTGTTCGTGTCCGGCCGGCGGGTCGCCAGCAACCAGGAGTACCGGGTGCGGGTGCGCTTCGCGCCCGACGGCCAGGTCGGTCTCTCCGTCTCGCGGCTGTCGGGCGGCACGGAGGGCTTCCCCGGTGGC
>NZ_DASWSJ010000178.1:0-5591 GCF_036402745.1 Actinophytocola sp. | reverse complement strand
CATCACGGCCCACGGCACCGACACGGTCTCGTTGAACACCATGACCGCGGTGGTGCCGAGCATCGAGCCGGCTGCGGCCGCGCCCTCGAAGTCCAGCGGGACGTCGAGGTGCTCGGCGGTGAACAGCGGGGTGGACGAGCCGCCCGGGGTCCAGAACTTCAGGGGGATGTCGTCCTTCATGCCGCCGGCGAGCTCGAGCAGCTGGCGCAGCGTGGTGCCGAGCGGCGCCTCGTACTGGCCGGGGTTCACGACGTGGCCGGAGATCGAGTAGATCTTCGGCCCCGGCGAGCGCTCGGAGCCCATCGTGCGGAACCAGTCCGCGCCGCCGTTGACGATGAACGGCACGCTCGCGATGGTCTCGACGTTGTTCACCGTGGTGGGTGCGGCGTACAGGCCCGCTGCGGCCGGGAACGGCGGCTTGAGCCGGGGCTGGCCGCGGCGGCCCTCGAGCGAGTCGAGCAGCGCCGTCTCCTCACCGCAGATGTAGGCGCCGGCGCCCGCGTGCACGGTGATGTCCAGGCCGAAGCCCGAGCCGAGGATGTTCGCACCCAGATAGCCGGCGTCGTAGGCCTCGCGCACCGCGGCGTTGAGCCGGCGGATGCAGTGCAGGGCCTCACCACGCACGTAGATGAAGCAGTGGTGGCTGCGCATCGCGTAGGCGGCGATGACGCAGCCCTCGATCAGCGAGTGCGGGTCGGCCATCATCAGCGGGATGTCCTTGCACGTGCCCGGCTCGCCCTCGTCGGCGTTGATGACCAGGTAGTGCGGCTTGTCCTCGTTGGGCGGCATGAACGACCACTTCACGCCGGCCGGGAAGCCCGCGCCGCCGCGGCCGCGCAGGCCGGAGTCCTTGACCAGCTGGACGAGCTGCTCCGGGGTGCCGGACAGCGCCGTGCGCAGCGCGGTGTAGCCCTCGAGCTGCTCGTAGGTGGACAGCCGCCACGACTCCGGGGACAGCCAGCGCTTGGTGAGCACCGGGGTCACCGGGTCGGGCGTGGTGGTCTCGGCAGTGGTCACTTCTTCTCGACCTCCGGAAGCGCCGGCGCGTTCTCCGGCATCGTCGGGGCGGTCCACCCGCGGTCGGCGGCCAGCCGCGCGCCGCGCAGGGTCTCCACCGCGGCCGAGGGACCGTCCACATGGGAGCGGTAGGTCGCCTCGTCCTCGGGGAAGAACCCGGCCAGCTCCAGCTCGACCGAGCGCAGGTCGGTCAGCGGGGCGCCGCGGGTCGGCGCGGGCTTCTCGCCGCGACGCAGCGCGTCGACGAGCTCGACCGCGGACTCCGGCGTCTGGTTGTCGTAGAACTCGTAGTTGACCTGCAGCACGGGACCGAGGTCGCAGGCGGCGAGGCACTCGGCGTGCTCGAGGGTGATCGAGCCGGGCTCGCCGGGCGTGCCCGAGGTCTCCTCGTGCTTGAGCGGCTCGCCGCCCTCGCCGAGGTGGTTCCGCAGGCGCTCGTAGATCGCGTCGCCGCCGAGCACCGCGCACAACGTGTTGGTGCACACGCTCACCAGGTGCTCGCCGCACGGCTTGCGCTTGTACATCGTGTAGAACGTGACGACCGCGGCGACCTCGGCGTCGGCCAGCGCCAGCCGCTCGGCGCAGAACCGCACGCCCGCCTGGCTGACGTGGCCCTCGACCGACTGCACCAGGTGCAGCATCGGCAGGAGCGCCGAGCGGGACTCCGGGTAGCGGGCGATCAGCTCGGCCGCCTTGGCCACGATGTCCGGGCCGAACACCGACAGGTCCGCGCGGGTCTCGGTGACCAGCCGGCCGGTCTCCTGTGGACCGACCGCGGACGCGGCGACCACGTCGACCTCCGGGCCCGCGGCCACGTGGGTCTGTCCCACACCGACACTCGAGCCCCCGTACGTGGCGCCCGTGGACAACGGTTCGTTCACGACAACCCCCCGCGGGCTCGGTGCTCCCGTTCACGGTCGCCCTGTGACATCTGTTCGCTCGCAAGCTCGCTCACCGGTCGACTCCTCCCATCACCGGGTCGATCGAGGCGATGGCCGCGATGACGTCGGCGACCAGGCCGCCCTCGGACATCGCGGGCATGGACTGCAGGTTCACGAAGCTGGGCTCCCGGACGTGCACGCGCAACGGCCTGGTGCCGCCGTCGGAGACCAGGTGGTAGCCGAGCTCGCCGCGCGGCGACTCGACCGCCGTGTAGACCTGCCCGGCGGGCACCTGGAAGCCCTCGGTCACCAGCTTGAAGTGGTGGATCAGCGACTCCATCGACTGACCCATGATCTTGCGGACGTGCTCGAGCGAGTTGCCCATGCCGTCCGAGCCGACCGAGAGCTTGGCCGGCCAGGCGATCTTGGCGTCCTCCACCATGACCGGGCCGGGCTCGATCTTCTTCAGGCACTGGGTGATGATCCGCAGCGACTGGTGCATCTCCTCCACGCGCAGCAGGTAACGCGCGTAGGCGTCGGCCGCGGTGGAGGTGGGGACCTCGAAGTTGTAGTCCTCGTAGCCCAGGTACGGCTCGGTCTTGCGCAGGTCCCACGGCAGGCCCGCGGCGCGCAGGATCGGCCCCGTGACGCCGAGCGCGAGGCACGCGTCGACGGGCAGGTAGCCGATGCCGATGAGCCGGTTCTTCCAGATCGGCTGGCCGGTGAGGAGCTTGTCGTACTGCGGCAGCCGCTCGTTCATCGTCTTGACGAACTCGCGGACGGCCAGCTCGAAGCCCTCCGGCATGTCCTGGGCGAGGCCGCCGGGCCGGATGAACGCGTGGTTCATGCGCAGGCCGGTGAGGAACTCGAGCAGGTGCAGGCACTCCTCGCGCTCGCGGAAGCCCGCGGTCATCGCGGTCATCGCGCCGAGCTCCATGCCGCCGGTGGCCAGCGCCACGAGGTGCGAGGCGATCCGGTTGATCTCCATGAGCATGACCCGGAGGACCTGCGCGCGCTGCGGCACGGTGATGCCGAGCAGCTTCTCGATGCCCATGCAGTAGCCGGCCTCGTTGAACAGCGGCGCCAGGTAGTCCATGCGCGTCACGAACGTGACGCCCTGGGTCCAGGTGCGGTACTCGCAGTTCTTCTCGATGCCGGTGTGCAGGTAGCCGATGACCGACCGGGCCTGGGTGACCGTCTCGCCCTCGAGCTCGAGCACCAGGCGCAGCACGCCGTGCGTGGACGGGTGCTGCGGACCCATGTTGATGATGATGCGCTCATCGGTGATCGCGTCCTCGAGCGCCTCGTCCCAGTCGCCACCGGTGACGTTGTAGATCTTGCCCTCTGTGGTCTCGCGCTCGCCCGCGTAGCTCTCGGTCACGAGTACGACCTCCGCTGATCGGGGGGCGGGATCTCCGCGCCCTTGTACTCCACGGGAATGCCGCCGAGCGGGTAGTCCTTGCGCTGCGGGTGGCCGTCCCAGTCGTCCGGCATGAGGATCCTGGTGAGCGCCGGATGACCGTCGTAGACGATGCCGAACATGTCCCAGGTCTCCCGCTCCTGCCAGTCGGCGGTCGGGTAGATCTCCACGACCGACGGGCAGTGCGGCTGGCCGCCGTCCTCGGGCGACCAGTCGATGGCCACCTCCAGCCGGATGCGGCGGCGGTAGGTCATCGAGGTGAGGTGGTAGACGGAGTGCAGCCGCTGCGGGACGGCCACCCCGTAGTCCACTCCGGACACCGAGCCGCAGAGCTCGAAGCGCAGCGCCGGGTCGTCGCGCAGCATCTTGCACAGGGCCACGAGGTAGGCGGGGTCGACGTAGTAGGTGATCTCGCCGCGGTCGACGGTGACCTGCAGGATCGCCTCGGCCGGGACGCTGCGCTCGCGCATCGAGGCGAGCAGCTGGTCGGTGAGCTCGTCGAACCAGCCGCCGTAGGGCCGCTCGGCCGGCGCGGCCACGTGGGCCGGCAGCCGCAGGCCGCCGAAGCCGGAGGTGTCGCCGCTGCCGGACACGTTGAACATGCCCTTGCGTGCCTTGCCGGCGACCAGCGGCTCGCGCGGCGCGGCCGGGCGGGCCACGTCGTCGGACGGGCGCTGCTCGACCTCCTGCGGCCGCTCGGCGCTGGACTGCTCGCCGCCGGGCTCGGGGACCGTCGGCTTCTTCGCTGGCTTGTCGTCGCTGGCCATCTCGTTCACTTCTTCGCGTACTTGACGGAGGACGGGATCATCGGGGTGCGGTCCCCGCGCTCGGCCCGCAGCGCCGCGCGGCGGGCGTTGATCGGCTCGTCCTGGATCTTCGCGTGCAGCTTGAGGATGGCGTCGAGCAGCATCTCCGGGCGGGGCGGGCAGCCGGGCAGGTACATGTCGACCGGCACGATGTGGTCGACGCCCTGCACCACCGCGTAGTTGTTGAACATGCCGCCGGAGGAGGCGCAGACGCCCATGGCCAGCACCCACTTGGGCTCGGCCATCTGGTCGTAGATCTGGCGCAGCACAGGGGCCATCTTGTTGGTCACCCGGCCGGCGACGATCATCAGGTCGGCCTGCCGGGGCGTGGCGCTGAACCGCTCCATGCCGAAGCGGGCGATGTCGTAGCGCGGGCCGCCGGTGGTCATCATCTCGATGGCGCAGCAGGCCAGGCCGAAGGTGGCCGGCCACAGCGAGTTCTTGCGGCCCCAGTTGACCAGCTTCTCCAAGCTGGCCAAGAGGATTCCGTTGGGCAGCCGCTCTTCGAGACCCATGCTGTCCGCCTCCCGTCAGTTCCAGTCGAGGCCGCCGCGCCGCCACACGTAGGCGTACGCGAAGCCGAGGGTCGCGATGAACAGCACGATCTCCACCAGGCCGAAGAAGCCGAGGGCGTCCGCGGACACCGCGAACGGGTAGAGGAACACCATCTCGATGTCGAAGAGGATGAACAGCATCGCGGTGAGGTAGTAGGCGACCGGGACCCGGCCGCCGCCGATCACCGGCTGCGGCGAGGGCTCGATGCCGCACTCGTACGCCTCGAACTTGGCCTTGTTGTAGCGCCGGGGTCCGACCAGCGGCCCGAGCAGCGCCGAGAACAGCGCGAATGCCGCGGCGAGCACGAAGAGCAGGAACAGCGGCAGATAGCTTCCCAGCCCCGACGACACGTTCTCGTTCTGTGCTACGGATGTGCTGACAGCTGCGAGTACTGGCACTTCGCCATCCTTTCCCGCTCCTCAGTCGCGCACCCTATGGGGTGGCCTTCTCGCGGCCTGGGGTTAGGCGCACCTAACCCGACCAGCCGAGAGGCTTGTGAAAATCTTCACAAGCTATCCCGTGAAGCGCTTCACAAAACTCTGCTGCGAGTGTAGGACCCGACGAAACGGGCCGTGCAGGGAGATCCCCTTACTACGCCAGGAGTTCACGCACGGTCCGCGGCGGCGAGCGGGCGGGCGGCAGCCACCCGAGCGCGAGACCCGCGGCACCGGCCCACAGGGGGCACCGCCGGCGCACCGATCCGCCATCCAGGAGCGCCGCAAAGACACTCACAGATCTCGGGGGCGGGAGGCCGCGGCCGCCGCGCCGGCCGGGTGCGAAGTGCCCCCTGCCAGCACAGCCAACGCCGGAAAGACAACCGGAAATAGCTGGAAATACAGAAGGGGCGCCCGACCGTACGGCCGAGCGCCCCCTCCCCCGGGGAAAGTCCTACTCGCTCTGCAAGTAGTACAG
>NZ_DASWSJ010000177.1:0-23568 GCF_036402745.1 Actinophytocola sp. | reverse complement strand
CGCGCAGCTCCACGAGCTGGACTACGACGTCGGCTACGACCACCCACCGCTACCGGACCACAGCGACTTCCACGGTGGCCCGAGCTGCAGCTTCGGTTCCTCGCGGCCGCTGGACGGCCACCCGATCAGGAACATCGGTGCGCTGGTCGCCATCTCCACGACCGAAGGCGCCGACGCGTGGCTCACCGACCCGAACCGGGCCGGCGCCGAGCTGGCCAGCTCGGCCACGATCGAGGGCTTTCCCGCGCTGGTGCTGCCGCACCCGGTCCTGCGCGACGACTGCATGGTCGTCGTGGACACCGCGGACAAGCAGTACATCGAGGTCTCCGTCGGTCCGGACACCGGCAGGGACACCGTGCGCAAGCCGTACTGCGACGAGGCGAAACGCGTGTCGGCGATGGCGATCCGCACGCTCACCGGACGAGGAGAGAAATGATCGACGGACCCGACGTGCGCTGGGCAGGTCACTCCCACGACGAGATCCTCCGCATGGTCCACTCCGGACCCGGTGCCGCGTTGACCCAGCACATGGAGGACCGGCTCAAGCGTGCCGCCGACTCGTTCGACGCGGCCTCCGAGCTGGTTCGAACGGCGATCCGGGACATCGGTGAGGAGTGGCGGGGCAGCGCCGCGCGCGGGGCCGGCTCGGCGATGCGTGTGTTGCGGGACTTCGACGACCAGCTGCAGTTCCTCAGCACGCAGTGCGACATCACCGTGTTCGGGCAGTCGAGTGGGGCCGGGTTCGTCCGGACCAACGTGCCGCCCAAGGTCGACGTGGGGCCGGAGCCCGCGCCGGTCGGGGCGCCGATCGACATCCTGCACGCGGCCGAGGACTACCAGGCCGGCCAGCTCGCGGCCAAGGAGGCCGAGGCCCGGGCGCGCGAGGTGATGCAGGAGTACACCACGCTGACCATCGACCGGGTCAGCTCGATGCGGAAGCTTTCGCCGGCGCCCCAGGTGGTGCTGGAGGTCGACGCCGGGTCGTCGGCGCCGCCGCCGGGCGGGCCGTACCCACCGGATGGGCCGTACTCACCGGGCGGGCCGCGGCCACCGCGCCGGCCGGGACCGGGCGAGCCGCGTGCGGACACCGGTACGGAGTCCACAGTGGACAAACCGGCGCCGGGGCCGCGCTTACCGGGGTCCACAGTGGACGACCCGGTGCAGCGGACCAGCCCCGGCGCGGCGCCGGACCTGCCGATCTCCGCCGGCCCGGCCGGCGTGGCCCGCGGCGCGGAGGGAACCACCCGAACCCCGGTCGGTGGCTTCGTGGGGATGCCGGGTGTGGTGGACGGCGAGCGGCGAGGAGCCGAGCCGGGGGCGCGGGTCGGCGAGCGGCGCGGGGCCGGGCCGCGGGCCCGGGTCGGCGGGTCCAGCACCCGGGTCGTCGCCGCGGAGGCGCTCGAGCGGAGCCCAGGCCGCGGGACCGCCCCACCCGGGGTCGCGCCGGTCGGGGGCAGGCGGGCCGACGAGGACGACAAGGCGCACGAGGTCCGGTACGGCCTGCCCAGCTCGGAGCTCTTCGAGCCCGAGAGCCACGACGGGGTGCTCGTCGACCCCTACCGAACCGGAGGCCACGTGCCGCCGGCGACGATCGGCACCGAGGGCGACGAGTGACCGGTGCCCCGGCCCGCCCTTGACCTGTCCACTGTGGAGCTCGACGTCGTGTGGCGCGCCGAGCGCTTCGGCGAGCTGCCGCTGATCATCGACGTGCCCTCGCCCGGCCGGACCCACGCCGAACGCGCCGAGCTCGAGCGGCGCGTGTGGGCGGAGCTGGAACGGCGCGAGCTCGCCGACGACCACGGGCGGGCGAGCTGGCGGCTGGCCGACCTGCTCGCCGTCATCGCGCGGCGGCGGATGTCCTTGCAGCTGCGCGTCTTCGGCCAGGACGCGACCCGCGCGATCCTCGCCACCCGGGGGAGCACGGCCGTGCTCGCCGAGCTGACCGACCGGTTCCGGCTCGGCCGCGTCGCCGACACCGGCCTCGCCGCCACCCTGCTGTCCCGCCTCCCCGCGGTGCCGGCCGGCGAGGGCTACTCGGTGAACGTCGCCGCCACCGCGTTCACCGAGGCCGCGCAGAACCCCACCCGAGGCGTCGCCGTACTCCGCCGCCACGGCCTGACCAGCGACGACGCGAGAACCCTGCTGGCCATGACCACCGGCACGCTACGCACGGCCCAGCTCGCCGTCGAGTGGCGCGAGCTGGGCGGCCGCAGCGGGAGGTCGCCCATCGTGTCCACGCACGACACCCCGGCCGGCCGCTACCGCACCATCCGCACCGGCGACCACCTCACCATCACCCCCACCACCCCGGCCGCCCTCGCCGACGCGCTCGATCAGCTCGCCGCGCACGCCAGGTAGGCGGCGATCGTGTCCTCGAGGATCTCCGGCCCGGGGCGGGACCACAGCTCGGCGTTGAAGACCTCCACCTCGATCGGGCCCGCATAGCCCGCGGCGGCGACCGCCCGCAGGAACGGGGGGAAGTCCACGTGGCCCGTGCCCGGCAGGCCGCGGCCGACCAGCACGTCGGCCGGCAGCGGGACGCACCAGTCGGCCAGCTGGAAGCACGCGATCCGGTCCTCGGCACCCGCCTTCGCGATCAGCTCGAACACGCGCTCGTCCCACCACACGTGGTAGGTGTCCAGTGCTATGCCCACCGCCGCCGCGGGGAACGGGGCGGCCAGCGCCAGGGCACCGTCCAACGACGCCACCACGCTGCGGTCCGCGCAGAACATCGGGTGCATCGGCTCGACCGCCAGCCGCACCCCCGCGTCGAGCGCGTACGGGGTCAGCGCCTCGAGACCGGCCGCGACCCGGGCGCGGGCATCGGGCAGGGACCGGCCGAACAGGCCGCCGCACACCAGCACCACCACCGGCGCGCCGAGCTCGGCGGCCTCCTCGATGGCGCGCCGGTTGTCGTCGAGCCAGTCGTCGGCGCCGAAGAAGCCGCCGCGGCACAGCGTGCTCACCGTCAGGCCCGCGTCGCGGACCAGGGCGGCCGACCGGGCCAGCCCGAACGACGCGACCGGCTCGCGCCACAACCCGACCGACCGGACCCCGGCCGCCGCGCACCCGGCGATCACGTCCGGCAGCGGCCAGTGCTTGGCCGTCGCCTGGTTGAAGGAGAACCGGTCCACCCTCTGTGCCGATGGTTCGTTCGCAAGCTCACTCCGTGCCGATGGTTCGCTCGCAGGCTCCCGCTGTGCCGATGGTTCGTTCGCACGCTCACTCCGTGCCGATGGTTCGTTCGCAAGCTCACTCACTGCTCCACCCCGCACGTCGCGAAGAACGCCCGGGCCCGCGCCGTGGCCAGCGCCGCGTCGGGCAGCAGACCGGCCTCGTCGGCCAGGACGACCAGCTCTCCACAGTGGACAGCGGACCGGCCGGACTGCAGGCCGCCCACCATCGTGAAGTGGTCCTGGTGGCCGGCGAGCCAGGACAGGAACACGATGCCCGTCTTGTAGAACCGCGTCGGCGGCGCGAACAGGTGCCTCGCCAGCGGCACGGTCGAGTCGAGCAGCGCCCGGAACGACGCCACCGAGCCCGCGTCCAGCGCGGCCAGCGCCCGGGCCGCGACCGGGGCGATCGCGGCGAACACGCCGAGCAGCGCGTCCGAGTGGCCGGTGGCGTCGCCCTCGATCAGCGCCGGGTAGTTGTAGTCGTCGCCGGTGTACATCCGCACCCCGGCCGGCAGCCGGCGGCGCAGTGCCACCTCGACCGAGTCGTCCAAGAGGGACAGCTTGATCCCGTCGATCCTCGGTGCGTGCTCCTTGACCAGCGACAGCACCGTGTCCGCCGCTGCCGACGGGTCCACCGAGCCCCAGTACCCCGCCAGCGCCGGGTCGAACATCGGGCCGAGCCAGTGCAGCAGCGCCGGGGAGTCCACTTCGGACAGCAGGGCCGAGTACACCGACAGGTAGTCCTCCGGCCCGCGCGCGGCGGCCGCGAGGTGGCGGCTGCACATCAGCACCGGCACCGCCCCGGCCGACACCACGTCGGCGAGCTGCTCGCGGTACGCCTCGAGAACCTGCGCCAGCGTGGCCGGGCCGGAGAGCTGGTCGGTCGCCACCCCGGCCACGATCCGGCCGCCGACCGACCTGGCCTCCGAAGCGCTGCGGCGCACCAGCTCCCGCACCACGGGATAGTCCAGGCCCATCCCCCGCTGCGCGGTGTCCATCGCCTCGGCCACGCCCAGCCCGTGGCGCCACAGGTGGTGCCGGAACGCCAGCGTCGCGTCCCAGTCCAGCACCGCCGGGGCGCCCGGCACGTTCTCCGCCAACGGATCCGCCACCACGTGCGCCGCCGCGTACGCGGCCCGCGAGCGCGCCGGCTCGAAGACGGCCGGCGCGCGCCCGCCACGCAGCACGAGCCGCCGGCCGCCGGGGAGCACGACGGCCGACATCAGGCCAGCTCCGGGATCTCGATCCGCCGGCCCTCACCGGCCGCCCGCAGACCCAGCTCGGCCAGCTGCACCCCGCGCGCCGCCGCGGCGAAGTCCCACGGGAACGGCTCGTCCGAGGCCACGTGCCGCAGGAACGCCTCCCACTGCACCCGGAACCCGTTGTCGAACCGCTCGTTGTCCGGCACCTGCGCCCAGTCGCCGCGCTGGTCGACGTCCGGCGGCAGGTCCGGGTCCCACACCGGCTTCGGCGTCGCCGCCCGCGCCTGCGCCCGGCAGTGCCGCAGACCCGCCACGGCGCTCCCGTGTGTACCGTCCACTTGGAACTCGACGAGCTCGTCGCGGAACACCCGGACCGCCCAGGAGGAGTTGAACTGGGCGATCACCCCGTCGTCGAGCTCGAAGATCGCGTACGCCGCGTCGTCGGCCGTGGCCTGGTACTCCACGCCGTCCTCGTCCCAGCGGCGCGGGACGTGCGTCGCGGTGGTGCACTGGACCGCGCGCACCCGGCCGAACAGGTGCTCCAGCACGTAGTGCCAGTGCGGGAACATGTCCAGCACGACCCCGCCGCCGTCCTCGCGCCGGTAGTTCCACGACGGCCGCTGTGCCGCCTGCCAGTCGCCCTCGAACACCCAGTAGCCGAACTCGCAGCGCACCGACAGCACCCGGCCGAAGAACCCGCTGTCCACCAGCCGCTTGAGCTTGCGCAGCCCCGGCAGGAAGATCTTGTCGGCCACCACGCCGTTCTTCACCCCGGCCGCCGCCGCCGCGCGGGCGAGCGACAGCGCGCCCTCGACGTCCATGGCCAGCGGCTTCTCGGTGTAGATGTGCTTGCCCGCCTCGATCGCGGTCGAGATCGCCTTCTCCCGGCGCTGGGTGGTGAGCGCGTCGAAGTAGATCGACACGTCGTCGCGGTCGAGCGCGGCGTGCAGGTCGGTCGTCCAGTCGGCCAGCCCGTGCCGCGCGGCGATGTCCTCGAGCTTGCGCTCGTTGCGGCCGACCAGCACCGGTTCCGGCCACAGGACCGTGCCGTCGCGCAGCGGCAGGCCGCCGTCGGCCCGGATCGCCAGCAGCGATCTGACCAGGTGCTGCCGGTAGCCCATGCGCCCGGTCACGCCGTTGAGCACGATGCCGATCGGCCGCCGCCCGGTGCTGTTGGTCATGGTGACAACTCTCCTCATTCAGTGGCTCTCGTGCGAGCCGAGCAGCTGGCGGATCTCGCGGGTGAGCGTGCCGAACGTGGGGTCGGTCATCACCTGCGCGTAGTCCCGCTCCGCCGGCAGCCCGACCGGCAGCGTGCGCATCAGCCGGCCCGGGCGCGGGCTCATCACCTCCACCCGGGTGCCGAGGAACACGGCCTCGGCGATCGAGTGGGTGACCAGCAGGATCGTGGTGCCGGTCTCCCGCCAGATCCGGTTCAGCTCGGTGTTGAGCCCTTCCCGGGTGAGCGCGTCGAGCGCGCCGAACGGCTCGTCCATCAGCAGCACCGGCGGCGCGTGCAGCAGCGCCCGGCACAGCGCCACCCGCTGCTGCATGCCGCCGGACAGCTCGTGCGGCAACGCCTTCTCGAACCCGGTGAGCCCGGTGAGCTCGATCAGCTCGTCGGCCCGCGCCGACGCCTCGGCCCGGTTCATGCCGCGCATCTCGGCCTGCAGCAGGATGTTCTTGCGCACCCCGCGCCACTCCAGCAGCGCCGCCCGCTGGAACGCGAAGCCGATGTTCTGCTGCGGCTTGGTGACCGGCGCGCCGAGCAGGCTGACCGACCCCGAGGTCGGCTTCACGAGCCCGGCGATCACCTTGAGCAGCGTGGACTTCCCGCACCCGGACGGGCCGACGATGCTGATGAACTCGCCCGCCTCGACCCGCATGCCGACGTCGTCGAGTGCCGTGGTGGCCGACCGCTTGGACTGGAACCGCACGGTGAGGTTCTCGACCTCGACGGCGGTGCCGGTGAGGGTGCCGGTCATCAGGACCCCGACCCGCCGGCGTGGCTGCCGTCCCAGTACGTCGACGGCTCGCCGGCGTCGGCGAGGTCCGCGTACTGCTTCATCAGGTCGATGGTGCCGGTCCACTGCTCCGCGGTGTTCACGCCCGGCTGGCCCGCGGTGTCGAGCTGCAGCAGCGGTTGCGCGAGCGTGAGCTGCTTGACCAGCACGTCCTCCGGCGGCTCGTTCTCGGCCAGGCCGGCCATCGCCTTCGCCGCGGCCGGGATGTCCTTGGCCGCCTCGGCCCACGACTTCTGGGTGGCGCGGACGAACCGGGTCACCAGGTCCTTGTTGTCCGCCAGCGTCTTGTCGTTGACGACGATGCCGGTGCCGAGCATGTTCAGCCCGGAGTCGGCGTAGAGGAGGTAGTCGACCTTCTTGCCGGTGCGTGCCTCGATGGTCGGGCCCTGGTCGTGGAAGAAGCCCATGATCGCGTCGACCTGGCCCTCGGCGAGCTGCGCGATCTTGTTGGCCGCGTCCATGTTCACGACCTTGACGTCACCCTCGGCCATGCCGTTGGCCTTGAGCCAGGCGGGGAACGTCGCGTACATCGCGTCGCCGGGGGTGCCGCCGACGGTCTTGCCCTTGAGGTCCTGCGGCTTGGTGATGTTCTGGTCGGACAGGAACTCCAGCGACGCCGGGCCCTTCTGCAGGAACACGCCGACGCTCTTGACCGGCATGCCGCTGCTGACGCCCTTGAGTAACGGCGGGGTGTCCGCCCAGCCGAACGTCGTCTGGTTCTGCGCGACCTGCTTGACCACCGTGCCGGACCCGTTGCCGGGCTTGATGTCCAGGTCGATGCCCTCGTCGGCGTAGAAGCCCTGCTGCACGCCGTAGTAGAACGGGGCGTGCTCGCCGTAGGGCACCCAGTTCAGCGTCAGCGTGACCTTGTCGCCACCACCACCGCCCGCGGCACCGCCGCCCGAGTCGTTGCCGCTGCCCGGGGCACACGCGCCGAGGAGCAAGGTCGCGGCCGCCAGGCCGGTGCACAGACGTTTCGCGTTCATGGGTTGCCCTCTTCTCATGAGGTGGTCAGCGGGGTGGCCGAGCGGCGGCTGGCGTGCCACGGGATGAGCAGCGCCTCGGCCACCTCGACGATGACGAACAGCAGGATGCCGATGAGCGACATCAGGATCAGCGCGGCGAACAGCAGGGCGGAGTCGAGGTTTCCGTTGGCCAGCAACAGGACGTAGCCCAGCCCCTCGCCGGCGCCGACGAACTCGCCGACCACCGCACCGACCACGGCGAGCGTCACCGCCACCTTCTCGCCGGCCATCAGGTGCGGCAGCGCGTTGGGGAACCGGATCTTGCGGAACGTCTGCCAGCGGCTCGCGCCCATGGTCGAGGACAGCTCCAGCAGCTCCGGGTCGGTCGAGCGCAGGCCGGCGACGCCGGAGACGACCACCGGGAAGAACGCGATCAGCACCGCCAGGATGATCTTCGGCGCGAGCCCGTTGCCGAACCACACCACGAGCAGCGGCGCGATCGCGATCTTGGGGATCACCTGTGCGAACAGGACGATGGGGTACAGCGCCTTGTCCATCGTCCGCGAGTACGCGATGAGCACGGCCGTGCCCAGGCCCAGCACGCTGGCCAGCGCGAACCCGATGACCGTCTCGTAGAGCGTCACGTAGGAGTGGTGCATCAGCGACGACCACTCGCCGATGATCTTGTCCCACACCTGGCCCGGCGTGGGTACGAGGTAGTTGGCCACCCACGCCCGGTCGGCGGCCAGCCACCAGAAGAAGAACACCACGCCGAGCAGGATCGCCGGGCGCCACACCGCCTCGAGGAACCGCAGGAACCGGGTGCCGAGGTCGATCCGGCGCACCGGCCGGGCCGGCGCCGGCGCACCGCGCTCCGGACCGGTCGCCGGGTGCGTGTCTTTCGAGGTCACCATGCTTGACACCTATGTCGCCGCCTTCTCCACGATGATCGCGTTGACCCGCCAGAACTGCGCGATGTCGATGCTGAACGTGAGATCGGCCGTGCGACCCTCCGTTCCACCGTCCACTGTGAACTGGTTCCAGCCCCACCGGTTGCTCGCCACCGGGACGCCGCCGTCGACGACCCGCTGACCGTCCGCGGTCACCACCAGTGGCTGCGCCGCGAACTGCGCGTCCCCGCGCAACACCGACACCGTGTGCTCTCCGGGCGGGATCCGCAACCGCAGCGTGGCCGGCTGCCGCGAGGTCACCAGGTCGCCGCGCAGCGCGTCCGGCGAGCCGCGGTCGCGGGACTCGAGGCCGGCGTTCGCGACCCAGCCGAACCCGGTCGCCTCGGCGTACGCCGTCGTCGGGTCGAGCCGCTGGTAGCCGTCCAGCAGCGGGCTGTCCGCCGCGCCCGCGTCGAGCGAGAGCACCGTCCGCTTCGTCGAGGGCATCAGGTAGGTCCGCGCGGTCGGGTTGCCCGAGATCGTGACGCCGCCGCGGGCCGTGGCGTGCGCGGAGACGTCCGCCTCGAGGAGCGGACCGGTGGCCGCGCCTGGCTCCGGCGCGGTGAACGGCACCCGCACCTGGACGGTCTTTCCCTTGCCCACCTGGGCCTTCACCGTCCGGCTGGTCCAGCCGTCGGGCACGGTGAGCCCGATCGTCGCCGTGACCTTCTTGGTGGACCGGTTCGTGACCTCGACGGTGGCGTTGCCGCGGTCACCCGCCGACACCGGCGTCGGCATGGTCAGCTTCGTGACCGCGACCTGGGAGACGAACTCCAGCCAGTCGATGTTGAACAGGTCCGCGGTCGAGCCCGGGTTCCTGGCCACCAGGAACAACTCGTGGCTCACCCCCGGGTCGGTGACGTCCGCGGTGACCTCGGTCCAGGTCTGCCAGCCGCCGGTCACGGGCACCGCGACGCTGCCGAGCAGCGGTCCGTCCGGCGCGTCCTGGTGGATCTCGATCGTGCCGCCCGGGCCGGCGCTCGCCACCCGGAACCGGATGGCCGGCACGTCCTTGAGGTTGACCGGCTCGTAGCTCACCCAGTCGCCGTTCGAGACCTGGCCCACGAGTGCCGCGCCCGCGCCCTCGCTGTTCGGCAGGACCTTGACCCCCTGGGAGCGGGTGAAGTGGTCGGCCTCCTTGTGCCGCGGCTGCAGGATCGCCGAGTCGCCGCCCTTGAGCTGCGAGACGCCGTTGCCGCCCCGGTCGGTGTACTTCGAGTCGACGATGTAGAAGATGTTGTCGTTCGGGGTGTGGCCGTCGTCGATGATCGTCGAGATCTCGCCGGTGCAGCCCGGGTAGGTCTCCAGCGGGTGGCCGTGCTGGGCGTGGCCGAGCGCGGGCTGGGTGACCACCTGCTGGCAGTCGATCGTGCCGGCCGCGGTGGACCCGTCCTCGGGGTCGGTCACCGAGAGGTCGAACGGCACGGGCACGCCCCAGTCGAAGATCTGCCCGTCGAGCGGCGCGGTGAGCGTGAGCTTCGGCGCCGTGTTGCCCACGGTGATCGGCAGGTTCTCCACCGTGGAGCGGCCGGTCGGGTCGGTGACGGTCAGCCGGGCGAGGTAGTCGCCGTTCGCGGTGTAGGTGTGGCTCGCGTTCGGCTCGGTGGAGTCGGTCGTGCCGTCCCCGTCGAAGTCCCAGGCGAACGCGATCACCTGGCCCTGGTCCGGGTCGGCCGAGCCGGCGCTGGAGAACGCGACGGTCATCGGCGCCTGCCCGGAGGTCGGCGTGGCGGTGGCCTCGGCGAGCGGCGAGCGCTCCCCCGGCCGGACGTAGTTGATCTTGTAGACGCCCGAGTCGAAGTTGGGGTCGCCGCGGCCGGAGCCGCCGTAGTTGCTGCCCCACTCGATCACGTACAGCGATCCGTCCTGGCCGAACTCGAGGTCGATCGGCCGCAGGAACTGCGCGCTCGGCATGAACCTGTTGATGGAGCTCGCGTTGCCGTTCTCGTCGACCTTCACCTCGAACAGCGCGTTGCGGGTCCACTCGGCGATGAACACGGTGTTGTCGTAGTACTTCGGCAGCTTGGTCTCCGACTGGAGGTTCTCGTCGAAGTGGTAGGTCGGGCCGCCGATCGCGAGCCGGCCGCCGGTGCCGAGCTCCGGCCACTCCGCGGAGTTGCCGTACGGGTAGGGCAGCCACGCGGGCTGCGCGGGCGGCAGCTTCGACAGGCCGGTGTTGTTCGGCGAGTCGTTGGTGGGGCCGCCCGCGCAGTCGAACGCCGCGCCCGACGTCCCGTTGGCGAAGTCGTAGTCCACATAGGCCTTGTTGGCGCCGATGCAGTAGGGCCAGCCGAAGTTGCCGGCGGTCTTGGCGAGGTTGAACTCGTCGTAGCCCATCGGGCCGCGGTTCGGGTTGTCCGCCTGCGCGTCCGGGCCGACCTCGCCCCAGTAGAGCCAGTCGGTGGCCGGGTCGATGTGGATCCGGTACGGGTTGCGCAGGCCCATCACGTAGATCTCCGGGCGGGTCTTCGCGGTGCCCGGCGCGAAGAGGTTGCCCTCGGGGATCGTGTAGGTGCCGTCGGTCTCCGGGTGGACGCGCAGGATCTTGCCGCGCAGGTCGTTGGTGTTGGCCGAGGAGCGTTGCGCGTCGTCGTTCTGCATGCCCGGCCGCTCGTCGATCGGGTCGAACCCGCTGCAGCACGGCGCGGAGTTGTCCCCGGTGGCGACGTAGAGGTTGCCGTGGCTGTCGAAGGCCATGCCGCCGCCCTCGTGCGCGTTGACCTGACGCTGCGACTCGAACTCGACGAGCACCTTCTCGGTGGCGAGGTCGATGCGGTTGGTGGCCTCGTCGAAGGTGACCCGGGATATCCGGTTCACCGGTGTGGTCTTGGGTGAGTAGTAGAGGTAGATGAAGTGGTTGGTGTCGAACGCCGGGTCGAGCGTCATGCCGTGCATGCCGTGGGTGTGCTCGACCAGCACGTCGAACTTGGCGACCTGGCGGCTGTAGCGGACCTCGGGGTCGTAGACCTTCACCGCGCCGCCACGCTGGATGAAGAACACCCGGCCGCGGCTGTCGATGTCCATGTCCAGCGGGTCGTCGGTGTTGCCGTCGAGCTGGATCTTCTCCCAGCGGTTGTCCTGGGTCGGGCCGCAGTCGCCGGGTGCCGCGCCGGCCGCCCACTCGATGCCGCCGAGCAGGTGGCTGCGGAACAGCGGGTCGCCGTAGGCCGCGGCGTCGTGGCCGAGGCCGGTGTACCAGGAACGGCCGCCGTCGAAGTCGTGGCACCAGGAGATCGGGTGGTCGCCGCCCATCGTGTGGCCGGTGTAGCTGCGGGTGTCGAAGCTGGCGAGGACGTGCACGTCGCCGCGCGGGTTGGCGACGAAGTCGTAGGGCTCCTCGCTGCGCTCCCAGACCTGCGGAAGGTTCCTGGTCGAGGGGTGCACGCGGTCGTCGACCTGGATGCGCACCGGCTGGATCGCGGGGTGGACCTTGAAGAAGGCACCCATCAGCTCGCCGTACCAGGGCCAGTTGTACTCGGTGCCGCTGGCGGAGTGGATGCCGGTGTAGCCGCCGCCGGCGCGGATGTAGCGCTCGAACGCGGCCCGCTGGCCGGCGTCGAGGATCGCGCCGTCGCGGCCGTTGGTGTTGTTGAAGACCACCGCGTCGAAGCCGGCGAGGCCCTCGTCGGTGAACAACGCCGGGTCGTCGGAGACGGTGACGTCGAAGTCGTTCTGCTGCCCCAGCTCGGTGATCGCTTGCTGGCCGGCGGGGATCGAGTCGTGGTAGAAGCCGTTGACCTTGGAGAAGACCAGCACGGAGAACCGTGCCTGGGCGGATGCGAACGGGGTGGTGACGAAGGTCCCCAGTACCAGGGCCACCACGAACGCGATCACATAAGACCTTTTGCGCACAACGTCCTCCTGCCGCGGGCCACTCTGCCAGGCAAGCGCTTTCCTAGCGACTCTAGGCGGACGGACGGGGTCGAGGCAAGGGCTTTCCTGTTACTCGCCCTTTACCCCGCGCGACGACCGGCGCAGCGGCGGGTCAGGGTCCCGGCACGTAGGTGTCGAGCAGCCCGCACATGCCGAGCCGGCCTCGCTCGGACGGCTCGGGCAACGCCGCCACCCGGGCCGAGGCCAGGTGCGTCGCGTCGCCGCGGGCCAGGGCGTCGAGGTGGACGCCGGTGGTCTGCGCGGCGCGGAAGGCGCCGTCCTCCCAGCGGTTGCGCCAGTGGTCGAGCAGGGGCCGCTTGAGCGCGGCGGCGGCGGCGTGGAACTCGGCGAGGGCGCGGGGGCCGTTCCGCTCGACGGCCGCGCGCAGGGTCTGGAAGCCCTCGATGGCGAGGTCGCGGCGGCGGTAGGCGGTGGTGACGTCGGTGCCGGGCGCGCCGCCGTTGGGGAGGGTGGCCTCGACCGCGTACCGGTCGGGGTCGTCGATGATCTCGCGCGGGAAGGTGAGCACGGCGTCGCCCGCCTCGGGGAGGCCGGAGTTGCTCATGACGACGACGATGTCGAGGTCGCCGTGGTTGATCAGCCGGTGCACGGTGCCGGGGGTGAACCACAGGACGGTGCCGGGCTTGAGCGCGTGCTCGGCGAAGCCTTGTCCGGACAGGGTCTGCACCGCGCCGGTGCCCTTGACGACGACGTAGGCCTCGCTGCAGCAGAGGTGGAGGTGCGGGGTGCCGCCGGGGAGGCCGTCGGGAGTGACCGTGTCGTAGACGCAGAGTCGCGAGAGCCCGACCCCGCCTGGTAGTGGATCACGCATCGGTACCCCTCGGCGTGGCGACCTTGTTCTGGGCGGCGATCGCGGTGGACACTGGCCGCCAGCAGGCGGGCATGACGCCTCCAGGCGCGGGGAAAGGGCTTTCCCTTGTAGCCTGACGCTAGGCCGGTGGGAGCCGGGCGTCAACGGGTGGAGGTGACATGGCGACGCTTGCCGATGTCGCTCGCCGCGCGGGGGTGTCGGCGGCGACGGTGTCCCGGATCGTGAACGGCAGCCCCAAGATCGTGTCCGACGAGCTGCGCGAGCGGGTGCTGCGGGCGGTGCAGGAACTGCAGTACGTGCCGAACGCGCACGCGCAGCTGCTGGCCCGCTCGCACCGGACCACGGTCGGCGTGATCGTGCACGACGTGTCGGACCCGTACTTCGCGGAGATCACCCGGGGCTTGCAGCGGGTCGCGTCGGAACAGGGCCGGCTGGTGATCATCTGCAACTCGTATCGAGACCCGGACCGCGAGCTGGAGTACGTCGAGCTGCTCCGCGCCCACCAGGTGGAAGCGATCATCCTGGCCGGCTCGGGCTACCACGACCCCGCGTTCACGAAGTCCCTGAACGCGAAGCTGTCCGCGTACATGGCGACGGGCGGCCGGGTGAGCGTGGTGGGCCGCCACAAGCTGGCGGGCGATGCCGTGATGCCGGCGAACGAGCAGGGCGGCTACCTGATCGGCGAGGCGGTGTTCGCGCTGGGCCATCGCCATGTTGGCGTGGTGGCGGCGCCGAAGCAGCTGACCACGACGACCGACCGCCTGGCGGGCCTGCGCCGGGCGGCCAGGGATCATCGGCGGACGCTGCCGTCCCGCCGAATCGAGTACGCGTCCTTCGATCGGGACGGCGGCGCCGAGGCCACGGTGGCCCTGCTGGACGCGGACCCGCGCCTGACGGCGATAGTGGCCCTGAACGACACGATGGCGATCGGCGCCCTGTCCGTGTTGCGCGCCCGGGGCCTGTCGGTGCCCGGAGACGTGTCGGTGGTCGGCTTCGACGACATGCCGATCGCCCAGGACGTGACCCCGGCGCTGACGACGGTGCGCCTGCCTTTGGTGGAGATCGGCGCGAGAGCGATCACCCTCGCGCTGGAGGCCCCGCACCCGAACCCGAGGGTGGAAGAGGTAGCGGCAACCCTGGTGCACAGGGAGTCCCTGGCCCCACCACGAGGAGACTGACTCCGATCATGCGTCGTGACGTCCGACGTCACGAAGCGAAGCCGAGGTCAGCCGGGCAGCACGGCGTACTGGCGCAGACAAAGGTCCGGATAGGTGACCGGCCCCCGAGGCCCGGGAACCTTGTCGATGTTGATGCCGGTCTCCGGGACGCCCAACATCTTGAACCCGTCCAGCAACCGGGTGGGCGCGTTCCAGAACACCCCGGTCCCGGCATAAGCCGCCATGAACTCGTCAGCCGTGGTAGCAGACGACGTGACGATGCAGGCGGCGAGACCGGACGTCTCCTCGTTGGACACCCGAGCGGCCTCGCCGGCGGACGCGACCGGAAGCACGGTCACGGTGGCCTCCTGCTCAGGGTCGAGAGCCCACTCGTACCCCACGGCATGGTCATGCGGCGGCAGGGACGCGGCGATGTCGAGCGAGGACAGGGCTTCCTGAATCACCGGCAGCGCGGTGGCGTAGATGTCCTCATGCACGAGCAGCAGGTTGAGCCGGTTACACACCCCGAGCCGGTCGAGGCTCTGCTTGATCAGCTCGATACCGAGCGAGAGATCGGCCGCCACGTCGAGATAGAGCACGCCACCCCCATCGGCGTGGGCCAGCGTGCGGACCCCGTGCTGGGCGGCCAGCTGAGCGAGGGACCGCGTCGAGTCCCCGCTCCCCCGCAGGATCACCAGCGGCACCAGGTCGGGCAGCGCCACCAGCGCGCCGGCCGCGGCCCGGTCGGCGCTCGGCACGAGCTGGATGGCGGCGGGATCGAGGTCCACATCGGACAGGGCGGGGGCGATGACCGATCGCACGAGCGTGGTGGCCGAGCCCAGGGCGGCGGACCCGGTGCGCAGGACGCCGGCGTTGCGGGACTTGACCAGCTGGGACGCGACGTCGACGGTGACGTTGGGCCGCGCCTCGTAGTTGGCGCCGATGACACCGACCGGCCGGCGGCGCTCGACCAGGCGCAGGCCCCCCGCAAGCTCGCCCAGGGGGATCGACCGCTCGGGATGCGGGGCCGCGGCCAGCAGCCGCAGGGCCTCGGCCATCGTGGTGAGGCGGTCCTCGGACAGGCGCAGCCGGTCGAGCAGGCCGCGGCTCATGCCGGCCGACTCGGCCGCCTCGAGGTCGGCGGCGTTGGCGGCCAGGACCTCGTCGCGGGCGCCGGACAGCCGGGTGGCCATGGCGGCCAGGGCACCGTCGATGACCTGGTCAGCCGCGGCCGCGAGGGCCGGCGCGGCGCCGCGCGCGGCGGTGGCACAGGCGGCGACCGCCGCGGTGACAGTGGTTGGTTCGACGTCGAGCACCGACATGGGTACCAGTCTGCCTCACGCGAGCAGCCACCCCACGGCGAGCACCAGGCAGCCCAGGTTGATCATCAGGAACGCGGCCACCCAGAAGCCCCCGGGCGTGCCGGTGAGGCGGGCGAGCTGGTCGGCGTCGGAGTCCCGCGCCCGGCCGCGGCGGCGCTTGGTCTGCAGCTCGCCGACCGAGCGGAGGCCGCCGAGCAGGAGGAACCAGGTGATGAGGTGCGCGAACGGCGCCTGCACCTCGACCGGCGCCCACCTCGACACGGCGATCAGCACCGCGCCGGTGGCCAGCACGGAGAAGATCCCGAACACGTTGCGCACCTGGATGAGGACGCCGAACAGGAGAATCCCGCAGGCCACCAGCAGCCCGGTCACCCGGCCGGCCCCCAGGAGCGCGGCGAACCCGAGGCCGAGCAGCGAGGGCGCGATGTAGCCGGCGAGGCCGGTGCAGACCATGCCCGGCCCGTACGGCTTGCCGCGGGTGAGCGTGAGACCGGACGTGTCGGAGTGCAGCCGGATACCGGCCAGCCGCCGCCCGGCGAGCACGGCGACGAGCGCGTGCCCGGCCTCGTGCACGATCGTGATGACGTTGCGCGCCGGCCGCCACAGCCACGACAGCCCGACGACGACGAGCGCGACCCCGGCGGTGACGAGAACCATCGTCCTCGGCTGGTCGCGCATGCCGCCGAGCAGCCCGGCGTAGAGCTGGTCCCACATCGGCCCAGCTGATCACACCACGGGTCTGATCGCTGTTACGCCCCCCTCGAGTGCCGACTCCGGGCGCCACGAGAACGGCCGGGTCAGGGACTTCAGGAAGATCGACCGGGGCAGCGTCCGCAGGACCGCGTTCCGCACCACCCGGACCGGCGCCGACCGCACGTGCGACACCGTGCCGGTCTGCAGCGAGCGCTTCCACAAGGCCTGCGTGCGGGGCCGGCGGACCTCGTCGTACCGGCGCAGGGCCGTCGGCAGGTCCGGCGCCGCCTCCACCAGCACCGCCAGCGTCGCCGCGTCCTCCAGGGCCTGGCAGCCGCCCTGGCCGAGGTTGGGGGTCATCGCGTGGGCCGCGTCGCCCACCAGGGCCACCGGGCCCGACACGTAGGTCGGCAGCAGGGGCAGGTAGTAGACGTCGTTGCGCAGCACCTCCTCCGGCCGGGCCGCCGCGAGCACCGCCGGGACCGGGTCGCACCAGTCGCTGAACCTGCGCCGCAGCTCTGCCAGCTCGCCGTCGGGGCTGCGGCCGCCGGGGGGCACGGTGGCCGTCGCGTAGCAGTACACGCGGTCGCCGGGCATCGGGAACATGCCGAACACGCCGCCGGGACCCCACGTCTCCGCCCAGGCCTTCGCCCCCGCGTCGGCCAGCGCGGCCGGGCGGGGCAGCACGATCCGCCACACCGTGTGCCGCGAGTAGCGGGGCGGCGCCGCGTCGGGCCACAGCGCGCCGCGCACGACGCTGCGCACCCCGTCCGCCCCCACCACGAGATCGGCTTCGATCGAACCGCCGTCATGGGTGACCACGGCCCGCGAGCCGGCGCGCCGGACCCCGCGCACCCGCACGCCGGCCAGCCGGCTCTCCACCGGCACCTGGTCGAGCAGCACGCTCAGCAGCTCCGACCGGTGCGCGACCACCGCCCCCGCCGTGTATCGCGTGGCCTGCGCGGTGTCGTCCATCCGCACGATCCACCGGCCCCGCCAGTCGCGCAGTCCCCCGGCCACGCCGATCCGGCCCTCGCCCAGCCGGCCGGTGACCCCGACCGCCTCGAGCGCGCGGAACGCGTTGGGCCACAACGAGATGCCGGCCCCCACCTCGGTGAACGCGTCGGCCTGCTCGAGCACCGTCACCGACCAGCCGCGCCGCACCAGGCCGGCCGCCGTGCCGAGCCCGCCGATTCCCCCACCGACGACCACCGCGGTTTTCTCTGTCATCTCCGCCTCCTCTACAGCTGTAGTGAACTCTACACCCGTAGAGTGAGGCCGTGGCAACCGACCGACGCACGCTCATCGCGGATGCGACCATCGTCACGATCGCCCGCGAGGGCATGCGTGGCCTCACCCATCGCGCGGTCGACCGGGCGGCCGGGCTGCCCGAGGGGTCGACGTCGTACTACTTCCGCACCCGGGAGTCGCTGCTGTTCGCCGCGCTCGCGCGGATGGCCGAGCTGGACACCGCGGACGTCGGCGACCTGCCCAACCTGGGCGGGCGCGCCGACCTCGACGAGCTGACGGACCTGGTCACCGCGCTGATCCAGCGGTGGCTCACGGCCGGCCGGGAACGCACGCTGGCGCGCTACGAGCTGACCCTGGAGTCGACCCGGCGCCCGGAGCTGCGCGCGAAGATGGTCGAGTTCGGCTCGGGGTTCCGGGTGATGGCCGAGGTGATGCTGGCCGCGGCCGGGTCGAGCGAGCCGCGCCGCCGCGGGCACGCGCTCGTCGCCTATCTGGACGGACTCGTCTTCCACCAGCTGGCCGGGGTCGGCGCGGGCGGGTTCGGCGAGGCGGACCTGCGCGCGGCGTGCCGCGACATGCTGGAGACGGCCCTGCACTGACGGCTAGCGTCTGCCGGGTGGATCCCTATGCGCACATCGACTACGCGGTCGCCGACCGGATCGCGACGATCACGTTGAACCGGCCGGAGGCACGCAACGGCTACACCGTCCGGATGGCCGACGAGCTGGCCGACGCGTTCGGCCGGGCCGACGCCGACGACACCGTGCGGGTGGCCGTGCTGACCGGCGCCGGCAAGGACTTCTGCGTCGGCGCGGACCTGTCGGCAGGCGGCCTGGACGTCGAGGCGACCACGTCGGAGTCGTGGGACGAGCCGGCCGGGCGCTGCTCGATGCGGATCTTCGCGATGAACAAGCCGGTCATCGCGGCGCTGCGGGGCGCGGCCGTGGGCGCCGGCTCGACGATCATCCTGCCGGCGGACTACCGGCTGGCCTCGACGGACTCGCGGTTCGGGTTCGTGTTCTCCCGGCGCGGGCTGTACCCGGAGGGCGCGTCGACGTGGTTCCTGCCGCGGCTCGTCGGGCTCGGCCGGGCGATGGACTGGATGGTGAGCGGCCGCGTGTTCGACGCGCGGGAGGCGCTGGCCGCGGGGATGGTGCACGCGCTGCACGACCCGGACGAGGTGCTGGACCGCGCCTACGAGCTGGCCCGCGAGCTGATCGTGAAGACGGCGCCGGTGTCGGTGGCGGTGATCCGGCAGATGCTGTACCGGATGAGCGCGCTGGACTCGCCGTTCCCGGTGCAGCGCCTGGACTCCCGGCTGATCGCGGGCTGCGCGACGAGCCCGGACGCGCTCGAGGGCGTCCTGTCGTTCCTGCAGCACCGCGACCCGCGGTGGTCGGGCACGGCGGGCAAGGACCTCCCCGCCTACCTCCCGTGGCGCGCCGCTGACGACTAGGGCTCGAGGACGTCGTCGTTCGGCGACTTGTCGAACAGGGTCTCGATCTCGGTGGCGTACTTCTCCGCGATCGGCTTGCGGCGCAGCTTCATCGTCGGGGTCAGCTCGTCGCCGCCGGGCTCCCATGTGGACGGTAGGAGGCGGACCCGCTTCAGCTGCTCCACGCGGGCGAGCTTCTGGTTGCCCGCCTTCACCCCGGCCAGCACGGCCGCGCGGAGCTCCGGGTGCGCGATGAGCTCGGCCGGCGAGGCGGACGTGATGCCGTGCTTGGCGGCGAAGGCCGCGGCCGCCTCCGGGTCCAGGACCGCGAGCGCGGCGACGTAGGGCCGGTCGTCGCCGATCGCGACGACCTGGCCGATCAGCGACGTGGCCGCCTTGATCGCGTTCTCGATGTTGGACGGCGACATGTTCTTGCCGGCCGCGCTGATGATCAGCTCCTTCTTGCGGTCGACGATCCGCACGTAGCCGTCGGCGTCGACCTCGGCGATGTCGCCGGTGCGCAGCCAGCCGTCCGCGTCGACGGCCTCCGCGGTCTTCTCGGGGTCGTTGCGGTAGCCGCGCATCAGGGCTGTCCCGCGGGTGAGCAGCTCGCCGTCCTCGGCCAGCTTGATCTCCATGCCCTGCACCACGCGCCCGACGGAGCCGAGCTTGGTGTGCCCCGGCGCGTTCGCGGTGGTGGCGCCGCCGGTCTCGGACATGCCCCACACCTCGTAGACCCGGATCCCCAGGCCCCAGAAGAACTCCAGGATGTCCGGCGAGATCGCGGAGGCGCCGGAGGCCGGCCCGCGGCACAGGTCCAGGCCCAGCTTGTGGCGCAGCTTCGACAGCACGAGCTTGTCCGCCAGCCGGTGCTCCACCGCCAGGGTGAAGGGCAGTGCGCGGCCGGACAGCTCCGCCCGCGCACCCCGGATGCCGGTCCTGATGGCCCACTCGGCGATCCGCCGCTTGGCCCCGGTCTCCGCGGCGAGCCCCAGGTCGATGGCGGCCCTGAGCTTCTGCCAGACGCGCGGGACCGCGAAGAACGAGTGCGGCCGGGTGTCCGGCAGCGCCTCGGCGAGCTTGGTCAGGTCCGCCACGCACGTCACCTGGATGCCGAACAGGATCGCGAAGCACTGCCCGGTCACCCGGTCGGCGATGTGCGCGGCCGGCAGGTAGGACAGCACCCGGTCGCCCGGCTCCACGTCGAACAGCACCCGCACCGCGTCGGTCTGCGCGATCAGGTTGGCGTGGGTGAGCTCCACGCCCTTCGGCGGGCCGGTGGTGCCGGAGGTGTAGATGATCGTCGCGAGGTCGCTCGCCTCGACCGCGCGCCAGGCGGCGTCGAAGTCGAAGGACGGGTCGCCGCGGGACTCCAGGTCCGCCAGCGACATCGCGCCCTCGGCGGCACCGTCGACGCACACGATGTGCTCGACCGAGCCGGAGATCTCCCTGATGCGCGGCAGGAACCGCTCGTCGCAGAACACGACCTTGTTGCCCGCGTTGCCGAACAGGTACTCGATCTGCTCCGGCGCGGACGTGTTGTAGATCGAGAACGGCGCCGCGCCCAGGTGCAGCGCGGCCGCGTCGGCCAGGTGGAACTCCGGCCGGTTGGTCAGCATCAGGCCGACCGTGTCGCCGCGGCCGACGCCGAGCGCGGCCAGTCCCGCGGCGATCGAGCGGACCCGCTGGTCCCACTCCCGCCAGGTGATGCGCACCCCGTCGCCGGGTGTCCGCAGCACGACGGCGTCCGGGGTCCGCGCGACGAAGTCCTGGAACGACGCGCACAGCGTTGCGTGCGTCGTGGGGTCATGGCTCATGTGCACGCTCCGCGTCGGTTCCGACAGGGCGGACGCTACCTCGGTTGTTGGCACAGGGTCAACGAACGAGGTCCGATGGTTGCGGAGCGTCAGGTCAGGCGACCTGGCCGGGGCGGGCGAGCCTGCGGAAGCCGTTCTCGAGGTAGACGAGCGGCTCGTGCGGCCCGGTGCGCGCCCGCATCACCTCGCCGAGCAGCAGCACGTGGTCGCCCGCGGGAACCGCGTGCACGGGCTTGCACTCCAGCCGCAGGGCCACGTCCGCGAGCAGCGGCACGTCCTCGAACCCGCACTCGACCGCGATGCCCTCGAAGTCGTCGGCGGCGCCGTCGGTGAAGCGCTCGGCGAGGTCCTCCTGGCCGGCCCGCAGCACGTGCACGGCGAAGCAGTCGGCCGAGGTGAACGCCGGGCGGCACTGGGCGTCGCGGTCGAGGCAGACCGACACCATCGGCGGCCGGTCGGAGACCTGGCTGACCGAGTGCACGGTGAGGCCCCACCACCAGCCGTCGCGGTCGGCCGTGGTCACCACGGCCATCCCGGTCGGCCAGTGGGTCATGGCGTCCCGGACGGAGCAGGGGTAGACGGTGGCCGGGGTGATCATGACGCAATCGCCTCCCTCGTGAGGGTCGTATGTCCTGTTCGGACGGTCGCGGCGTCGTCGCCGAGCACGCACAGGTGGCTCGCGCCGGTCGCCTCGGCCTCGCGGACCGCGGCGGCCGGGTCGGGGTTGCCGTACAGGACCTGGGTGGCGCCGCTGATGATGCCGGCGGCGAGGTGGGTCGGGTGGTAGGACGGCGTCGCGTTGAGGATCACCGAGCCCTCGCCCAGCCCGTCGGCGGCCGCGACCGCCGCGGCGCGGGCCTTCAGCTCGTGGTGGGTGAGGCCGGCGGAGCGGCCGGCGCCGAGCACGACGGTGGCGACCTCGTTCTCGTCGCGGTCCCTCGGCTCGACCAGCAGGCCGCCCTGGGTGGCGAGCTCGGCGCAGGTCAGCTGGCCGGCCTCGGCGGGCGCGTCGAGCAGCAGCACCTGCTCGAGCGCGGCGTGGCCGGCGAGCACCGGGCGGACCCGCTCGTACATCGCGCGGGTGAGCACGGCGGCACGCGCGCCGGTGGTGTCGAGCAGCGCGGCGAAGGTCTCGGCAGGCATCCGCGGGCTCACCGGCGCGGTCACGTTTCCGCTGCGCAGCACGGCGTAGAACGCGGTCGGGAAGTCCAGGCCGAGCGCGGCGGAGACGACGACCGGCAGGCCGTCGCCGCCGATGAGCTGGCGGATGCCGAAGGCGAGCCGGGAGATGTCCCGGTCCAGCTCGGCGAAGGTGACGGTCCGGGTCCTGGTCCGCAACGCGGCGCGGTGCGGGTGGGCGGTGGCCGCCAGCAGGGGCAGCACGTCGGCCGAGCCGACGGGCAGGTCCGCGTGCGGCGGGCGAGGAAGCCTGCGTAATGGGGTGATCATTTCGACGACACACCTTCCACGTTGTCGTCCACGTGCACGGTGTCCGGCAGGGAGTGCCAGACCTCGTCCAGTTCCGCCGCCCTGCGGACCGCCGCCAGCATGGCGGTACTCGTGGTCGTGATGGTCTTCTCGAGCCGCGCGGCCTCGACGGGGTCGTCGTCGACGACGCGGTAGTAGTGGTCGAGCGCGACGAGCGAGTCCTCGCCCTTGGGCAGCACCAGCCACAGGCCGCCGAGCGAGGCGAGCGGGCCTTGCGCGCGTTCCTGCCGGAACCGCACCTGCAGCCGCTTGGGGCTGACCTCGCGCGAGGACACCCAGCTCCGCAGCCGGTCGCCGTTCCTGGCCCAGAAGCGGACCCGTTCGCCGCTGCCGTCGAACCCGAGGTGCTCGACGGAGAGCACCGGGTCGAAGATCCTCGGCCACCGGTCGACGTTCGCGATGAGCTGGTACACCCGCTTCGGCGGAGCGGCCACCCTGATGGTGTGCCGCACGGTCCGGATCCTCAGCTCCGCCATGTTGTCGCCCCCTTCGGTCGGTGAGCGCCTATCTGTGAGTTTCCTCACCGTGGCTGGAGGCAGGGTCGAATAACGATGGACAGGGAGTCCACACGGGACACGAGGGCGGGTTCGTCCCCGGCTCGACCAGGGCTCGAGCGACCGCTCGCATCCTGGAAGTTCCCCGCCACCGCGCGCGTCGCGTGCCGAGCGGAAGGAGTGCAGCCATGTCGCCGCAGGGATTTCACGCGGTGCCGCGCCGGTACGCACCGTCGATACTCACGGTCGACGGGCACCTGCCCGGCAGGCGGACGCCACGGTTCCTGACGTTGGTGATCCGCGCCTACCGGGAGTGGGAGCAGGGCCGCACCGAGGAGCCGGTGCGCTACCCGGTCGACTACCCGCCCGCTACCTGACCGTCCAGGTGTCGTTGCCGTTGAGCAGTGCCTGGAGGTTGGGGGTTTTGGCTTGGGTGGCGGTGGTGGTCTGTTGGCGTGTTTGGTCGTCGTAGGTGGGTCGGTGGACGTTGCGGTACACACCGGTCACCACGTGCGCGAGGTCCTGGGTCGACAACCGGGACAGCGCGAACGCGTAGGACGGGTCCTGGACGGTGGCGTCGTGGACGACGATCTGGGCCGCGTCCACGTCGGCGGTTTTCGCGATGTCCAGGCCGTAGTCGGTGCGGATGACGGCGTGGTCACCGTCGGTACCGAAGGTGATCGGTTTCCCGTGCTCGACCGGGATCAGCCGCTGCTCCTTCTGTCCCGGCTCCTTGAGCACGTCGAACGCGCCGTCGTTGAAGATCGGACAGTTCTGGTAGATCTCCACCAACGCGCTACCCCGATGCCGGGCGGCGGCGGACAGGATGCTGGTCAGCTGCGCCCGGTCGTTGTCCAGGGTGCGGGCCACGAAGGTGGCTTCCGCGCCG
>NZ_DASWSJ010000176.1:0-2219 GCF_036402745.1 Actinophytocola sp. | reverse complement strand
GTTGAACAAGGAATCCTCGAAGGCAATCAGCGGCAGGGCGTGTTCCGGTTCCGGGGCGTTCCCTATGCCAGCGCGCCCGTGGGGACACTGCGCTGGGCCGCACCGCAGCCACCCGCCGCATGGGAGGGCGTGCGCGACGCGACGAATTTCGGCAACGCCGCGATCCAGACCGTGGATACCGGTGCGGAACTCGGGGCGCCGCAGAGCGAGGACTGCCTCGACCTCAACGTCTGGTCCCACACCCTCGACCTGCGGGCCCGCCAACCGGTCATGGTGTGGATCCACGGCGGTGGCTTCCTCAATGGCTCCGGGTCCATGCTGGAATGCCATGGCACGGCCATCGCCCAACGGGGCGTGACCTACGTGTCGATCAACTATCGACTTGGTGCGTTCGGATTTGTGGCTCACCCCGAAGCTGGCGGGAACTTCGCCGTCCAGGACTGCGTTGCGGCACTGGACTGGGTTTCCCGCAACATCACTGCTTTCGGTGGTGACCCCGACAATGTCACCGTCTTCGGCCAGTCCGCCGGGGCGACCGCGGTGCGCACCTTGCTGGCAACCCCGTCCGCGCAGGGATTGTTCCACCGCGCTGTCCTGCAAAGTGCGGGCTTCGAATCCGCCGCGGCCATACCTGACATGCGCCGCGTGCGTGTCGTGCAGGCCAGTGCCCGGTTGTTCGAGCAGTTCGGCAGCAGCGACATCGAGCACCTGCGCCAGGTGCCGGTGGACCAGGTGCGCCAGGCGTCACGGATGCTGTCGGGCACCACGCCGTCAGACGGACAGGTGCACATCCCGGCCAACCTGGTCTGGTACCCGACCACGGACGGGCAGGTCGTCGGCGAGGACCTGTCCTGCTGGCCAACGGACGTGCCCGTGCTGTTCGGTCACACCGAGGACGAGGCGCGATTCTTCATCACGCCCACCGGGCCCTACCGGGCACCGCCCGGAGCGGTGGACCCCGCCCGGCTCTACACGCCCGCCACCCTGGCGACTATGGCCAAGGTCCTGGGTGGACAGCGCGCCGGCGACCTACTGGCTCAGCTCACGGGCAGTCCGTACGAGGAGTTGGCGAACCTGTTCACCACGGCCATTTGGACGGAGCCGATGCTCGCCTCGTACCGCCGGTTCACCGAACTGGGCCGCACGAGCTACGCCTACCGCTTCGCGCGGGTCTCACCTGGCAACCGCCGCACGGGAATGCTCGCCTACCACTGCGCCGAGCTCCCATACCTGTTCGGTCACCTCATTCCGGGCGAGGACTACGACGAGGTGGACTCCCAGGTGTCGGACACCATCGAGCATGCCTGGACGGAGTTCGCCCGGACCGGTGTGCCCAGCGGTCCCGACGGTGCCCAGTGGCCCGCCGCGACCAGGACATCACCACGGCTCACGGTGATCGACGACAAGGCAGAGAGCTGCCCGCTGGACACCAGCCCGGTCACGCAGATGATCAACTCCATTCGACCCGTCGCCGACACCTCGACGAATTGACCGACATCGTCAAATCCGGCATGACTGCCACCGGACCGCGCTTGGTCGAGGTGCCGCGGCCAAGAACCGTCTGTGCATGACAACACCCCAACAGGCAATCCCGCCATGAGATTCACATGCCAGAACAACACCCGCCATCAACCCAGGTGCAGCCACACGAGCTACCGGCATCGCTGCGTGACGCAGGCCTGACGAATCGCTTTGGCCCGGCGAACGCGGCGCACCTGCTGCAGAGCGCTCGGGTGGCCAGGGAGAACGGACTCGACGAGATGGTGATCACCGCCTGCCTGTTGCACGACATCGCCGTCATCGCGCTGCTGTCGGCGGGCCGCTGCCGCGAAGCGGCATTAGAGCCAAACTCCAGCATGACATCAGCATGACATCGACGAAGCTACCTCTGGCCATGCATGGATCTACATGATCCAGCTCAGCTGCGGCGACCCTAACTCCGCCAGCCGCAGTCAATATCTCCGCGCCCAACAGCGACGAAAACTGGCTCATCGCATTTGAGGGTGTAGGTGGAAGCAAGCTCCGGGCGACGTAGTTGGTGAGGTTCCGGAAGGCCCAGGGCGGAGCCGCGGAGGTGCTCGAGGCGCCCCTTGATCGGTTCGATCGGGCCGTTGCTGGTCCCGGGGTGGTCGAAGAACGCGAGAACGTCGGCCGCGCGCTGTTTCAGGGTGCGGCCGAGGCGTCGGATCTCGACGAGCGCTGTCGGGACGCCGCTGGTG